>PAOL01000064.1 GCA_002708475.1 Oleispira sp. | reverse complement strand
GCATCAACCAGATAATCCGATGAGATGCCGGTCTGTCTCACTCTCATGCAAAGGTAAGATCAACCATTTAATCCGCTTACCCATAAAAAATTAATCAACCTTCTACATTAAGTAATTTTTATTTTAGGACAAACACTTAATTAAAGGCTATAAGCTTGCGAATCCGCTTTCAGCGTCCATTATTAAGTAAACCCTACTAATCAAGATGGAAAATGAAACTAAAGCAACGCACTGTAAACGAAATATTGGCGGCCAATAAAGAACCTTCTATCGATGGGATTATTGTTATCGATGGTAGAGGAAAAATTGTCACATTTGATAGCGCTGCTGAAAACTTATTTGGTTATAGCCGTGATGAAGTACTCGGAAAACCCATAAACATCTTAATGTCTGAAGAACAAGCCGAAGCTCATCCAGTTTACCTACAAAAAGCAACAGAAGACACTGATCGCGTAGAAGTCCGCCAACTGCATGTAGAACAAACGATTATTGGTAAGCACAAGCTAGGAGACTCCATTCCCTTAGCAATAACAGTCTCAAACGACAATTCAACCGATAGCATTCGTTTTATTGGGGTTCTTCAAGATTTAAGAAAACATGAAGAGCAACTCACCACGGTATTTCAAAACTTTCAAGCTACAACCAACCAGCTAAATCAGCGAATAGAATTTGAAGGCTTATTAAATACCCACGGTAATCTTTTATTAAGCAGCACTGCAGATGACTTCCATACGATTATGGAAGATACATTAGAAGCAATTGGCCGATTTTTATCACTGGACCATTGTTATATATTACAACTATCAGAAGACTTGTCGAAAGGCTATTTATGGGCTGAGTGGCGAAGATCAGCAAGCTTAATGACCCCATTCCCTGCGAGCTTTGATATTCCTAACAGCCAGATTTTTCTTCAAGCTATAGGCTCTCACGATACGATTACTATTGAACACGGGCAAGGCGAAAATAACGAAATTGTGTTCCATTTAGCTCAACAACTTTCACCTAACGGTTTTCACTCGGCTCACATAACACCTATTTCAAACGATAAAGATGGAATTATGGGCATTATCGGCTTCTCTATTCTCGATCCAAGCCAGCCACATCCCGAAGCACAAGCTCCACTGCTGAGCTTAGCGACTCCATTAATAATTAATGCTTGGGAGCGGCATCAGCTTATTATGCAAAGCCGAAAAGCAGAGAAAAAGATCCAAGAAAAGAACAAACTTCTAGCGGATAAAGCTTCGTTTAGCCAAGAATTATTACGCGCGTCAAATATACTGTATTCAAGCTCTCGTCAAAATATTGATCAGAAAGTAAAAGAAGTATTATCCCAAGCTGCCATCATTAGTGGTCATCAAAAAGCTTTAATATATTTTGAACAAGACAACATTCACCAACTGAAAAGTTTTATTCAACAGCACTTCGATAACATCCAATTACAACACCCCCTTCTTATTGCATGGGTGCAAAGTAAACTCAAAGAACAAGGCATTGTTCAATTAAGTAATATAAATGACTTGAATCTTTCTCAAGCAGAAAAACTTGAGTTAGAGCAGCACGATATTCACGCGTTAACTGCAATAGGGCTCTCAAAGTCTGGAAACAGTATGGGGGGCATTATTTTTTATAGTTCATCACCTGTTCTTAATTCAAATGACGAAAGTCTGCGTTTTTTACAACTAACAGGGCAGAATTTAACCGCAGCCATTCAACACCATTCAATTCAATTTGATTTAGAGCTAAGCGAACAAAATTTATCAAATGCCAACCGCATGCTCTCGCAACAGGCCTTACATGATGCATTAACAGGCCTGGCGAATCGCAGAGCTTTTGACAATGGTATAGAGCAAGAATTTGATCGAGCAACACGCCATGGCACCAACCTAACGCTACTAATGTGTGATATAGACCATTTTAAGTATTACAATGATCACTTTGGTCACCCACAAGGTGACGTATGCCTTAGGGAAGTTGCCCGAGTTTTACAAAGAACATTTAATCGAGCAGGTGAAATATGCACTCGTTATGGTGGCGAGGAGTTTGCGATCATATTGCCTTCTATCGATCACAATGAAGCAGAACTTCAAGCTCAAAGATTGCTCGATAATTTGAACCGGTGCAAGATACAGCATGCTCCAGAGTCACCACTTGCGTTTGTTTCTCTTAGTATTGGTATAGCCCAGTTGACCCAAAGTGACACTTACAAACATCCTATCGACCTGATTAATGATGCTGATAAAGCATTATATCAGGCCAAAAAGAATGGCCGAAATCAGCTAGCTTGGGCCCTGAAAGCAGAGTAAAATACTCGTCCAGTTTCATAATTTAGTATCGAATTTATTTATGCCCTCTATAAAAATTAGTCTAGTAATAATCGCTACCGTCATCATCATTTGCTTAGCCTTGTATGCTGCCTATTTACACATCCAAATCAAAAGCAACCAGAAAGAGGCACAAATAAAAGATGAAGAGGAACGCCAGTTAGCACAACAAAATTTGGATAAAAGAAATAACAAGATCATCGCTGATATTCGCTTCATCGCTCAATCTTTAATCACTGAGCAGTGCGAAATTACCGAAGGTGTACTAAGAATTCATCATCTCGCTGACGCCATTGACACAGACATAATGCAACAACAGCAATTTGCATCGTTACGACGTCATTTTAGCGCCACAAAAAACATGGCAATTAAAGATGCCTATAAAGCACTGACAAAAAAAGAGCGTTTTCAACAAGACCAACAGCGTTTTCGCTTAGAACAAGAGAATAAAGAGCAAGTGCTTGCAGAAGTTCAGCTGATCATCCAATATTCATTCAATAATCTACAACAATTACATTGATGTTAAATCGATAAAGGGACCTTCCATGCGTATTATTACTCTTGCTTTAGCTTTCGCGTTCAGCGCCACAACAGCTGCAGACTGGATCTTGCAACAACCGTCTAGTATTCATTTTTTAACCACTAAAAATATTCACGTAACCGAAATTCATTCATTTAAAAATTTCAACGGAAAAATTAATAAGTTTGGTTATGCAAAAATAAACATCGACCTTAACAGCGTGGACACTCGAATCACAGTTCGTGATGAGCGCATGCAAGAACACTTATTTGAAACATCAACGTTTAGTGCAGCGCAATTTGAAGCCGATATTCCTTCTGCTGTGCTAGAACAAGCAAGTAAGGGCGTTGATACTCGGTATCAGCTTCAAGGCAAAATATCACTCCATGGGGAAAAAGCAGAAGGACAATCTGAAGTCCTTATTAGCCCAAATAAAAATGGCACAATCACAGTAACCAGTATCACACCTATGTTAATTGATGCCGAAAGCTTTGCTCTTGTGTCTGGAATTAACAAACTTCAAGAAATGGTTGGCTTATCATCCATTTCTCATACAGTTCCATTAACATTTAGCCTGACTTTTAAAGAAGATTAAGCAGCAATACATGGCCGTTAATACACTTATTTTTGATTCCGGAGTTGGCGGCTTTAGTATTCTTCAGCAAATCCGCCAAGCTGTTCCCGGATTGCCTACCTACTACTTAATGGATAATGCACTTTTTCCCTATGGAATTCAGCCAGATAATGTATTAATCGAACGTATTGTTAAACTATGCGTTAGAGCTTGCCAAGAGCATGATATAGATCTTGTTGTCATTGCCTGTAATACCGCAAGCACACTTGCATTACCCGCCTTGCGTGAAGCATTAGAAGTTCCGGTTATCGGGGTTGTTCCAGCCATTAAAACCGCTGCCAAACAAAGCCAAACAAAGCAAATTGCCCTACTAGCAACCCCAGCAACAATTAATCGTCCATACATTGATCAATTGATTAAACATTATGGTGAAGGCTGCCAAGTTACCCGTATAGGTAGCAGTAAGCTCGTTAAAATTGCCGAGGATTTTTGGTTTCAAGGCAAACTTGATATCCCTAGCCTTAAAGACATTCTTCAACCTCTGGCTGAAAACACAAAAATAGACCAGCTTATTTTAGGCTGCACTCATTTTCCGTTAGTCAGCAAACACATAGCAACGCTATTTCCTCAACTCACACTTGTTGATTCTGGAGAAGCAATTGCTAGGCGAATATGTTTTGTTTTAACTGAATTAGGCCACGATCTCGAAGACCTGCAACAAGATAACCAGGCCCATCAGTTAATAACAACGGCAAAAATCGCTGATAAAGATGCATTTATGTCCGCTTGTAGACGTATTGCCCCTTACCAGTCCTTTAACATTATTTGATAATTGCGTAAAATGCGCGGGCATTATACCTATGCCACATACTTATATTCTGGAGAAGCGATGAAAGCGCTGTCTGATCTTTACTCTCAAGTCATTACTGAACTTGGGGAAGATGTAAACCGTGAAGGGTTATTAGATACCCCTCAACGTGCTGCCAAAGCCATGCAGTTTCTAACCAGCGGCTATGAGCAATCTCTAGAAGACATCGTAAATAACGCAGTATTCGCCAGTGATAATGACGAAATGGTCGTTATTAGCGATATCGAAATGTACTCTATGTGCGAACACCACATGCTTCCATTTATTGGCAAGGTACACATTGGCTACTTGCCAAATGGTAACGTACTGGGCTTATCTAAGTTCGCGCGTATTACTGATATGTTTGCTCGTCGCTTACAGATTCAAGAAAACCTGACAAAACAAATTGCTGAAGCGGTTCAACAAGTTACTGGTGCTCGCGGTGTAGCCGTTGTTGTTGAAGCGCGTCACATGTGCATGATGATGCGTGGTGTTCAAAAGCAAAACTCATCTATGTCTAGCTCTGTGATGATGGGTTCTTTCAGAGAGTCACAAGCAACCCGCAGTGAGTTTTTGCGTTTAATCGGTAAATAGAGCGACTCTCTAGCATTCGATGAAGTACTCCCCTGCTGGCTCCTAACTCTCGCCTACTCTATACTGAATAAGTTTTTTTGAGAGGGAGCCTATCTTGGCTTGGACAACAGCAGAATTCTGGATCGAGGGATATAAGTGGGCCTGGCCGGCTTTGATTTATACCTTAGGACTACTGGCAACCATTGATGCTATTTGGAATGGTCGAACCTCTCAAGGTACTTTAGCGTGGGTCACAGGGCTCACGTTTATTCCCTTTATAGCACTTCCCCTGTATCTATTTTTTGGCAGCCGAAAATTTCATGGCTACAGAAAAGCTCGTAAAGCGAGCAGTAAGGTTCTTCACAAGCTGCACTTTGAACAAAAGATGTGTGCTGAAGCATTCGTCAGTACTAATAAATCATCGGCACTCATTCCTTTAGAAGCTATGTCTCGCCTCCCTCAAAGTGAGGAAAATAATGTCCGTTTACTCATCAATGGCGAGCAAACTTTTGCACATATTTTTAACGCCATAGAAACGGCAAAACACACCATCCTTGTACAATTTTATATAGTCAATAACGACGCCCTTGGTCGACGCCTTCAACAAGCACTCATAGCCAAGGCCCAGCAAGGCGTTAAGGTCTATTTTTTATATGATGAAATTGGCAGTGCTTGGTTAAGAAGCCAGTATTTAGTAGAGATGAGAAAAGCGGGCATAGAATGCAGTCGCTTTAACCCACGCAACATTAAGCATCGCTTACAACTCAATTTTCGAAATCACCGAAAGCTTGTAGTAGTTGATGGCCGAACCTGCTTCATTGGCGGCCATAATGTCGGAGATGAATATTTAGGTTGCACACCTAATGTAGATTTATGGCGAGATACCCACCTGCAAATCGATGGACCAGCAACATTAGCAGCACAATTGTCATTTGTGGAAGACTGGTATTGGGCCCAGCGTACAGTGCTTAACTTAGACTGGCAGGCTTATCGCAGTAAAGAGAACATGAAAGCACTGATCATTCCCAGTGGCCCTTCCGACACGATAGAAACAATGAGTTTAAGCTTCGTTCATCTCATCCTTTCTGCAAAAAGAAGAGTCTGGATAGCAACGCCTTACTTTGTCCCTGACCTTAATGTAGTTGGTGCATTACAGCTCGCGGCACTAAAAGGCTTAGATGTTCGAATTTTATTACCGGATAAGCACGATAATTTTATTATATCTTTGGCAACTCGTAATTATGTGAGTGAACTAAGAAAATTAGGCATTCATTTTTCACAATATCGACTTGGATTGCTGCATCAAAAAACCATGCTGATTGATAATGATTTAAGCTATATCGGCAGTGCTAATTTAGATAATCGTTCATTGCGCATCAACTTCGAACTCAATGCATTAATTGAATGTAACAAGCTGGGAAAAGAAGTAGAAACCATGTTTTTACACGACTTTAGTCACAGTATAACCTACCCCAAAGAACATAATTTTCTTGTAACTCTGGCATCAAAAGCAGCACGCTTGTTTTCTCCAATACTGTAAACGATCATAAAGTGGCATTAGCCTTTACTGCTATCAGCTGCTTTAGGATACAATGGCGCCCTATTAATTCATCTAAAAAGTCAGCGAGTCAGCCATGTTATCGATCAGTCGATTATTCCCAATACTAGCCATAGTCGTTTCTTTCCTCGCTTACTATGATCCCTCCCCTTTAATTGGATGGAAGTCTTCTATCATCCCATTATTAGCTCTGGTTATGTTTTGCATGGGGCTGACACTTAGAGTCACCGATTTTAAGCGCGTATGGAACAACCCTCAACCAATCGCCTTAGCAATCATCATACAGTTCACTGTTATGCCATTAACGGCTGTACTGCTATCAAAAGCCTTCAATCTATCTGATGATTTCACCATAGGTATGCTTATTATTGGTGCTTGCGCAGGTGGAACAGCATCCAACGTTATGACCTTTTTAGCTCGCGGTGATGTCGCTCTTTCAGTGAGCATGACGTTAACTTCTACACTCTGGGGCGTAGTGGCAACACCTTGGATCATCAGCATAACCGCCGGTGAAATGGTTCAAGTAGATAGCTTCAGTATATTATTCAGCATTATAAAAATGGTTTTAATTCCTATTGCTGCTGGCGTATTAATTACTCACTACCAACCTGCTTTTACCAACAAAGTAAATAAATATCTAGCCGATATTGCCAGTGGTATTATCTTATTAATCATCGCTATTATCGTTGCGCTTAACGCCGATGAAATTGCGACCGTTGGTTACGCTGTTTTTGCAGCAGTAGCGTTACACAACATCATAGGCCTAGTTAGTGGTTACGTTGCGGGTAAATTAACCAAACAGACAGAAGTCACCTGCCGCACACTGGCGATTGAAGTAGGAATGCAAAATTCAGGATTAGGAGTCGCACTGGCGCTTAAATACTTTGGCCCGATGGCCGCGCTACCGGGTGCCATTTTCAGTATTTTCCACAACATCAGTGGATCGGTTATAGCAGGACTTTGGCGCTTTCAAACCGACATGAAAATTCGTGCAGTAGAAACGCAACGCAAAGGACAAGTGAAAGCATTTGATCCATCTAAAGATCTGTAAATAAAGAACTAGATATCTAGAAATAAAGATGCAGAAACGAAAAAACCCGAAGCACTTCCTTTAAGAAATACTTCGGGTTTTTGAAATAGTGGCGGTGAGGGAGAGATTCGAACTCTCGAACAGTTGCCCGTTACACGCTTTCCAGGCGTGCGCCTTCAGCCACTCGGCCACCTCACCTTATATTGCTATCTGCATCTTGTGCAGAGGCGCGTACTATACGCACCGGGCATTATAGCGTCAAGCCCTAGAGCATAATTTAGCTGTAATTCGTTGTTTTCAAACGAATTATCCATATTTTATATAGAGATTATTTAAGTAAGCGATGCATTTAATCCGCTGTTTTTATCGGCCAGTCTTGTACAAAGTCATCTTTTTCTAATACGGGGGCTTTTTTCAACTTACAATTAACATGCCCCAAATAAATAAAGCCTATAATTTCTTCATTGGTCGCCAAGCCCAAAGACTTGTTAACATGATTACTTTGAGCCATAGCTCCGCTTCTCCAGACTGCACCCAAACCCAGCGCATAAGCTGCTGTTAAGATATTTTGGATACCAGCACCAACTGCTAAACGTTGTTCCATTGCAGGTACTTTTGCATGAGGTTGAATATTGGCGATCGCAACAATAACAACAGGAGCCCGCTTCGGCATATCCATCAGCTTTTGTATCTTATCTTCAGCTAAATCTGGTGTAGTCAATGCCCCTGCTTCTGAAAATACCTCTCCCAAACGCGTTAGGCCTTCATCTTTGACTGTCAAATAGCGCCAAGGTCGCATCCATGCATGATCTGGAGCTCTAAAAGCAGCGCGATACAATATATTCAATTGCTCTTCATTAGGGCCAGGTCCCGTTAATTTTGTAACAGAAACCCGTTCAGTAATCGCCTTAATTGCATCCATAGTTTCGTTAACCGTTCCAAATAAAAATATTCAATACTAATTGCTAGTACAATTCGCGCAAAGGGGTTAAATTACTCCCAAACTTAAGCGGTCTAACTTATACTATCGGAAGTATATAACATGGAATTGTGTCGATAAATAACTTATGAATACAGATAATAAAGCAATAGATTTTAGCGAAACAAGTATGCCGATGCAGGATTACATCGCTCGCGTACTCGGCTATGCTGCAACCGGCATAACGCTTATTATTGGCAACTTTATTGGTTATTTTAACAATAACATTATGTATGTAGGTTTTTTTGCTCTTATTTACCCCCACCTACTTCAAGTAATCACTCGCTCATTTCGCATACGACACCCTTATGGAACCCGCCAAATCCTTATTCATGGCGATGCCATCTTATGTGGTTTCTTACTTGCATTAATTGGTTTTCCATTAGAGCTAACATCCCTATTTCTTATAATGATTAACACAAGCTTTATTGTCGTAGGCAGTCTTACTGCGTGGACATTCTGTGTAATATCTCTCTTTATTGGTGCTTCAATTGGCGTCATTCTTTTTGGGTTTAATCCCGCCAAAGATATTCCTAATGAAGTATTTACGGCCGCTGCTATCGGTGTTGGTATGCACTTAGCGATTACTGCATTCAATTCTCACAGGCAGGCTCGTGATTTAATGCGATTAAAGCGTAAATTCCAAGGACAAGTAGAGCGCTTTCAACAGCTTTCACATAAAGTTTCAAAATACATCTCACCACAAATTTGGGAATCTATCTTCTCCGGCCGCAAAGAAGTTCGCTTAGAGACCCAGCGTAAAAAGTTGGTTGTTTTCTTCTCTGACATCGTTGGTTTTACAGCCCTATCTGAGCAAATGGAAGCTGAAAGTTTAACCGACGTACTAAATACCTACTTAACCGAAATGTCTAAAGTTGCCTTGAAACACGGAGGCACCATCGATAAGTTTATTGGCGACAGCGTTATGGTATTTTTTGGTGATCCTAAATCTAACGGCACTAAGCGTGACGCTCTTGCCTGCCTAGCAATGGCCATTGATATGCGCAGACACATGCAGATATTAAGAAAAAAGTGGCTAGATCAAGGCATTAAAACCCCACTGCAAATACGTATGGGTATTAACACAGGTTATTGCACCGTAGGGAATTTCGGCACTGAGAACCGTATGGATTACACCATTATTGGTCAAGAAGTGAATCTTGCAAGCCGCTTAGAAAGTAATGCCGATGCCGGAGAGATATTAATTTCAGAAGAAACTTACAATCTCGTAAAAGATAAAATAATGTGTCGCCTCAAAGACAAGATTGAAATGAAAGGTTTCTCACAACCTATAGCATCTTATCAAGTTATCGATTTTAGACGCGACCTAGGCTCCAACCCAAGCTTTATCGAGCATGACTCTGAAGGTTTTTCTTTATACCTAGACACACAGAAAGTGAAAAGTTACGACAAAGACCGTATCGCTGCTGCATTAGAGAGTGCCGCCAAGAAAATTCGCGATAAAATCATTACGTAAAACTGCACAAAATATAGATAATAAAAAAAGCCCAGTCTTTATACTGGGCTTTTTTATGCTTAACTTTTAATGCTCAAACAAGTAAGAATTGCTACTGACGAATCGTTCTAAAATTAATCGCAGGTTTAGAAGCCTCTGAGCTGCGCATAGGGTTAATATCCAAACCACCGCGACGAACATAGCGCGCATACACAGTTAACGACTCTGGTTTGCAACGCGTCCAGATATCCCAAAAAGTACGCTCAACACACTGCTCATGAAAGTCCTGATGTGTGCGTAAAGAGACTAAATACGTTAATAGCGTCGCCTCATCAATATGCGCCCCCTTATACTCAATATAAATAGAACCCCAATCAGGCTGACCCGTTACGGGACAATTAGATTTCAACAAATGACTAACAAGCATCCCTTGAAATTCACCAGCCTCATCACCTTTCGATAACGCTAAGACTGAAGGGTCAAGCTCATACTTATCCATAGAAATATCTAAATCATCAATACATAAAGCTTTTGGCTCAGCAGGAAATGAATGATTCAAAGGTAATATAACAACCTTCACATCACCGCCCGAAGCTGCCGAAAGATCTCTAATCATTCGCTGTTCAACTGTTTCTTTGTTAGCAAAACGCGTTTGATTATAAGAGTTCAGGTACAACTTAAAGGACTTGGATTCAATTAAGAATGGGCTTGTTGCTGGTAAGCGGAATTCTGCCATAGCAACCTGTGGAATACCTTTGTCATTCAACCAAGATATTTCGTAGCCATTCCAGATATCTTCACCGAAAAACGGCAAAGTATCACGATCAATACCACTTGCCTTCCAACTCTCGGCTCGTGAAATTGGAAATAACAAAGTCGCATCATAACTGTCTATATAAGCTGAACTTTTCCCCAATGGGTTGCTATCACTGTGTACCGACGCCATCAAAAACACCTTAAACTTAAAACTTTAATATGAAACACAAATATAAAACCTATGCGCTAACTGCGCATACCTGTACCGCGCTTTAGCAACCAAATACTAATCGAAGATAATAATGCAATAAACACGATTAACATTGAAATTGCTGCACTAATACTCACATCCGATACTCCTAATATACCGTAGCGAAAACTATTCACCATATACAGAATCGGATTTAACATCGATACATTTTGCCAAAACTCCGGCAATAATGAGATCGAATAAAAGACCCCACCCAGATAGGTTAATGGCGTAATAATAAATGTAGGAATAATCGAAATATCATCAAACTTATTTGCAAAAATCGCATTAATAAAACCACCTAATGCAAATAATATCGCCGATAAAAAGGTCACAACAATCACTACCGGCAAGTTGTGTAGCTGCAGGTCAGTAAAGTAAAGCGACAATAACGTTACTATCAGACCTACCATCACACCCCGAGCAACTCCGCCCATAACATAGCCAGCTAATATCACAGATGGATAAACCGGAGAAACCATTAATTCTTCTAGGCTGCGCTGAAATTTGTTGCCAAAAAATGATGATGCGACATTGCCATACGAATTCGTAATCACACTCATCATAATTAAGCCTGGCACAATAAACGACATATAATCAACGCCATCCATTTTGCCAATACGCGAGCCAATAAGATTGCCAAAAATAATAAAATATAAAGTCATCGTAATCGCAGGTGGCAACAAGGTTTGCTGCCAAATACGCATAAAGCGGCGTACTTCTTTAATCACAATAGTGCTAAAGGCAACCCACTGAATTGAAAAAACACTGCGCTCAATTCGCTGTTCATTTTGTGCGTTGTTGATATCTTGCGCCATACTATGCCTCCTTTGTCTGCTGATTAGCGACTTCGTTATCGTCTTGAACTAAATCAACAAACAGTTCCTCTAGACGATTCGCTTTTGTTCTCATGCTTAGCACCTGAATACCTGCGTCAGTTAAAGCACTAAAGACCTCATTAAGGCCCTGACCTTTATCTACAACTACTTCTAAGTGCTCATTATCAACATGCCGTATCTGATAATCCTTCAGTTCGGGCAGGCCCTCTAAATCACCATCAACATCGAGAACAAACGTTTCTGTTTTCAACTGCCCCAGCAAAGCCTTAACGCTGGTATTAGTAACAATTTCACCGTTATTAATAATCGCAATATTTTTACACAGCTGCTCAGCTTCCTCTAGATAGTGAGTCGTCAGAATAATGGTTGTGCCTTCTTCATTGAGTTTCTTCATGAATTCCCACATAGAACGACGCAGTTCAATATCCACCCCTGCGGTTGGCTCATCAAGGATTAAAATCTGAGGTTTATGAATAAGTGCTCGGGCAATCATCAATCGACGCTTCATACCACCCGATAGCATTCTAGCGCTCTCATTGCGCTTATCCCACAAGTCTAGAGCACGCAATAAGGTTTCTGCATGACTGGCAACCTGTTTTGCAGTAAGCCCGTAATAACCCGCTTGAGTAATAATAATGTCGTAGACTTTCTCAAATTGATTAAAATTAAATTCCTGCGGAACAACACCTAAGCACTGCTTAGCGGCAAAAGTATCTTTCACCAAGTCATGCCCCATAATTGAGACAGTGCCTGAAGTTTTTTGCACTAACGATGAAACAATACCCAAAGTCGTCGATTTACCCGCCCCATTAGGCCCAAGCAATGCAAAGAAATCCCCACGTTTAACCGTTAAATCAATTCCTTTTAACGCTTTAAAGCCATTTCCATAGACTTTCTCTAGCCCTTGGATGGATAATGCAGTCATATTAAACCTTTATCGATAACCTATTTATTTAGATAGACCAAAAAGAGTAGACAAAATGAACCAAAGGCTCGCCTACCACGTTGAATTACTGAACCAGTTAGCAACACAATTAGCTAAAGTGGAACAATCAGGTCTAGAATACAATCAAGAAAATACCATTCTACAACAACTTAGCCAGCTGATTGAGTCTTTAAAAGACCCTTCTGCGCAACAGTATGATTCAGCAATCTTCGATGGTCAGCAATGGCTTCACCGCTTTTTAACACACAACCCAGAATTAGCACCCGCCATTCATCGCGATCTTTTATGGTTCTTTGGCGGCGACTGTCTTCACTTCATGCCAGATGACGAAATCGAAAAGTATCAAATGCTTGATGACGCCATGGCAGAAGCCATGATACGCAACACACCGTTTAACTATACGCTATCACGCGAAGCCATTTTTAAATAAGCACCACATACAAAGAGCCCCACGCCTTAACTAACACTGCGTTAGCTAGACTCTGGGGCTTTTTTGTCAGCCGTTATTAAGTGCAATCCAAACGACAGGCATAAAAAAAGCCGTTTCAGTTACCTGAAACGACTTTTAGAATTTGGAGCGGAAAAGGAGACTCGAACTCCCGACCCCAACCTTGGCAAGGTTATGCTCTACCAACTGAGCTATTTCCGCATGAATGATTTAGCTGATTCCTCAGCAGAACAACAACTTCACTTGTCATTCTATTTCTTGTCAATACGTTCTTTCTTAAGAAAGAATGGTATCCCCAAGGGGATTCGAACCCCTGTTACCGCCGTGAAAGGGCGGTGTCCTAGGCCTCTAGACGATGGGGACACACCGTTTGAGTGATGTGCATTCTACACATCAAATTTCGATTTGCAACATTTTCTTTGCAAATCAATAACTTATCTCTAGCCTAGAAGGATAAGTTATTTGGAGCGGAAAAGGAGACTCGAACTCCCGACCCCAACCTTGGCAAGGTTATGCTCTACCAACTGAGCTATTTCCGCAACAATCATTAATTAACCACGTACTGATACCGATCTTTCAAAAGAAGGATGGTATCCCCAAGGGGATTCGAACCCCTGTTACCGCCGTGAAAGGGCGGTGTCCTAGGCCTCTAGACGATGGGGACGTCTTGCTAATCAACGGCGCGCATTCTATGAAGGATACGCATTTGAGTCAACCCCTTTTTTTCAGTCTAAACTCTAAATAAGCAATTTATTCGTTTTACTATACAAAACAGAGTGTAATTTAACCAATGTCCATTACAAGCCTCATTATTGCAGTGATATTTGTCAGTGTATTATGCATCGCCACTCTTTGGATTTTTCAAATAAAAAAACAAAGAGCTATTGAACGCGCAAGAAAAACGATTATTTTCAGCTCTCAAATCACCCAAATTAATCAGATAGTAGATTCTCTGGCGCATTTTTTAGATGACAGCTTATTAGCGTTTCTTTCTAAAAGCATCGATGAAAGTATCGAGCAATTAAATAAATACAATATTGAGCCAGACAAACGCAGTAAAAATATACAAGAACAAGCACAATTATGGATTAACGAACCCAAAAAAGTCAGAAAACAATCTCGCACTAGAAAGCCAGAAAAACAGCAGAAACGATTACTTCAAATGAAGTCGATTATTCAGTTTATACGCCAAGCGCTCTCAAGGCGCTCCCTTTCTCGCAAAGAAGCCCTTTCGTTAGCCAACAGTACAAAAATAGGTAAAGTAAAACTCGCGTGTTATTACTACCAACAAGATGCTGACAGGGCCATTCAAGAACAAGACACTCAAGCTGCGATTCAAGCATTGAAAAAAATTAAAGCCCGACTTGTCAAAATCGATCCATTGCCCAATGATTTACAAAACACACTCAACAAGTGCGACACATTATTGAAAGAACAACAAAACACAATAAAAAACTCAAGACCCAGCAGCACTAAGCGCCTAGAGGATGAATTTGATAAGCAAGAAGAAATAGATCAAGATTGGCAAAAAAAGCAGCTTTATGACCCTTAAGCTTATGAAAGATAAACTATCTCTAAATATAAATGGTTCGTTCATCTTTATTAAACTAATATTTACTTAACATATGCTTAACAACTAAATTGCCATCTAGATTTAGCTCTCTAGAAGCAGGACCCACTATTAATGTATAACAAGTTACAAAGCAACCTTGCATTTAATGCCGCACTTTACAGTATTTTTGCGGCAGCCGTTTTGGGAATATTAATAAGTGGCCATCAAATATGGTCTAACTTAGAACAAAGGGAACAGCGGACTCAGGCTTTCATCGACTCATTAATCGAGACAACTCTGCCTTCAATAAGCATTGCTACTTATAACTTTAATACCCCATTAAAAAAACAATTAATCAGTAGCTTAACCGAGCATCCTGGAATCCTAAACGCATCAATCTTTGACGCTAAAGGTGGAGAACTTGCAGCTACTCCATCCCCTAAACCTTGCTCACCCTCTAACATCAACATGCTTTTACACGGTTCAAATCAATATTTCGAATATCCCATCAATTACCAGAATAACTATTTAGGGAAGCTTGTTTTAGAACTTGATCATTGCCAGCAAAGCATGATTTTTTTTGAAGATATCAAGCGAACACTTATATCAGGTTTAATTTATACCATCTGCATCGCTTTAATTATTTATATTCTATTTTATCGTCTAGTGAGCTTACCCGTTAGCCAATTAGTAAGCCGCCTGAAACAAATAGATCCTAGCGATATTGAATTATCGAACATCCAAAACATCACCAGCTCGCGAAAAGATGAGATCGGCGTTTTAATAAATCGATTCTCTGATCTATTACGCACAATTCACGATCACATCAGCCGTCTAAAAGCGGCCGAATTTACAATCAATGACTACTCAAGCAATTTAGAGTCTCTCGTAAATAAACGCACTGAAGCTATATCAGGCATCAACCACGAACTCCAGACTGTGAACGATGAGCTTAAACGTACACAAAATAATTCTATACAATTTAATAAAAGCCAAACGCAGCTATTAAAAAATCTTTCATATGAGTTAAGGGTGCCGATCACTAGTACTATACATACGCTCAACGTATTAAATGAGAGCCCAAATAATTCTAAGCATAGTTCATTACTCAAAGAGGCCATTAATCATAATAAGAAAATTTTAGCCTTATTAAACGAACTAGAGCTCATAACCCAGTTAAAACATCCACAAAATTATCACAGCGCTAGCCCCTTCAGCATTAAAAGCTTAATGAATGAAATTCTGCAAAAAATCACGTATCAGGGCGAGAACACTTTTAAAATAGATTTACGTTATCAACTTGATTTAGCTCAAAGTCACATTGGTAATAGGCAAGAAATACAGCAGTTAATATTTAACTTGGTCGCTAACATTTTAAACAACACAACAGAGCAAAGGTTAAATNTTGCTATTTCAGAAAATGATCAAGGCATTACTTTTCACTTCTCTGCACCAGGTTTAAGGCTGAATGATGAGTTATTTACACACATGATTATGCCTTTTACGAACAGCTATACTGTTAAACCACTTACATCGATGGGGCTAGCCTACGGAAAAGTTCTCGCTGAATTTTTAGATGGCAACATACATGTAAACATCAACTCTCAAAATGAAAATGAACTTAGCTTACAACTACCAGTAACCAATGGAATACATGCTCTAGAAAATCTACGAGAAAAACTTCCTCAAGGAGGCATTCGTCTTAATATTAATCAAAATGCATTATTGGATAAAATCAAAACACTTCTAGATCAATGGCAATTACCATACTCATTATCCAGTAACCTCACCCCCCTACCCACATTACTTATAACTGACAATGATCTATTACCTGATCAGAATGATATTCGGATAATCATTGGTATTGGCGACAAATTTGATGACAAGTACAAAATAAATGATACGAGCTTGTTTACACTAAAACAGCTAGATGAAGGAAGCTTCTATAGTTTAATTAACGACGCCTGTGGGCTCATCCAGTNCGAACAAAATCCAGCCTTAATTGCCAAGGTATTACTGGTTGAGGACAATATTGTTAACCGAATGCTAAGCCAACGCTTCTTGCGTAACTTGAATATTGATCTTGAGATGGTAGAGAATGGAAAAGAGGCTGTAAATATTACAAACCGCAAACATTACGATTTGATATTTATGGATTGTCAAATGCCGATTATGGATGGATTTCAAGCCACTCGCCAAATCAGGCGCTCGCAACTGAATAAGAAAACGCCAATTATTGCACTAACAGCATTAGAGTCAGAAAATGAACGCCTTTCATGCCTTCAATCCGGCATGAACGACTTCATCAGTAAACCTTTCACCCAAGAACAGCTGAGTAATGCTTTACGCCAGTGGTTACCCAAACAGTAACTTTCGAAATAAACGCAGGCTAAAGCAAAATTACCAATCCATAATTCCAATGACAGCTTATGGAGTTATGGGTTAATTTTTTTGAGGAGTGCTCTTAGCATCCCCTGTAAATCAAGTAATTCACTGGGTTCCATTTCGGCCTGACAGAGCAATTTAGCTGGTATCGGTTTCGCCAATTCGCGNAAGCCTCTGCCATGATCAGTCAGCTGAACAAGAACCACCCTCTCATCTTTACTATCTCGTTGACGGCCAAGAATTCCTTTAGCCTCCATACGCTTTAATAAAGGCGTGACCGTGCCAGTATCCAATTGCAATGCCTCGGTTAACTGACTTACCGTCATTGAAGATAAACCTTCCTCTTCATTCTCCCAAAGCACGAGTAAAACCAAGTACTGAGGATACGTAATATCCAGTGGCTTTAATAGCGGGGTATAACTCTGAGTAACCGTTCTTGATAAACGATACAGGCTAAAACACAATTGGTTTTCTAAATGAAGCGCAGGAAATACGTCTTCTATTCGCTCTTCATCTGACATAAATACACCTTATTTAAGTACTTTTATTCCGCGAGTAAGCTTTCAATACTCGCTTGCAACGCTTGTGGTTTGGTTGTTGGTGCAAATCGATCGACAACTTTACCCTGCTTGTTAATAAGGAACTTGGTAAAATTCCATTTAATTTTTTTCGTTCCTAAAATCCCTGGAGCCTCTGATTTGAGCTCTTGATAAAGCGGTGCAGCATCATCACCATTGACATTGATTTTAGAGAACATAGGAAAACTTACCCCATAGTTCTTTTGACAAAAGCTCGCAATCTCAGTATCAGCGCCTTTTTCTTGTTCACCAAATTGGTTACAAGGAAAACCCAAAATAACCAACCCTTGATCTTTATATTGCTCATACAAAGCTTCAAGGCCTTCATACTGATATGTAAAACCACACTTACTGGCNGTATTAACAACTAAAACAACCTGATCTTTATATTCTGATAGATCTTGAATCTCACCAGATAGCAAAGGCATCTTCTTTTCTAATAAAGCCATAATTTTAAATCCCTAGTATGATATTGCTCAAAATTGTATTGTGCACAATACACTAACATGAAACCGACTAAATTCAAGCCACCCGTTATGAAAACAAGATGACTTTCAAACAATAATATTCCTACTCAGCCTCATCTAACTTGATCGACACTGAATTAATACAATATCGAAGCCCTGTAGGCCCTGGCCCGTCTGGGAACACATGCCCTAAATGAGCATCACAACGGCGACAAAGTACTTCTGTACGAATCATAAAGTGGCTAATGTCTTTCTTTTCCTCAATTACCTCTCCGGAAGCTGGCTGAGTAAAACTTGGCCAACCACAACCCGCATTAAACTTATCAGTAGATTCAAATAACACCTCACCACAGCAAATACATTGATATTGCCCGGGCTTGTCACACGCATCGTATTTACCACTAAATGCTGGTTCTGTGCCCTTTTCGCGAGTTACGTGATAACTTTCTTCATCCAGTATCTCAGCCCACTCTTGCGGGGTTTTAATAATTTTCTCTTTGCTTGAGCTCATTCTCAATTACTCACTTTCAATCTCTGTAAATTTTAATCATACAAGAGTATCATTAGCCGTTTATTATTATGTGACTTTTTATTTAAGGTGGAATGCGCTCCATGCAGGATATTCTCAAATCCAAAAAACTGGCTAATGTCTTTTACGATCTTCGTGGGCCTGTTGCGCATGCCGCCAAGAAAATGGAAGAAGATGGCCATCGCATTCTAAAATTGAATATTGGCAATCCAAAACCTTTTGGATTAGATGCACCTGAAGAAATCATCCAAGATGTTATCTTAAACCTGCCCGACTCAGAAGGTTATTGCGATTCAAAAGGTTTGTTTTCTGCTCGTAAAGCTGTCATGCAGTACTGCCAACAAAAAGGCATTAAAGATGTAAACATCGAAGACATCATTTTAGGTAATGGTGTTAGTGAGCTGATTGTTATGTCAATGCAGGGACTATTGAATAGCAATGACGAAGTACTCATCCCTTCTCCTGATTATCCTTTATGGACAGGAGCTGTAAGTTTAGCTGGCGGCACACCCGTTCACTATCATTGCGATGAAAGTTCTGATTGGTTCCCAGACATGGATGATATTCGCAAAAAAGTGAATAAAAACACGAAAGCTCTGGTTCTAATTAATCCAAACAATCCAACAGGTGCTGTTTACCCTGACGAAGTGTTGTTAGAGCTTATTCAAATCGCTCGCGAAAATAACCTCATTGTTTTCTCTGATGAAATCTACGATAAGATTTTATTTGATGGCACTACCCATACATCAACGGCTTCTTTAGCTGATGATTTATTATTCATCACCTTCAACGGCCTTTCTAAGAATTACCGCTTAGCTGGTTTCCGTGCAGGCTGGATGATTATTAGTGGTGCAAAACAGAAGGCTAAGGATTATATCGAAGGCTTAGAAATGCTGGCATCTATGAGACTTTGCGCGAATGTGCCATCTCAGCATGCAATCCAAACTTCTCTTGGTGGATACCAAAGTATCGATGATCTTGTAGCACCCGGCGGACGTATTTACGAACAACGAAATATTGCCTACGAAGCGTTAAATAGCATCCCAGGTATTAGCTGTACTAAACCTATGGGTGCGCTTTACTGCTTCCCTAAAGTAGACCTTAAGAAGTTCAATATACGTAACGATGAACGCATGGTATTAGATTTACTAGAGCAACAGAAAATATTGATTGTTCATGGCACAGCCTTTAACTGGGCTCAGCCTGATCACTTCCGTGTTGTATTTTTACCACGCCCAGAAGATTTAACCCTAGCACTCGATAAAATGAACCAATTCTTTTCTACTTATAAGCAATTATAAGTATCATGCTTGACGTTCATATCGACGACTTTTTTAAAGACTGTGCAGTTATTTTACTGCACGGCTTTAAATGCTTCCCAGCCAAACAAATTTTGTATGTTGAAGACATATGTGGTCCTGACGAAGCAGACGAGTTTGGATTACACAGTCCGAGGCATCTAGCTGCTTTTGGCGCAATTATCTGGCTGCAAGAAGAGGGCTATATTCGATTCAGTGAAATTGACAGACAAGAGTCAGTTGATGAATTTGTATTGGCAAGTAAAGCTTTTACCCGCTTACTTAAAGCCGATAAAGAAGATCCTACCACCAGCTTGGCGCAAAAACTTGAGTTTGTTCGCCTTCAAGGGGATTCCACATCACTTGCCCACTTGATGCGAGAACTCTTTCTGCTAGAATAGGAATCATTATCATTTAATTCCACTCAGTAAGGTCACAAAATGCGCAAACTACTTATAACCTGCATGCTTACTATAAGCAGCATTGCTTCCCTGCAAGCTCAAGCAGCAGAAGTTAATATTTATTCATTCCGCCAGCCCTTCCTAATTGAGCCAATTCTAAAAGAATTTACAGCCCAAACAGGCATTGAAACAAACATTATTTTTTCAAAAAAAGGGCTTATTCAACGCCTTAAGCGTGAAGGTGAGCTTTCTCCTGCCGATATCGTTTTAACTTCTAATTTTGCCAAAATGCTGCAAATAAAAGAACAAAACTTAAGCCAGCCTTATACCTTAAGTGGTACGTTAACAGAAAATATCCCTGCTCAATTCCGTGATTCAGAAAATCATTGGTTAGCACTGACTCAGCGTGTGCGAAATATCTACTCTTCAAAAGAACGTTCAGGTGATCAAAGTGCTATTCGCTATGAAGATTTAGCAAAGCCTGAATTTAAAGGTCGCATTTGTACTCGCAGTGGTAAGCACCCATACAACTTGGGCTTAATTGCCTCAATGATTGCTCATAATGGTGAAGCAGAAACTGAACAATGGTTAAGCGACGTTAAAAGTAATTTAGCTCGTAAACCACAAGGTAATGATCGCGCACAAGTAAAAGCCATCAAAGAAGGGCTTTGCGATGTATCTTTAGGTAACAGCTACTATTTAGGAAAAATGCTACAAGATCCGAAACAGATTGAATGGGCAAATTCCGTTAACCTGAACTTCCCTAACCAAAATGACCGCGGATCTCACGTTAATGTATCCGGTGCAATTTTAGCTAAGTACGCACCAAACAAGTCATCGGCACAGAAGTTGATTGAATTTTTAACCAGCAAGCAAGCACAAAGTTTATACGCTGAGCTAAATATGGAATATCCGGTTATGCCTACTGCTAAAGTTTCTGACCTAGTTAGCAGCTGGGGAACCTTTAAAGCGGATCCACTTCCTTTAGAAGACGTTGCTAAATTGCAAAAACAAGCATTGAAATTAGTCGACAAGGTACGTTTTGACTTATAATCTTGGCCTCAATATGCTGAGTTAATAATTCACACTAATGAACAATCGCTTTAAAGCATTACCACAGATTAGCGCCACGGCTGTTTCTTTAACAACGGCGCTAATCAGTTTTATTATATTATTGCCCGTTGCGGCATTAATTCATCAATCAATTGTTGAATACCTACCTTTCAGCCAGCATGTCATAGACGATACTTTTTCAGGCATTGTCGACACCGTTCTATCCGATTATATAAGCAACAGCTTACTTGTTGTCAGTGGTTCACTTATCTTCGCCTGTATTTTTGCAATAGCCCCAGCCTGGTGGTGTGCTCACTATGAATTTAAAGGCCGTATGTATTTACAGTGGCTAATGATCTTTCCGCTAGCGATACCCGCTTATATTTCAGCGTATATATACACTGATATGCTGGACTATGCAGGACCCATTCAATCCAGTTTGCGCTTAGTATTTCAATGGCAAGGCCCTCAGGATTATTGGTTCCCCGATATTCGTAACATTTGGGGGGCAAGCTTAATGCTCGGCTTGGCACTGTATCCTTATATATTTTTATTACTGCGCAATGCCTTTGAGCAACGCTCACAAAGCCTAACTCAAGCGGCTCAATTAATGGGCGCTAGCGAGCGTAAAATTTTTTGGACCATCCATCTTCCAATTGCACGACCCGCTTTAGCGATAGGCTGCACTCTTGTGGCAATGGAATCTTTAGCCGATTATGGGACGGTGCAACTGTTTGCCATCAGCACGTTAACGACCGCTATTTATGATAGCTGGTTGGTTTATGGCAGTTTATCCAGCGCTGCAAAAATATCCTGTTTAACATTATTATTTGTTCTCACGTTAATTGGGCTAGAAAAAAACAGTCGAAAGAAACAGCAGAATTTTGATAGTCGAAGCGCTAAGCCCTTTCCTAAAGTGTATGCAAATAAAACAAAAACGGCGTTCATCTGGTTATTCTGCAGTACAGTGATTGCTTTAGGTTTTGCGATCCCTTTAATTACACTAATAAGCTATTGCATCGATTATTGGGTAGAGAATATAAATGGCGACATTCTTACTCATAGTAAGAGTACGTTTATTTTAGCCGCGATCGCAGCCTCAATTGCGTGCTTACTGGCATTACTACTTAATAGTCAGCAGCGTTTCAATCCTAGCAAAAGTAACCAAGCCAAATTATCTCTCTCATCATTAGGCTATGCCATTCCCGGTACAGTCTTAGCTATTGGTATATTAATTCCCTTTACTCAATTGGATATATGGTTGAATACATTTATTCGGTCACTAGGGTATGAAAAAGTAGGTTTAATATTCTCAGGCACTACTTTTGCTTTAATACTCGCATTTGTTATTCGCTTTTCAGCCATCAGTAACGGTAATATCCAAGCCGCGTATAAACAGATGCCTCCGAATCTAGATGACGCGTCAACTTTATTAAAAGCTGGGCGTTTAAAAACNTTTCGTAAAATACATTTACCTATTATGACCCCTGCTATCGTCAGTGCATTTTTACTGGTATTTATTGAGGTCGTTAAAGAGCTGCCTGCCTCTCTTTTATTGCGCCCATTTAATTTTGAAACTTTAGCGACCTACGTTTATCAGTTTGCTTCCGACGAACAGCTAGAACATGCCGCTTCCGGAGCACTATTAATTATAGTGGTTAGTTTATTACCTATTTTACTGCTAAGTCGCAGTCAAAAAATGCATTAAGTGAGTCGACATAAAATGTCTATTAAAGAACAAACGATATCCGAATTTAATGCAACCGCCGTTGAAATGAACAACATCCAAGTTGCCTTTGATAATACGAACGTATTAAACAAGCTTAACTTTAGTTTGCCAGCCGGTGAGATATTATGCTTATTGGGACCCAGTGGCTGTGGAAAAACAACGGCATTAAAAACAATTGCGGGGTTGATTACTCCCTTGCAAGGCGAAATTGATTTATTTGGTCGCAGTGTTTTTTTCAATAGCAATTCTGCTACTGAAAAAGTAACCAATATCCCACCTCAACAACGTGGTGTCGGGTTTATCTTTCAAGACTACGCATTGTTCCCGCATATGACAGTTAGTCAAAACATTGCTTATGGCTTACCCGACTTAAACAAAGAAGAACGCAAGCAACGTATTGAAGAAAGCTTACAATTAGTAGAGCTATTAGATATGCAGCAACGCTACCCACACGAGCTATCAGGCGGTCAGCAGCAACGTATTGCTGTAGCCAGGGCATTAGCACCAAAGCCACAATTGCTTTTGATGGATGAGCCTTTTTCTAATGTCGATGGACAGGTNAAACGCCGCATGATGGCCGACCTTCGCCGCTTATTAAAAGATCATAATATTAGCTGTATTTTTGTGACTCACGCAAAAGAAGAAGCGTTTGCCTTTGCAGATAAAACAGCGGTTATGGTTGCTGGAGAAATTGCTCAACTTGATAAACCNGCAGTCGTTTATAACCAGCCCAAAAGCTGTGCTGTCGCCAATTTTATGGAGTCAGGCAATATTGCAAGCCTTCGCAATAGCCAAAAGATACTTGATAGAATTGATCACCATTGGCATAAGGACTTTGAAAGTTCAGGCTACTGGTTATTCAAGCCTCANCACCTTTCATTGAATAAAAGCCTACAGAACACAGGTATCACATTAATCGATACCACGTATATTGGGCGCGGCTATCAATATGAATTATCAGTTCAGCCCGATAAGTATAATCCGGCAAGCACGATTATTTGGAAAGCAGAAAGTGAACAGGCGCTAAACATTAATATCGGAGATAATTTAGCGATAGAATATTTAGCGAGCCCACATTGGCTACAAGAGTAACCGTCTTAAATTAGTTTAAACCAACCAAGCTGGCCAAATCATTTTTACTCGGCATAAACCAATAAGATCCTGTTTTAGGGGTAGAAAACTGCATAAGTTTATCGCTAATACCGTCCTCTGTTAGCCCAAGCATACGATCAAGCTGTACAGTGAATCGCTGCATTTCGCATGCAAGTGCTAAGAAATACAAACCGTTATCCGGCTTCGCATTGCCATTCTCTGCATCCAGCTGGCTCGCCATATAAGGATAGCTGCGACGGTAAATTTTCATACCAACCCCGTCAACATCAGCATCTGTACGGCTAACATGAGAATCTTCAGGCATATCATCACCTTCCAATTCAATATCTTCTTCCTTTGTTCGCCCTACCACTTTTTCTTGCTCGTGCAATGTTAAGTGATTAAAGGCTGGTAAGTCATGCTTCCAGCGTTGACTTAATACGTAACTGCCACCCGCTCCTGCCTGACCTTCTGGAATCAAAACGACTGGTAAGCGCTCATCGCCTTTTTTATTGGCAGTACCATCTACAAAACCAATAAGATCACGTTCTTGCTTATTCTTAATACCTTCAAGGTCTAACTGAATATCAGCAATCGTTTTCATTTTTTCATAAATATCGATCACGGAAAACGGTATCACTTCGGCATCAATACTGCTTAACCAAAGAAATATATCTGCCTGCGTCCCTGGCATGCTTAATTCACCTGAACCCAATGTATTAAAAGNCACNAGTTCGGCTGGGCGCCAGCTAGGGTTTAATCGATCCCAGCAGTCAGAGCCAAAGGAAATATTAAGATTTAAATCAGCAATTTTATCTGTGTATTGAATTAATTCTTTCAATACTTCTTTCACACTATCGTCAGTGACCGTAGGTTTAATAACATACTCAATTAAACGTCCATGACGACTGGTATTTTCAAAAATTCCTTTTTGCGCAATGTCTATATTCACAATCTTATCTTACCTCTTATAATTTTATGCTGCTTACGCTTAACTATNTAAATTTAAACCATCAACTATGGGCATCAGCGCTTNGGCTTAGGCATACGCACATCAAATCCTGCNGCCTCTAATGCTTGCTGTAAATCTTGGCGTTTACTCGGCACTTCAATTCGCATAGTAGGAATATCTCTACGTAATGGATAATTTTTACGTAGCAAATCAAACTTAGCTTTCATTGCCTCCNGATCACCTTCCGTGCGTAATAACGTGGAACGCATAATCCCATCATCAACGCGAATTTCATAACCNGCACGAATTGCTGTTCGCAATGCCTGATGCACAGGAACACTGTCGCCAAATTTAATTCTTTTAATCGAAGGCTCAGGCAGAAATTGTGCTAATTTATTGCGAATAGGAAGACCAAATGTCTGGCAACACGCTTTATAAACCTGTTCCGTACCGCGCATCTTTCCATCTAAGGAATACCCTGCAATATGCGGAGTGGCTAGCATGCAACGATTCATCAATTTCAAATCGAGATTAGGCTCGCCTTCCCATACATCAATAATGCCTTCGAATTCAGTGTGACTAGCCATGTGAGCTTTCAGTGCTTCATTATCCAACACAGAGCCACGGCAACTGTTTATCAGGCAGGCATCCGGCTTCATTTTCTGTAAACGCTGAGCATTAATTAAGTGGTGAGTTGCATGTTCGCCGGCATCTTGTTCAAGTGTTAGCGGTATATGTAAACTCACTACATCAGCTTTCAACGCTTCATCTAGTGTTGATAACTCACCAACGTCTTCTTCGTTCTTGAACGGATCAACAGCAATTACGGTTAATCCCATGGCCTCTAAACGCTGGCGTAAACGCAAACCAACGTTACCCACACCAATAATGCCCACTGATAAATCTTGAAATACTTGATCACGCTGATCGATTAAAACGCTTACAGCGCTCAATACATAATCCACTACCGCCTCAGCATTACAGCCTGGCGCACTAGAAAAAGCGATTTTCTGTTGTTTACTGATGCTTCTTTGCTGATTTAATGCTTCTAGATAACCTAAATCAATATGATCGGTACCTATGGTACAGGTTCCTATAAATTTGACTGGGCTATTGGCAATTAGTGCTTCATCAACTTTCGTTACCGAACGAACTAATAGAATATCCGCATCTTTCACATCATCGCTCGTCATAGTTCGACCCGCAACTNTACGAATCTCACCAAATTCACTAAAGAATTGTTCTAATAAGGGAATGTTCTCGTCAGCAACGATTTGCACTAGGCTATCCTCAGTTCTCAAATAATGGGGTTAAAGCAATTTTAAACCTGTAATTCTTACATTCTTACTCAGCTAGCGGTCAGCGTCCATAGGTAAGAATGGATATGATCAAAACATAGTCTATTCTGATGAGTCAGAAGCTTCTTATAGCAAAGAACGAGCGCTTTTTAATCACATTCACCTAATGAATAGCGAATATAGGCTGAATAAGGCAAATTTATAGACAATGTGAGCATGGCTTTCTTAACGCGCCAAGCCACATGTTTTATACTAATGCTGCTAATTTTTAGGCTGCTCTGCTTTACTGTGGCCAGCCGCCTCTGTTAGAGACACTTTAACAGGGTAGATGATAAGGTAAAAATCACCGTAAACGTGGTTTTTTAAATAGTCATTATTATAACTTGAGTGAGAGATTCCTATGAGCTTGTATACAGAATACCTAGAAGAAATTGAGGTTCGTAAAAACGAACTTGGTTTACACCCAAAACCAATTGATGGTGCAGAACTATTATCTGAGATCATCGCTCAGATCAAAGACACTGGTAATGAGTACCGTGAAGGTTCCTTAAACTTCTTCATCTACAACACTCTGCCAGGTACAACTCCAGCAGCTGTTGTTAAAGCGGCGTTCTTGAAAGACATCGCTCTTGGTAAAGAGACTGTTGCTGAAATTACTCCTGAGTTCGCTCTTGAGCAGCTGTCTCACATGAAAGGCGGCCCTTCTGTTGAAGCTTTACTAGACATCGCGCTTTCTGACGATGCTCAAGCTAAAGCAGCGGCCGAAGTACTTAAATCTCAAGTATTTCTATACGAAGCTGATACTTCACGCATTGCTGATGCTTTCAAAGCGGGCAACGCCATTGCTAAAGACCTTTTAGAAAGCTACGCAGCTGCAGAATTCTTTACAAAACTTCCTGAAATCCCAGCGAAGATCGACGTAGTGACTTACATCGCAGCTGAAGGCGACATCTCTACCGACCTTCTTTCTCCTGGTAACCAGTCTCACTCACGTGCTGACCGTGAATTACATGGCCAGTGCATGATCACACCTGAAGCTCAACAAGAAATCGTTGAACTAGGTAAGAAACACCCGAACGCTAAAGTGATGCTAATCGCTGAAAAAGGCACAATGGGTGTTGGTTCTTCTCGTATGTCTGGTGTGAACAACGTTGCACTTTGGGCTGGTGAAAAGACTTCTCCTTATATCCCATTCATCAACAACGCACCTGTTGTTGCGGGAACTAACGGTATTGCTCCGATCTTCTTGACGACTGTTGGTGTAACTGGCGGTATCGGTCTTGACCTTAAAAACTGGGTTAAGAAAGTAGATGCTGAAGGCAATACAGTTAAAGACGAAAATGGTGATCCAGTACTAGAAGAAGCATATTCAGTTGCAACTGGTACGGTTCTTACTATCGATACTCAAGCTAAAAAACTGTACAACGGTGACAAAGAGCTAGTTGACGTTTCTGATGCGTTCTCTCCACAGAAAGTTGAGTTCATGAAAGCCGGCGGTTCTTATGCGCTTACTTTCGGTAAGAAGCTACAGACGTTTGCTGCTGAAACATTAGGCATCCAAGCACCTTCTGTATTTGCTCCTTCTAAAGAAATCTCTGTTGAAGGCCAAGGCCTTACTGCTGTTGAAAAAATCTTCAACCGTAACGCAGTAGGTGTTGCTTCTTCTACACCTCTACACACTGGTTCTGACGTTCGCGTTAAAGTGAACATCGTAGGTTCTCAAGATACGACTGGCCCAATGACTTGCCAAGAACTTGAGTCTATGGCGGCTTCTACTATTTCTCCAAGTGTTGATGGTGCCTTCCAGTCTGGTTGTCACACGGCATCAGTATGGGATAGCAAAGCTAAAGCTAATACGCCTAAACTAATGGCATTTATGAACGACTTCGGCGTAATCACTGCACGTGATCCGAAAGGCGTTTACCACCCAATGACTGACGTAATCCACAAGGTATTGAACGATATCACTGTAGACGATCGCGCAATCATCATCGGTGGCGACTCACATACTCGTATGTCTAAGGGTGTAGCATTCGGTGCTGACTCTGGTACGGTTGCGATTGCATTGGCAACTGGCGAATGTGCTATGCCAATCCCTGAGTCTGTTAAAGTGACTTTCAAAGGTACCATGAAAGACCACATCGATTTCCGTGATGTTGTTCACTCGACTCAAGCACAGATGCTTAAGAAGTTTGGCGAAAACGTTTTCCAAGGCCGTGTAATCGAAGTTCAAATCGGAACTTTGCTTGCTGACCAAGCGTTTACCTTCACTGACTGGACTGCAGAAATGAAAGCTAAGGCTTCTATCTGTATTTCTACTAATGATACCTTGATTCAGTCTTTAGAATTGGCTAAATCTCGCATCCAGATCATGATCAACAAAGGCATGGAAAACAAAGCGGGTATGCTTCAAGGTCTTATCGATCTTGCTGACAAGCGTATTGCAGGTATCCAGTCTGGTGAAGAGCCAGCTCTTGCTCCTGATGACAATGCGAACTACTTCGCTGAAATGGTTGTAGATCTAGACTTGATCGACGAACCAATGATTGCCGATCCAGACGTAAACAACGAAGATGTATCTAAGCGTTATACGCACGATACTATCCGCCCTACATCTTTCTACGATGGTCGTACAGTTGATCTAGGTTTTGTTGGTTCATGTATGGTTCATAAAGGCGACATGCAAATCATCGCTGCTATGCTTCGCAACATGGAAAAACAAGGCAAAGAAATCAAATTCAACGCACCGCTAGTGATCGCTCCACCAACATACAACATCGTTGATGAATTGAAAGCTGAAGGTGATTGGGCACTTCTAGAGAAGTACTCTGGTTTCGAATTTAATGACGATGCACCTAAAAATGCAGCGCGTACTAAATACGAAAACATTATGTACCTAGAACGCCCTGGCTGTAACCTATGCATGGGTAACCAAGAGAAAGCTGAAGCAGGTGATACTGTTCTTGCGACTTCTACTCGTCTTTTCCAAGGCCGAGTTGTAGAAGACTCTGCTGAGAAAAAAGGCGAATCTCTACTAGGTTCTACTCCAATGGTTGTGCTGTCTTGTATCTTAGGCCGCTTCCCAACAGTTGCAGAATACAAAGAAGCAGTTGAAGGCATCAACTTGACGTCTTTTGCACCACCTTCTGAAGACCTAAGCGTACCGTCTATTCCGGTTAAAATGCTTTAACACTAAATAAAGAAAAAGCCTGCTCACACTTCACTTGAAATAAGTTAAGTCTGAGCTAGGCTCTTTTCTAAGAGCAAAATAAGTAACTGAATAAAAGATCGGAAAGACGCACAAAAGATGGATGACGAAGAGTGGATTTGCTTTGGCTAAGCTTAGTTAAGGCATGCAGCTCTCCGATTTTATCGGCTTCTACTGACTGATACGAAAATTTAAATTACGAATTGCTTAAAAAACCGCTTCCCTTGATTCTGATGACGAAAGTCTAACGATGAAAAGGGAAGCGGTTTTTTTATAGCTAGTGAGATAACATCTAATTTGATTTAAAGTAGCTATCACCCTAACATTCAGTGCTAACCATTTTCATCCGCATTTATTTTTATGATTACTGCCCTATGATTACTATTGAAGTTATTGCCCCACCCTCTAACGAAGATGCGATTAATCGCATAGCCAAACAAAATGACGCATCTGATTATTGGCTAAGTAGTGCAAGCGATAAACAAATAGCAATAAAAATTTTAGTCGACAAATCTAAATCACAAAAGATTCTCGATCAGCTACAAAACTTGATGCAAGGCAAAAGTAATTTCCGTGTATTAGTCACTCCGCTCGATATTGCCCTACCCTATGAAAAAGACAAAACAAGTAATAGTGCTGCCACTATTTCTCGAGAATCCTTGCTCAATCAATTAAAAGCACAAGGAAACCTAGACAGTCATTATATGATGCTGGTTTTTTTAAGTACCATTGTTGCTGCTATCGGTTTAATCGAAAATAACGTTGCGGTTATTATTGGCGCTATGGTGATTGCACCTCTTTTAGGACCAAATCTAGCCCTCTCGCTTTCAACAACCCTGGGCCAAATAAATGGCATTCTAAATGCTCTGCGTACTCTGATTGTTGGGATTTTGTTTGCACTAGTTATATCAGTCATCTTGTCTCTCTTTTATCCAGATCTCGTTCTAACTCCAGAGTTGCTAACCCGAACGACGGTAGGTCTTGATGGATTAGCTCTAGCCTTAGCATCTGGGGCTGCAGCGGCACTTTCTATTACAACTGGGGTCTCATCGGTTCTAGTAGGCGTAATGGTGGCAGTAGCTCTATTACCTCCCACAGTGACTTTGGGAATCTGCTTAGGAATAGGTGCTTACCCTGAAGCAAAAGGCGCTGCATTTTTATTAATTGCCAACATTGCCTCGGTGAATCTAACCGCACAACTGACCATGCGATTTAAAGGCATCAAACCAAGGGAAGCAGATCATCAAAGAACAGCATTAATCATCTTTATAACCGGTATATTAGTTTGGTGTTTATTAATCGCTTATCTTATTTACCGCCTAAATGCATAACACGCTTATGAACTAAGGGCATTGGAGGTTTAGGATGAATCACATTATATTGCAACGGAAACTGTCAATACCCAATTCAGGTAAATTATTAAGCCGTCTCGACCTAATAGAGAAACTTAATCATCATAGCCAGTTTCCTTTAACCGTTATTGCAGCACCTGCTGGATACGGAAAAACAAGCCTAGTCTGCAATTGGTTAGAATATGCAAACCATCCGGTTTACTGGCTCTCATTAGATGAGCAAAATAATCTGCCCAGTTCTTTTTGGACTTATATCTGTCATTGTCTAAAAAGAATAGATCGTGATTTAGATGATAAAGCTTTAAGCATGCTAGAAACTCATCTAATTGAAGACTACTGCTTGATCACAGACTTAATATTAGCGTCACTAGAAAAATTAAGTAGAAAGTGGAACCGTCCAAGTCGCGCTGTCATTGTATTAGATGACTTTCAATTTATTGACAATCCATTAATCCTCAAATCGTTTAATCGCTTTCTTGATTATTTGCCTACTTGGTTACAGATAGTCATTACGGCAAGAAAACCCCCGGCTTTAATGCTGGCTAATCGATGTTCAAAATCAACTGCACATGTCATCTCTGCGACAGAACTCATATTTAATCCAGAACAGATAGCAGATTTTTTAAAAGCAAAACTAAACTTACGCATTTCGAAAGAACAGCAACAAAGTTTGTTTCAAAAAACAGAAGGATGGGCGGCAGCAATCCAACTAACTGGGCTAGCATTAAAGTCTGGAAAAAGCTTTGAAGCTTGTACAAATACTCAAAACTCATTATTGGCAGAATTCTTATTCGATGAAGTTTTCTCTCAACTCAATATCGAGATACAAACACTCTTAATCGACATAAGCTTAGTAAATCATTTCAACCTTGATCTTTGCCAAGCTTTTAATAAAAAGAGAGATAACGAAGGCATTATTGAATCCTTAATTAATCAAGGAATGTTCGTTAGTAAGGTCGATTTACCGATAAACACTAAAAATAGCTCTCATAGCTACCGTTTACACAGTCTATTTAGACAATGGATAATCGATAACAATCCAGCACCAATAGAAAAAATACATCACAATAAAACAATCGCACTTCTATGGCTTACTAAGAATGGCAATCTGCATGAAGCTCTTGACCTCAGTATTGAGTTAGAGAATTGGCAAGCTTGTTCTAACTTAATGGAACAACTTTATCCTTCACTCATTCAAGTAACCCATTTTGATCATGTTTCTAGTATTTTAGGCAGAATACCCGAAAATATTATTCGATCTTTACCTCATTTATGTTTGTTATCTGCACTTATTAATTTTAGTCAATATGAATACGATCAAGTAGAAAAATATACAAAATATTTAGAAGATCATTTTGAAAGTGATTCTCTATCCCCACATTATACTAAGACTAAGAAAACATCTTTAATTATGGGGAGTATGATTTTACGCAGTCAAGTCGCTCGTTTTAGCGGTGAAAATATTAAAGCTAAAAATATCAATCACATATTAGAAACACGCTATTTCAAAGATGGAACCTCGTTAAATTGCTGGCTTATGTTAGGTAAAGGCGTTGATTACTTTTTAGATGACGAGATCATTAATGCTAACCAATGCAGCAACACTGCCCTAACACTGGCAAAAACTGTAGAAGATGGTTTGTGCTGCATTGCAGCTCTTTCTTGGCTTTTGCATGGTTTGTATCATAACGGGAAAATACATGAAGCTATTGCATTAGGCGAACAAAACATCCTATGGCTACAAAAAATGAACTTTTTGAGTATGCCGAATATATCATCTGTCTTTGCGGCAATGTCCGTCTTATATTTAGAAAGTAATAAAACAATACAAGCTTGGGACAGCTACGATAAATTACTTGGAACAATTAATGATTTTACCGAGCCAAGAGAAATAATATATAACAAGTTCCACACTCACTTTCACTTACTTTCAAGCACTGGCCGCTATGATGAGGCGCTAACATGCTTAGATCGTTTAGAAAACTTTGAGCATCAGTTAGGAAAAGATTTAGGCCCTGATTTTTCAATACTATTAAATACTAAAACATTTCGAGCACTTTTAGAGTCAAAAATAGGTAATCACCTCCCTTTGCTTCAACTAGCTAATGACAACGAAAGTGAAACTGAAAGAAAAGTCACCAATTACCGTTTTAGGTTATTGTTTGAAAATATGATTCAAGCTGCAGCAAATATGATAGTAAGTTCAGGAGACAATAATTCATTTTCAGAAATAGCAAAGACTAGTGCAAGTACAGGTAACAATCATCGTCAAATAGCCTGCTACTTAGCACACGCTAGAATTTTGTATTCTTTAGGTGAAGAAGAAAAAGCACTAGATCTATTTAAGACTGCTTTAGAGACTGCCCGAAAATATCAATTTACAAATTTGCTAATTGAAGATCAGGCGAATATATATCCAATGATTAAAGGGGCCATTAATTCTGGGATTGAAGTTGAGTATTGCCAATTTTTAATAACAGCAATTGATCAGCGCAAAACCAATGATTTTAAAAAATCGAGTGAGCAACAAGATTCAATAAAAAATCATCAACCCTCGGAGATCTCACATAGGGAGAATAAAACCTATTCAGAGAGTACAGACAATAATGAAACTAATAAATATTCATTACTTAATCAAGACCTAATAGAAACATTAAGCCATAGAGAGTTAGAGGTTTTGAGCTTAATCAATCAAGGCAAACGCAATAAAGACATAGCCGAATCACTCTCCATATCGCTTTCAACGGTTAAACGCCACCTGCAGAACACTTACCAAAAACTTCAAGTTAACAGCCGCACCGAAGCTATCGCTATTTTGAACGATCGATCTTCTTTTAATTCATAGATACACCTGATTTATGTGAATCAGTTCACATAAATACACCTTTTCATGGTCCTTTTGGACGCTGCTATCGAATTGAGTACTACTTAATCTAGCTGAATAACTATTCAGACAAGCAAGGATGTACTCATGACGCTGTTTAAAAATCTCCTATTGATTACTCTAATTACTATTCTCACAGCCTGTGGTGGTAAATCGAATACCAAGGATGATGATGATTTTTTTGCCCCTCCTTCTAATGGCGTAGTCACCGAAGATATTTTTGATCGCGAGCGATTAATTCAGATTTATTTGCAAATGCCTGCAAGCGACTTTAATACTTTACGCAGTGAAGGACGCCCACTGGACACCACATTAGGAGGATGCCCAGACGCAGACTTTGATTACACAGACTTTAAGGCACAAGCGAATATCGATGGCACAGAAATCAGCAATGTTGCTATCCGTAAAAAAGGCTACCTGGGTTCACTCTCTAGGATTCGCCCCTCCATTAAACTAAATTTTGATACCTATGAAGAAGGTCGTACGTTTAAAACATTAAAACGAATGACATTAAATAATGATCGCCAAGATCCTAGCAATACTCACCAATGTATGGCATATGATTTATACAGGGCGGCAGGCTTAGTGGCTCCTCGCTGCAATCTAGCACAAGTCGTTATTAATAATGAAGATATGGGAATATATAGCCACGTAGAAAGTATTAAGAAACCTTTTTTAGAGAAAAATTATAATAATAAATCTGGAAATTTATATGAAGCTCAAGTAGCAGACTTTGGCAGCGCATTAAATGACCGCTTTGAATTGAAAACAAATAAGACATTAAATGATCGATCTGATCTAGATCGTTTAGCCCAAGTATTTTCTCTACCAGATAATGAATTCATTACACAAATAGCTCAACATATTGATCTAGATGAATTCATTACATTTTGGGCTGTAGAAACACTTATAGGTCACTGGGACTCTGCTACAGGAAATAACAACAACTACTATATTTACCGAAACCCTGAAGACAACCTTTTTCATTTTATTCCATGGGGAACCGATAGTGCTTTTACTACAGATGAAGTATTAAAACCTAACTCTGGCCCTTTATTTAAAAACTTTTCACTTGCTAAGCGTTTATATGATATTGAACAAACCCGCAGCGAGTATTTTTCAAAGATTAATACTTTACTCACTGATAATTGGGTAGAGGCAGAACTATTAAGCAAACTTCAAAAAGTCCAGCAGCTGACTAAGAAAACCGATGATGCTTATCAAGAAATAACAAATTTTATAATGGGTAATGAAGATACAGGGCAACAAAGTCAAAGAGCATTACTAAACGACGCCATGGCCGGTAACATTAGACATACAGCTTATTTACTACCGGACCAAGCAATCACCTGTACAGGTAGTAAAACTGTCCTTTCGGCTGAATTCTCTAGCGATGGTGATGAAGGCTCATTTTCTTTTACCGATGCTCAAGGCATTCAGCGCACTGCTTCAATGACACTAGTAACTAACTATAGCAGTGTCGATAGTTTAGTGTATCAGCTTGATAATTCGACATTACCCGCAGTCGTAGGTTTAACTTTTATTGGTGCAGCAACTCCTCCCTTTTATCTTGATAGCTATGTACTTCAAGTATTTATTGAGCAACCAGATTACAAAATAGGTGAAATACCTCTACAAGGAATATCTTCTAATATCATGCTGTTCAAGGTTGTAGACAAAGATTCAACACCTCCAGAACTTGAATTAATCAGTGTGGGACACAGTGGAAACATTAGCCTTTACAGTGCAGGAAGTGATTCTTCAGGAAGTACTATTGAAGGGGAAATCAATGCTCAGATGGGATTTATAAAATCAATAGATTATATAAAAACCAATTATTAGGAATATATCATGAGTGTTAATAATAATAGAGAAATGCTAATACTAAATCCGAAAGAATATGAAGAAATACATTTAAAATTAGTAAGAAAAAGCTTCAATATAGATTTATCGATTTTAAAACGGTTCAAACCTCACACATTAATTGAGCAAAATACAGCCTCTCTAATGGATCGGGTAGACAGTAAGTTTTTATTACCTATTCATATATTTGAGCCACTAATGAATGCACTATTGAAAGACTACAGTATTTTAGACGTAAATGGACGCAACATATTCAACTATCAAACAACCTATTTCGATACTGCTGATAGGCAGTTTTATTTAGATCATCATAATGGAAAACTTAATCGCTACAAGGTTAGGTTTCGTCGTTACGTCGACTCTGATATGGGTTACATAGAGATCAAATTTAAAAACAATAAAAAACGTACTATAAAAGAAAGAATTCCCATGAACTGCGTAACTCCCGACCAAGAAGAGATTAATGACTTTGTGCATAAAAAACTGGGATATTCTACCCCGCTAGAAACAGCTCTATATGTTAATTACCAAAGAATTACACTTCTCAACAAACACAACCCAGAACGGATAACTATAGACCTTAATTTAAGTTTTGAGAGTGCAAAAGAAAGCATAAAATCAGTTCAGGAAAAGATATTTATTGTCGAAATCAAACAAGAAAAAAAACCATACCCGTCATCATGCAGAGAATACATTAAGATGAATGGATACAAATCTACTGACTTCAGCAAGTACTGTATTGGCTGCGCATTAACCAAAAACGTTAATAGTAATTTTGACCTCTTAAAAAAAAATCGATTTAAATTAATACTGAATAAATTAGATTCACTAAATACTCAACATTAATCCATTTAACATTCATCTAACCAACATTAACTAACAACCTTTAAAATTATAATAATGGAGAGATCATGGAACTTACCCTAGGGGAAGATTTTATTTATCGTTTATTAATCAACACGATTACCGTTGTGTTATTAATACGATTTTGCTATTACAAATTTTCACAACATAGAGCAAATGCTTCATCTTTTATGCTATTCGGAATGGGGGTATTCTTAGTCACCTCATTATTGCATTCTGCAGATGTATCAATGGGCTTTGCATTTGGTTTATTCGCTGTATTCTCAATGTTACGTTATAGAACTGAGTCAATCAGTATTAAAGAGATGACCTATTTGTTTCTAGTCATTGCAATAGCATTGCTATCAGCAGTTAGTACACTACATCCCTATGAACTTCTCATAATCAATCTATCTATTTTTTCAATGGCATACCTACTAGAAACTAACACAGTGCTTCCATCGATGGAGGAACTTGAGATTGAATATGAAAAAATTAAAAATATAAATATTCATCATCGAGATGAACTCATTAACGACATTAAGAGCAGAACAGGACTTAATGTAATACACGTAGAAATATTAAGCATAGATTTTTTACGAGATTCCACTCGTTTAAAAATTCATTTCTCTCCATCGAACGACACTCCTAAAAATAAGAAGTAACGGTTGAATAGCATGAATAAATACTTATTAATTTTATTAATCTTAAGCACTGAATTAACACACGCTATAGATGATGTGAAAAATTCACCTAAATATAATTCAATGCCTATTGAATTTAATGGGTACATTATGCTGGATCATGATTATTTCTCACCATTCTATGATAGTAAAAGTAATGATTATAAGCATAAAACTGAAATACGTAGATCAAAATTAGGGATTACGTTTAAACCCAATGAATATCTAAATGGAAAAGCACAGATAAAATATTCTAAGGCCTTTCCTGGTGAAGGTGAATATGAACTGGGCGACGCATATATTCGCATTGAAAATAATCAGAATTTAGGAGTTCAAGCTGGGCATATGAAGGAACCATTTGGTCTAGAGCAACAGACAAGTTCAACAGAACTCATTTCAATTGAGCGCTCACTGCCAACCGATACATTTACACCCAGCAGAAGTTATGGAGTACTTTTTGACTATAAAAAGAAATCTTACACGTTAGCAGGAGGCTATTTCATAAACCGAGATACAAATAACGAGTTCTCATTGAGTAATTTCGACATACTAGACATCAAGAACAAAGACTCTGAGGCGATCTCTTTACGTATAACCGCTGCTCCAATTAGGAAAAAATCGCAAACCTTACATATAGGAAGCTCAGTATCGAAACGTAACTTGTTTGAAAATAAATTCCAATATGAAAATATAGCTGACATACATAGTAGCGATAAAATCATTCGCAGCGCTAGATTCTATGCTGATAGCAGCGCAATTTATCTACTTGATCTCGCGATGCACCAAAATAATTGGCTTATTCAGGCTGAACTTTTTTCAAATACAATACAACAAACCAGTAGTAATCAATGGAACTATTTAGGTACTTACATTCAAGCTAGCTATAAAAATACTGGAAGCTACCGGTATAAAAAAGGGAAGTTTAAATCATCAAAAACAAATAAAACGGTGTGGGAATGGGTGGTTCGACAGTCATACATTGACCTAGAAGATAATGGTATAGGAAACAAAACGACAACCAGTTTAATAGGTTTAAACATTCACCTTAACTCTTATGTAAAAGTTATGATGAATGCTAATTTTGCTTGGACTGCAGGAGACATAATCAATAAATATTCATCCGGAAACGCTTATTCAATGCGCCTCCAATTAAACTATTAAAAATGAATATTTCTAAATCTCAAATTCAATGTGAGGAATAGCATTAAGATTCGAATCTAGTTTAGGTTTGCATAACAGCAAGCGTGATGAATTAATTTTCTTCTCCTCAACCATGTACTGTTTAAATTTCACGGCTCTTTGTTCAGAGATAGATAGAAGCTTTTTAATATCTTCAGTATTCTCAATATTAGTACCGCTTACTTTATTAATATCTACTGCTGTTGCAACACCACATAATTTAACTTGTAAATCAGGCTTATCTGTTAATAATACAGCGAAATTCGATAAAAATTCTTCTTTATCAGCAGATACTTCAACTTCGGTAGCACTATATTCTAAATCATTTATTTCTATATTTAACAAGTAATCATCCGCAGCCATAACAACTTTAACCAGCCCTGCATAGGGCACAAAAGTCGCGGTTAAATATTCGCGTGCAGCGGCAATCGTAGCCCGCTTAACTACCAGAGTTAAAAAACCGGACAAACCAAAAGAAGGGCTACTGGTATCTCCTGACAAAGGTAAATCAAGCTCAACGTTACCATCGCCGTCTTTCAGCATGCCCAGTGCAAGATTAAAAGGAACCGAAGTCGCTTTATTAAGGCTTCCGGTCTGATGTGCATCAATCGACGTTAATTCTATTCCTCTCAACAATATCTTAGCTTCACCGTTGATTTCTGTTCCTATCAAGTCAACTTGTATGCCTAAATCCAACTGACCGCTGTCAATCTCATAACCCAATGGCTCTTTAACATAGCCTGACAAGTCGGTTAAATGCACTTCACCTATTGAACTATCGATAATATAAGTAGGAACATCTAAGAAAGGTTTTGCATCGACTTTAATATCAAAATTATCATACTGATCACTCTTTCCTTTCAATTTTATAAAAGAACTTAAGTTTGGTTCTTGTGTATTAAAAGGGCCTGCCGAAATATCAGTTAAGGAGATATTACGTTTATAATTTGGCGAAATGCTTGTGTCTAAAAAATGAATATTAGCGTTATCAAGCAATACAAATTTATTCAATTTGAGTGAGAATTTTTGTCCATCCTCCGATACGTCTGCTTGTACCTCAACTGATTCTTTTAACTGCCCCGAGTTATTTTCTGAATCGTCTGCTAAGGCAGCCGTCACATCTTCAATGGATGCAATCAAGTTCTTTAGTTGCTTTTTTTCATCAATCTGGATATCAGACTTCAACCCAGACAACTCAATGGTATCAATCTCCAAACCATCGTTTGTCAGTTGTATATCATTAACACTCAAGGCTGAGAATTGAGTCAGCGCTGGTAACACATCACCTGTGTCATCAGAAAAACGAGCCTCTAACGAGGTCAAAGTATTTATATCAAGGTTAAAGTGCCCTTTTTCAAGCTTGATTTTTAAAGCATCAAACGCCATCTCCTGCAGAGATACTAAAACTTGTTCTTTCGATTTATTGTAAACATCAAACTCTTGTAATCGTAAAGTACCTTCTCCTAGCACTGCTACGTCAGAACCAGGCTTAACCGTTAATTGTAATAATTCACTTTTAAACTCTTGAGCAGCTAATGAAACGTGTATAGCATTTTTGTTGGCGGCTAAATTCTGGCTTTTTACATTAAGGTCGACGACATCAATACTTATTAAGCCATCAGCCACACTCACGTTGTGCGTCCCTTGATAGCTCACTAGCCCTTTCAATCCTGATATACTAGGGACCGCAATATGGCTAAATTTATTGAGATCAATCTTTTCTATAGTGGTCTCAATGTTAATGTCTCCTAAGCCATCTTGTAATGTGACATTTGAAATTACAGATATTGGAGCACCGTCTAAGTCCCCCCTAAAATTCAGTGTTAGTATTTGCTCACTCTGCGAAGCCAAAACCTTATTAATATCCAATTCACTAAGGCTCAACTTATGCAATTGTCCATTTTCAATTAGATCAATCGAGGAATCTCGCAACGTCATTTCAGCCATTAGAAATTGCAATAACCGATCCGAAACCGGAGCCGGTTCTTGAGCGATAACTGTGTCAGCAGGTATTGACTGCTGACTAGTACCGGTATCAGACTCAGTACTTGGAATCACAATTCCTGCTATCGTTAGTACCTCACGCTCATCATAAAAACTCCGATCAACAGTGATATTTAAGCCACGAATATCGAATTCAGAAACCTTAATCTGGTCAAAAATCAAGCGAAAGGCCGACACCTCAAGCCTTAAAGACGATATGGTGAAGACTTTTTGGGCATCTCCATCATCACTTTTTATCGAACTAATCGTTAGATCATCAATGGCCAGTCTTGATAAAAATGGGTTATAACGCACCGTTGATTCATCAACCAGTTCAAGGTTATGAACGTCAAGGTATTCGGAAATATAATAACGAGCGACAGAAGGAGATAAAATCCAGATTAAAGTATAAGTGGCCAATACAAATATGGCTGCAAATTTCGCTATGCGTTTCAGCAAACTAAGCATTAAACTCTTCCCTAACGTTATATAATAATGACAATGTGCAATTAATTTACATTATATCTGCGACCCATTTATTCTGATAGCAGTATATCTTTTACAAGACATTTACGGGTGCCAAAGTATGCCTTTTAAACAACTATTAACCGCAGCTATCAAATCCGAAGCGTTATCTGTTGACTCTAGCTGGGGCCAAGGTAGGACACTATTTGGAGGAATATCAGCGTCAATGGTATTAGCAAATATCCGAGAGAGCGTTAATCAAGAGAGGCCTCTGCGTTCTATTAGCATTAATTTCAGCGGACAAGCATTTGCAGACACCCCCTTTAAGCTGCAACAGCAGACTTTATCTAACGGCAAATCAATCAGCCAAATTAACGGACAACTTTTACAGAATGACCGTATAGTTACGCAGGTATGCGCCTGCTTTGGCGATGGGCGTGAATCCAGTTTAAACGTGAATAGTCCTGCAATTGAATTGCCTACGCTGGGTGAAAACCAACGCTTAGGCTATATGAAAGGGTTAACTCCTGAGTTTGTTCAACATTTCGAATTTGAATATACAAAAGGTCAGCTCCCTTTTAGTAACAGCCCACTTAATGAATTAGCTGGCTGGGTGCGTTTTAAGAACAGTAAGAATGTATTGACAGAAGCACACCTAATCGCCTTAATTGACGCATGGCCACCAACTGTATTGCAGAAATTAAAAAGCTTTGCACCTTGCGCAACAGTCAGTTGGAATATTGAAATAGTTCAACCGATTTCACACTTAAATGAGCCACTACTGACTGATGACTGGCTTTATTATGATGCAGAAATTAAACAAGCTCACCATGGGTATGCTCACACTGAAGCTAAAATATACAATGCTGAAGGTGTTTTGTTAGCATTAAGTCGTCAGCTGATTGCTGTTTATGATTGATAATAAAGACAGCTATTCAATCGATGCTCTAAAAATAGATGCTGCAACTAAGCAGCATCTATTCGATACAACCCCTTGGCCTTTATCTTTATATAACGCTTTTAATATTGCTTAAACTGAGCTTTGAAATCATCGATACTGCCAATATCAATTCCTAAATCATTAATAAGCCCATTACCTAAGCCATAGACAAAACCATGCAAGGATAGCTCCTGACCTTTTTTCCAAGCATCGCGAACAACCGTGGTGCGCGCTAGATTTCGGACTTGTTCCATCACATTCAATTCGCATAAACGGTCTTTAGCTTCATCAGGCTCAAGCTTAGAAAGCTCGTCAAAATGTTTATAATGAACGTCTTTAACATGGCTCAGCCAATTATCAACCAAGCCGTGGCGCGAGTCATCGTATGCGGCATGTACACCACCACAACCGTAATGCCCTGTGACGATAATGTGCTTAACTTCTAAAACTTCCACCGCAAACTGCACAACAGATAAGCAGTTTAAGTCTGAATGAATTACTTGATTCGCAACATTTCGGTGAACAAAGACTTCACCAGGCATTAGACCCACAATTTGGTTAGCTGGAACTCGGCTATCTGAACAGCCAATCCATAAATATTCTGGGTTCTGCTGCTTACTTAAACTCGAGAAAAAATCAGGGTTTTCTTTACTAACTCTTTCCGCCCACTCTTTATTACTATTTAACAAACGATTTAATTTTGACATAAAGGAGTTCTACTTTTAATTAATGGACGCCGCACCTACCGTTAGGTGCGCAAATTTTTTATTTCTAATTTCGAAACCACCGCTTTCATCATTACCAAACAATGTTCTCCACAACCAACCACTTTCAAGCGTATCGCGACACTGAATTAATTGTTGATTATACATATTGGCACGACGGGCTACTTTACGGCTCACATCAATCAACCAAGGTTTATTATTATAAGTCCCTTTTAAATAACCACCTGCTCCTTCGTGATATGCTAGATATAAACGATAGGCATCGTGCTTCTTAATTCCGGTACGCTTGCTCGTTTGTGCGTTATACCAACCAATAAAATCGACAGCATCAACAAAATCATCACGATCAGCTCCCCACTGCCCAGTATGTTTTTGATACTCAACCCATGTACCATTCAATGCTTGAGTATAGCCATAAGCACTCGATGGATAGGAACCTGGGAAAATCCATAAAAACCATTCACGAGGAGGCCTTGCATCTTCAATAAATTTTGATTCTTGATGAATAAATGCCATTGTCACACCAATAGGAATACCATGGTTGATCTCAGCTTGCTTCGAAGCACTGTACCAATCGTAATACTCATCAAAGATATCACATACATTTTCGACATTCTGAGGCGGAGCTGTTGCACAACCCACTAAAAATAGTGCGATAAAAAACAGACCGCTAAGCTTAAACACCATCAACTCCATGGTGACGTAGCATTTCAATAAAGCCAGCTTCATCTAAAACCTCAATACCTAGCCCTTCTGCTTTCGTCAGTTTTGACCCGGCTTTTTCACCAGCAAGTAAACAATCAGTTTTTGCAGAAACACTGCCTGTCACCTTCGCCCCTAAAGCCTGCAAATAAGACTTGGCGTCATCTCGCCCCATTTCAGACAAGGTCCCTGTAATAACATAAACTTGACCTGCCAAGGGTAGCTCTGCCGCTTCATCAGCTGATACTGGTTCGCTCTCCACCCAAGACAAACCTGCCTTTATTAACTGCTCAATAATTGTTTGGTTATGAGGTTCGGAAAAAAATGACAAAAGGTGCTTCGCAACAATCTCGCCGACATCAGGAACCGCTAGTAATGTTGCTTCATCAGCATCCTGTATACGCTGCAAGAAACCAAAATGATCAGCTAAATTTTGTGCGGTGGTTACGCCAACCTCTCGGATACCTAAAGAATATAAGAAACGCCCCAAGGTCGTTGATTTAGAGTTTTCTAAGGCCACTAATAACTTACTTGCAGACTTTTCAGCCATGCGTTCTAAATTCGCAACATCTTCTAACTGTAAATGAAATAAATCATCAAAAGAATTAATTAGACCAGCATCGACCAGCTGTTCTACTAACTTGTCTCCCAAGCCATCAATATCGAGAGCTTTACGTGAAGCAAAATGCTTAATCGCTTCCTTACGCTGAGCACCACAATATAAACCGCCACTACAACGAGCAACGGCTTCACCTTCTATTTTTTCAACATGAGAATCACAAACAGGACAGGTTAGAGGCATTACGATATTGCTCGCATCATCGGGGCGTCTATCCATTACAACAGAAACAACTTGAGGAATTACATCCCCTGCTCGTCGAATAATAACCGTATCGCCCACTTTAACGCCCAAACGTTCAATTTCATCCATGTTATGCAAGGTTGCATTACTTACCATAACACCTGCTACATGAACGGGCTTTAAACGCGCAACTGGCGTTAATGCTCCTGTACGGCCTACTTGAAAATCAACACCTTCTAATACGGTCATTTCTTCTTGAGCAGGAAACTTTGCCGCAATTGCCCAGCGTGGAGCACGCGCAACAAATCCTAACTGTTGTTGAAGATCAAGGTCATTAATTTTAAAAACTATGCCGTCAATATCATAATCTAAACTATCGCGCTTTTGGCCCATCTCAGCAAAATAATTAACACAGGCTTGAATGCCTTTAACCACTGCCATATCACTGTTAATTTTTAATCCCCAGTGTTTCATTCGCTGTAATATTTCTTCGTGTTTATTAGGTAAAATAAACTCTTCTGAAACCACACCAATGCTATAAGCGCACAATTCTAACGGNCGNTTTGCCGTNATNCGTGANTCTAACTGACGTAAAGACCCCGCCGCCGCATTGCGAGGATTAGCAAATACTTTTCCGTCATTTTCACGAGCATCTTGATTGAGTTTTTCAAAACCCGCTTTCGGAATATATATTTCACCACGTACTTCCAAACGCTCAGGGTAATCATCACCACGCAATGAAAGCGGAACATTTTTAATCGTACGAACATTTAGCGTAATGTTTTCACCCGTCGCACCGTCACCACGAGTCGCCGCTTGAACAAGCTGACCATTTTCATACAGAATACTCACCGCCAAGCCATCTAGCTTTGGCTCACAGGCATATTCTATTGCTTCATCGCTATTTAAACGGCCTTTTACTTTACGTTCAAAATCAATTAACTCATCTTCATTCATCGCGTTGTCGAGTGACAACATCGGCATTTCATGAGTAATTTGAGAAAAACTAGACAGCGGCTCAGCACCCACTTTTTGCGTAGGAGAGTCAGCAGTAATGGTTTCAGGATATTCTTTTTCGAGAGTTTCTAACTCTCGGTATAAACGATCATATTCAGCATCCGGAACACTCGGCGCATCCAATATATAATATTGGTGGCTGTAACTATTCAATTGCTCTCGCAAAATAGAAATACGCTTTTGGATATCAGCGGTAATCGTCATAAATTTTTATACTGCATTGGAAACTATTAATAATATGGATTTAATTTTTTACTTTTTATCCGCAAGCTTCTGCTTACGAACAAAGTCTCGCACTTGCTGGCGATTATGCTCAATCGTTTGCAAAGCCATAATACTGTGCGTCTCGTCATGAACATCACCACCAAGATTTCGAGCAATAACAGAAGCCATCTCTGTCATTGCTTCAAAAGCATCCATAGCCTTTAATGGTCCAGGTAAACTCATAAACAAGGTCAAACCATAAATACGTTCATGTAATAACGTTTCAGGATCAAAAACACCTGGTTTAAACGAGTTCGCCATAGAGAATTGAACATTGCCATTACCATGCTCTTGTTCAAAGCGATGAAATATATCCTTTTCTCCGTGGCGTAAATCACAGCTATTCACAAGATACAGAATATCTTCACCACAGAAGCCTTCTTCATCATGAGGCACAACATGTGTCACTAAAACTAAACCAGGCTCTGGTCTATCTGACAAATTCTCCGCATTCATACCTGGTTTTTTAACTGGAGCATATGCTGCTTGAGTCATCATGTCTGCAGCTTCTTGACGACCGTCGTTTACCTGATTATTGATTATATTTTTTTCATCTACACCGCCATCACTCTTTTCAGTCTCAAACTCAGGAGACAGCATTCCGGCGATGTCAGACACAGACGCTTCAATACTTGGAATATCTTCTGCCGTCAGTACAATCGACTCTTCATCGGACTCTTCATCGGACTCTTGTGGCTGTGGCTCGACTTCTTCACCTAATTCTTCAACATCCATTAACAAAGGTACATGCTCATCTAGATCCAAAGGCCTTGCCTTAGGAGTAAGCGTCTCTATTACTTCTGCTGCACCACTATCTTGAGGCTGACTCTTTGCTTTTTCTGTAACTAGAGCTGCTGCCAAAGCTTCCTCTTGTGGCGATTGAAAAACAAGTTCACTTTCAGAGTCTGCTTCTTTGAATGCCTCTTCTTGTAAGACCTCTGCTTCTGGTAAATCTACTTTCGAATCACTGCTATCTAATTCGTAGCTATCATGCTGAAAATCAGGTTCCCCAGCATAAACACGCTCTTCATGAAGGCTATCTTGGACATCTGCGGGTAATTCATTCTTGGCGTTTTCTTCTAATTGATCCAGTGCAGACATGCCAGAAAGTCCGTCTAGCTGATCGCGAAAAGTTTTCGCATCTTCCAGTAACTGCTCTGCCCCAGCTTCACCCACAACTCTAGAACCACCATTGGGCAACTCTGACGAGAAACTCTCTTCTGGAAACTTGAAATCGCCTTTAACATCTAAGCTAAGTGCTTCCTGTCGAGCTCGTCGCATACGACGAAAGCCATCAAATAAAATTCCCAGCATAACTAAAGAGCCAAGAACTACTAACACTGTGCGTAGATTTAATTCCATTTCATCTCCCCTGCGCCTACCTGATGTATCATATTTAGCATCAAATTTTCCATAATATTTTTTGATTGTTCATATTCAGATTCGATTATCATGCTTCTACCATTTTCGCAGCTTCTTCGATATCAACCGATACCAAACGAGAAACCCCTGGTTCGTGCATAGTTACCCCCATCAATTGATCAGCTTTTTCCATTGCTATTTTATTGTGGGTAATATAAATAAATTGTACTTTTTCAGACATAGCTTTTACTAATCGAGCATAGCGTCCAACATTAGCATCATCTAATGGCGCATCAACTTCATCCAGCATACAAAAAGGAGCTGGATTTAACTGGAAAATTGAAAACACTAAAGCAATCGCTGTTAATGCTTTTTCACCACCCGACAGTAAATGAATCGTACTGTTTTTCTTCCCTGGAGGCGAAGCCATAATTGAAACGCCCGCATTTAATAAGTCATCGCCTGTCAGCTCTAAGCTTGCATGACCACCACCAAATACTTTCGGGAATAATTCTGCCAATCCTGAATTCACTTTATCAAAAGTCTCTTTAAAGCGAGTTCGGGTTTCACGATCAATTTTATGAATCGCATTTTCCAAAGTTTCTAGCGCTTTTTCTAAATCTTCATGCTGAGCATCAAGATAAACTTTGCGTTCAGATTGAATTTTATACTCATCAATTGCCGCCAAGTTAATTGCACCTAAACGACGAATTCGATCAGCAATACGCTCAAGCTCTTCACTCCATACTTGAATATCAGCATCTTCCGGCAGACTTTCAAGAACGCTTTCTAAAGTCAGGTCATCTTCAACCAACTGCTCAACGATACTGTTACGACGAATCTCTAAGGATTGCGTTTCCATTCGCACTTGTTCTAATTTAGTCCGTAAATCTAAGCCCGCTTTTTCCGCAACTGCTCGATCTTTTTCAAATTGCCTTAACTCTGCATCAACCGATTCTAATTCACGGCGGGCATCGCTCATAATTTGCTCTGCATCCAGTCGTTTTTCTAGCAGCTCTTCTAACTGCATTTTTAATTCTTCAAGATCAGAATCATGATCACGATTCTGGTTTTGCTGAATCTGAGATTTACGTTCCTGACTGCGCTGCATTTGTTGATGCAATCGCTCTACCGCTTGTGACAAACTTTGTTGCTGGTTAGTAAAACCTTGATATCGTAATTGCAGTTGATGCGCCTGATCTTTCTCTTGGCGCGCTTTCATACGTGCATCTTCAATACGTGTCGCTGTGTTCTCACGCTCTGACTGTAATCGATTACGTTCGTCAGCATCCTGATCCATATTCTCCATGGCTTCTTGCCATTGAATACGAGCTTCTGCAATTTGTTCCCGTTCTAGAGTTTGCAGTTCATTCACTTCTGCTAACTCAGTATTGATTTTATCCGTGCGAAGCGCCAACTGTTCAGCTCGTGCTTGTTTACCAGATAATTGAGACTGAAACTCTGCTAATTGTCGCGCAAAGGCTGCCATTTCTTTTTGCTGAACTTCACGTTGCTGTTCTAAGTTGCGTAACTTTAATTGTTCTGCATCAAGGTCAACTTCCCATTCTTCAACACTGATGTCCAAATCTTCAAAACGTACTTCAAGCTCTTCTAGTTCTTGTTGGCGAGCAAGAATACCACCATTACCTTCGCCATCCTTAGCTACGCGTAACCAAGACTTTCCTAACCACAATCCTTCAGGAGTAATAATCGACTCACTATCGGCTAACTGATCACGACGTGACATAGCAATAGAAAGACTATCCGCTGTTTGCACTGAAGCTAAAAGAGCACTGACATTTTCGTCGCCGCTAACTTTCTCAGATAATGGATTGTCACCTGTTACATTGATTGAGTTTTGTTGTTGATTTGACCATAAGATAACTTCGCCATCTTTTAAACCATCGACCCAGTGTTGAACAGGATCTAAGTCATCAATCACGACGGCTTGCAAGTAATTACCCAAAACCATTTCAACGGCTTTTTCCCAGCCACTTTCAACGTGAATCTTTTCTGATAGACGGGCTTTGCGAGATAACTGATGACTTTCTAGCCAGTGACTTACCGCGGTATTACCCTCACCTTTCGCTGCTTGCTGTAACGCTTCAAGTGATGCTTTACGCCCTTGAACTTGCTGTAATTCACTGCGGCCTTCGTCCAACTTGCGACGCAGGCCCTCAATGCTTTCACGCTGAAGATTAACTTGTTCACCAAATGCATCACCTGTCATTTGCTGTTCTTCAAGCTGCATTTCATGTTCTGAAATTTGCTCTTGTAAAAATAAAATTTCTTCTGCTTCTGGGTTTGACGTGAGCTGACGTTTTTCTTCGTCTAAACGCTCAATGCGCTGTTGCAGTCGAGTCAATTGCTGCTCTAGATTTTGAATGCGGCTTTGCGCAACTTCGGCCTGCCTAGCAGGTGCGCTGGCTTTCTGAGTGAATTCATCCCAACTACGCTGCCATGCCTGCATTGCTTCTTCGGCAAGGATTAACTCTTCACCCGCGGCTTCCTCTCCTGCCAATAGCACTTCGAGCTCTGGCTCTAGCATCATCAACTCTTCGTTAACTTCTTCTAACTTGAGTTGATCTTCTTCTAGCGCACGCTGAGTTTCTAAAATACCTTTTTCGGTTTCAGCTAAATCTTGTGATAACTGCAAGCTCATTTGCGCTTGATGCTCTAGCTTCTGCTCATGACGAGCTATCTGGGCACCCACTTCATAATATTTTGCTTGAGCGCTATTAAATACTTCTGTGCGTTCATGATGATTTTCTCGGCGTTCTTCTATCGAAGCATCTGCCGAAGTCTGCTGCGCCATCTTTGCTTCATACTGCATATCAAGCTCAGCGATTTCTAATTCGCGCTTACGATAGTCAACATCCAGAACTGTCCACTTTAAAGCTTGCAACTGCCCCTTCTTTAGACGTTCTTCAGTTTTATATTCTTTGTACTTTTCTGCGGCCTGGGCTTGGCGATGAAGATGTGCAAGCTGACGCTCCATTTCGTCACGTATATCTTGCAGGCGCTCTAGATTCTCATGCGTGCGGCGCATGCGATTTTCTGTATCACGGCGACGCTCTTTATATTTTGAAATACCTGCAGCTTCTTCAATAAAAACACGTAATTCTTCTGGCTTAGACTCAATTAAGCGCGAGATCATGCCCTGCTCAATAATTGAATACGAACGAGCACCTAAGCCCGTTCCTAAGAAGATGTCGGTGATATCTTTACGACGGCACTTTGTGCCATTGAGGTAATACGTTGATTGGCCTTCGCGAGTCACTTGACGACGTAAAGCAACTTCAGAAAAAGCCGCGTATTCACCACGTAAGGTGCCATCACTATTATCAAAAATAAGATCAACACTGGCCTTACCAACCGGTTTACGCTGGGCCGAACCATTAAAAATAACGTCGGTCATTGAGTCGCCACGTAAGTTCTTAGCTGAACTTTCACCCATCACCCAACGTACTGCATCAATAGTATTTGATTTCCCACAGCCGTTTGGCCCTAAAATACCCGTCATATTTGTTGGAAACGGTATATAGGTTGGGTCTACAAACGATTTAAATCCTGCCAGTTTGATGGCCTTTAGGCGCATAACCTGTTTTCCTAATTAATTATTTTTATGCTTCAAGAGCCGCTAATACCAACACTAATTGGTGATCAAAATATTTTTTAACGGCTACAGGAAGTAGATCAACTTCTCGCTGCACAACCCCAGTCATTAAGGCTGAGAAAAAAACAAGCGCTGCTTGTCCATCATTGGGCTTATACCGTTGTGCCAAGGCGTAGCAACGATGAACCGCTGGCTGCATATTGACCAACAGTTCATGCAAATATTCATTCCGTGCTAATGGATACGCCATGTTCAACAAAACAAATACTTGCGACATAAACTCTTCACGATCTTCTTGGCTGGCCATACTTTGTAATTTTACAAGGTGTTGAACCAGTTCATCCAACTCACCATCTTTCCAGCGCTGAGCAACTAATATCGCTAATCGAGTTACTAGCACACCAAACACATCAAATAAGTTTTCAACGGACTCCGCATTTATTTCAGCGACCATAGCACCACGTCTTGGGACTATTTCAACTAGGTGCCTTCTCTCCATCAGCAACAACGCTTCACGAACAGACCCGCGGCTTACATCCAATTCATCGACAATTTTTAGTTCTTGAATACGCTCATTCGCAACTCTATCGCCAGAGATTATTTGATTAGCCAGGTGCTGAGCAATCTGCTCAGCCATGCTTTTGGGCGCATTAAAACTCATGTAATTGTCTACTTATCCTACAACTATATGCAAAAACCTAAGTCTACCACAGCCACTTGACGCTGAAAGCCTTAACTCAGACCCTTCTTACACTATTTTTCATCAAGTACAAAAGACCATCAAATCAATAGCCATCACGGAGCAAAAAATGTGTTTTTTTGATTATTTTACAACCAGAACTTGTAATACGATTTAATCTGATTCATTATTGTCCTACAATCTTACAACAATAAAAATTAGATTAACATTCTCAGGAGAACACCATGAGTTCAACCACACTCCCAACTCAAAGCAAAGATCTTGATTTCATAATAAAAATCAAGAAATACGCTTACCTACTCGTCACCCTACCATCACTTATTTTGATTGCGTCCGTTTGGCTCGGCAACCAATATGGATATAAAGACTTATTCGCATTTACTACATTGTTTTTTGTCTTTCTAATCATTCCGATTCTTGACCATATCATAGGTCAAGATCCCGTTAATCCAGACGAGAAAACACAAGTACCTGAGCTATCAAAAGAAGTATTTTATCGCATCCTTACACTGCTATGCCTGCCTATGGAAATTGCTACAATTTTCTACGGTGGGCACATTTTAATGACGGCTGAGATGAGTTGGATTGGTCAATTAGGCTGGATACTTTCTGTAGGAACCGTGGGTGCAATTGTGGCAATTAACGTTGGCCATGAGTTAATTCACAAAGATCCTTTAATAGAACAATGGGCAGGCGGATTATTGTTTGCTTGCGTTACATACGGCGGTTTTAAAGTTGAACATGTTAGAGGTCATCACGTTCATGTATCAACCCCGGAAGATGCATCATCTTCACGCTACGGCCAATCTTTATATCGTTTTTTACCACACGCTTATCTTCATAATTTCCTTAATGCATGGAAACTTGAAGCTACAAAACTAAAGCGTAAAAATAAAAGCGTATTTAGCTTAAGTAATGAATTAATATGGTGGTATGGCATCAGCTTCATTTTTGCTGCGATTTGTGGAGCACTTTGGGGGTGGGCAGGCGTTGGTTATTTCTTTGCTCAAAGCTTCATCGCATTTTCTTTACTGGAGGTAATCAATTACGTTGAACATTATGGCCTTCACCGTAGAAAATTGGAAAACGGTCGATACGAACGCACAAACGTCGAGCATTCATGGAATAGTAACTACCTACTAACAAACCTGTTTTTATTCCAATTACAGCGCCACTCAGATCACCATGCTTACCCTAAGCGCCGTTATCAAGTTTTACGCCATCATGAAGTTAGCCCACAACTTCCTAGTGGCTATGCAACTATGATATTAATAGCCTTAGTACCACCACTTTGGTTTAAAGTTATGAACCCTAAAGTTGAAGCCTATTATCAAGGTGAAGAGCATCAACTAAAATAAGAACAGTGTGCGATTAACACTTGTATATAAGAGTTTTAGCGCTATCCTAGGCTCTTATATACAATGAAATAGTTATTATGCTTGAGCCCAAAAACACCTCCAATTTCGACCCTGAAATTAATGAATACTACAACCAAGATTTTACTAACATTCAGTTTTCTAAAAACGAATTAAATAAAGTAGAATTTGATAATTGCTCGTTTAAAAACTGTGATTTTTCCGAAACAATCTTTAAGCACTGTAAATTTTTAGACTGCAACTTCTCTCACTGCAATCTCAGCAACATACAAATCAATTACAGCCGCTACAACGAAGTGTTTTTTGAGCATTGTAAAATGTTAGGCATCGACTGGACACGGGCTTACTGGCCCAATCTAGCACTACCAGCACCCTTTAAATTTAGCAATTGCATACTCAATGACTCATCATTTCATGGTTTAAAACTAAGCGAATTACAACTAGAGTCTTGCAAACTACAAGACGTAGATTTTCGAGAAGGCGATTTTAGCCAAAGTAACTTTATTAACAGCAACTTTAGCTACAGTTTATTTAACAATACGATATTGATTGAAGCAGATTTCACAGATGCTATTAATTACAACATCGACATTAATAACAACAATATTAAACACGCAAAATTCAGTCGTGACCAAGCGCTTAATCTGTTAGTTGGACTTGCTATTGAAATAGTTGATTAGCTCTTATCTACTTATCTATTAGTTATCTACCTATTAATTAGCCAGTAAAATAATTTCGATTTATTATTAAGAAAATAAAACAAAAAGAGCCACTTATAAGTGGCTCTTTTTAATGGCGTTTGCGCGCCTTTTTAATGAACGCTTTCAGGTTTTTATAAGCGACCACGACCCTCAATCAGCTCATCAACAACCGAAGGATCAGCCAAAGTAGATGTATCCCCTAGCGCACCAAAATCATTTTCCGCAATTTTACGCAAAATACGTCGCATAATCTTGCCCGATCGAGTCTTAGGCAAACCTGATGACAGCTGAATAATATCAGGAGTTGCAATAGGGCCAATTTCTGCACGAACCCATTTCTTCAACTCTAGCGCAAGTGCATCATTTACCGCAGAATCTTCACTCAATTCACCCTTATTAAGTGATACATAGACATAAATCCCCTGACCTTTAATATCATGAGGAAAGCCAACAACAGCGGCTTCTGCGACCTTAGAATGAGCAACCAGTGCACTTTCGATTTCAGCCGTTCCCATTCGGTGACCAGATACGTTCAAAACGTCATCAACTCGACCTGTAATCCAGTAATAACCATCTTCATCACGACGTGCGCCATCACCACTAAAATACATACCCGCATAAGTAGAAAAGTAGGTTTGCATGAAGCGCTCATGATCACCATAAAGTGTGCGAGATTGGCCAGGCCAGCTATCAAGCATGACTAGATTACCTTCACCAGCACCCTCTACAAAATTACCTTCTGGGTCCACCAATGCTGGCTGAACTCCAAAGAAAGGACGAGTTGCCGAACCCGGTTTCAATGCTGTAGCACCCGGCAACGGCGTAATCATAATCCCACCCGTTTCTGTCTGCCACCAGGTATCCACAATTGGGCATTTCTCTTCACCAATCGTACGGTAATACCACTCCCAAGCTTCTGGGTTAATCGGCTCACCCACAGAACCTAAGATTCTTAAAGAATGACGCTTCGTTTCAAGAACGGCAGCATCACCTTCTGCCATTAATGCTCTAATTGCCGTAGGTGCAGTGTATAAAATATTAACTTCATGCTTATCAACAATCTGCGCAACACGATTAATATTTGGATAATTCGGCAAACCTTCACACATCAGTGAAATCGCACCATTTGCTAATGGCCCATATACCAAATACGTATGCCCAGTAATCCAGCCAACATCCGCCGTACACCAGTAAACTTCACCATCATGATAGTCAAATACATATTCATGAGTCATTGACGCATAAACCATATAACCACCCGTTGTATGCACCACACCTTTAGGTTTACCCGTTGAGCCAGAGGTATAAAGAATAAATAAAGGATCCTCTGCGCGAATTTCCGCAGGCTGACAATGAGTAGACTCTTTTGCAATTGCATCGTGATACCAAACATCACGAGTTCTATGCCAATCAACATCAGCGCCTGTACGCTTAACGACAATAACGCGTTCAACTGTATTCACAGTCGGGTGAGTTAATGCTTCATCAACATTTTTCTTTAACGCTACTGCACGGCCACCACGAACACCTTCATCCGCAGTAATAACCACTTTAACNTGGCTATCATCAATNCGNCCCGCNAAAGCGTCAGGAGAGAAACCACCAAAAACAACTGANTGAATNGCACCAATACGAGCACAAGCCAGCATNGCAACAACGGCTTCTGGAATCATGGGCATNTAAATACAAACCACATCGCCTTTACGCACCTTTTGAGTCTTTAGCGCATTAGCAAATTGGCAAACTTCAGCATGGAGTTCTTTATAAGTGATGTGTCTATGATCAGTAGGTTCATCACCTTCCCAGATAATGGCAGTTTGATCNCCACGAGTGGCTAAATGACGATCCAAGCAATTGGCAGAAGCGTTTAACGTGCCATCTTTATACCAATTAATATCAACTTTATGCTCATCAAACGAAATATCACGAACCTTAGTATAAGGCTCGATCCAATCAATACGTTTTCCATGTTCTGCCCAGAATCCTTCAGAATCCTCAACCGACTGTTTATACATAGCTTTGTATGTTTCATCATCCATCAAAGCATTTGAGGCAATATGATCTTTCACCGGATAAATGTTCACGTCACTCATTTCTAAACTCCATTCTTCTTATCTTTATAGAACTTACCTTACAGTACATTATGGGAAACACAGTGAAAACTAGACAAAGGTATAACGTAGGCACTCAATTATTTGACACCGTTTCATTCAATAATTACTTAAAAGATACAATAAAAGGCAAAAAATGAGACTAGCAACACAGAATTAACAATATTTAACAAACTAAGTAGAAAATAATAAATTGACGTTTTTTGTCACTCTCGTACTAATCTAAACACCGTTCAAACCTATTTTTCAGCCTTTCAGCCTACCTAAATAAGAATTATTCCCACAAAACCCATCACGAAGTCTTTTCCTTGAATAAAACAAAGAAAACAAAGGCATTACATAACTTAATAAACCGTCAACTTAACGGGTCGTTAAATTGACGTGGTTCACATTCATCAATAAAATAACCATTCATGAACTTGGACAGATTGAGACACCAGTGCCAATTACTTTTAATAAAACGAATCAGTGGGATTTACTGTGCTTTATTAGCACAATCGTACCGCTGTTTTTTATGAAAAGAGCCATCGTTTTTTACTCTCTCGTTTTATTCTTATTTTTAGCCTCAGTAACATCTTATGCAGCCGAAGATGTAGTTTTGCGACACAGCTTCGCTGGCAACCTTTCTTTTGAACTAACAGGAAATACGCTGCGCCAAGAAAGCAATACTTGCAGGCCTGTTAGCAGTGGAAGATCTTCTGGAAGAATAACACTACCTCCTGGATCAAGTATTAAAGCGGCTTACCTATATTGGTCTGGGTCAGGTAGCCCAGATAATACGATTAGATTCAGAAATGTCACATCCGGTATTGCAACAACGGTAAATTCAGATGTCACCTATTTAGAAAGTATTGACAATGCGCCTTTTTTTAGTGCTAAAAAGGATGTCACATCCTTTGTCTCTCAAAGTACTGCGACATACGAAGTAAGTAATTTAACCTTTGATGGCAGCAGCACATATTGCACTAATAAACGCGCATATGGGGGCTGGGCTTTAGCGATAGTGTATGAAAATAGCAATCAACCACTAAGGGTTATTAATGTATTTGATGGCTTTAAGAATTTTTGGGGACAAAGCTTAACTTTATCACCAAATAATTTTGTGATTGCTCAGGCTCCTGCCAGTAAAGGTGGCAAACATGCACATATCACATGGGAAGGCGACAGCGGCAACTCTCCATCACGCGGTGGTTTCAATGAATCATTAAGATTTGAAGGAATTAATTTAACCGATAGCGGTAATCCTTCAAGTAATCAATTCAACAGTTTTTCAAACGTGAATGGTGATACAAGCGGTGTCGATATCGACGCATACAATATTGGCAGCCTTTTAACCGCTGGCGATACAAGCGTTACAACAACTTACTCTTCAGGCCAAGATCGTGTATTCCTAACAGCTGAAATCATCAGCGTGCCTAACGAACCTGTAGCCGAACTGTCTATACAGCAATCAGGCCCTACCAATCTTATTCGTGACCAAGAGAATTCTATTGAATTCACTGTCACTAACAATGGCCCTAATACGGCACCCGATAGTACGCAATTGATACTGCCATTGCCAGCAGGCTTTACATTAGAGAGTTTTGTAGGCAATCAATGGTCATGTAATGTTGTTACAGATCAGGTTGTTTGTAATTACTCTAGCGACATAATTAAAAATAACTCCTCTAGTTCTTTAACACTCGATTTAAAACCAGACAGTTCCGCGGGTAACAGTGTCAACATTTCTGCAACAGTGACAGGAGTTGAGTTTGATAATATCTTATCGAACAATACAAGTTCTCAGAACTACACCATCATATCAACTAACCTCACAACCTCTCAAAAAATGGTGAGTGATGTTAATGGTGGCAATGTTCGTGCTGGCGATATACTTAGATACCAAATAGACATAATTGAATCCAATGGTGTACCTGTATCAGGAGTTACTCTGCTCGATCACCTTCCAGCAGAAATTTCATCTTTTAATATTATTAGCATTCCTAGTGGTGCAATCGATAACAGCCAATTGGCACCAGCAGGTGATAACGCATCCGGCCTCATCTCTATATCTAATATTTCAATAGCTGCCAACGCTACTGAATCGATAATAATTGATGCGACTATTGATACATCCGCGACAGAAAACACTGCAATTAAAAATACAGCAACCATTGGTGGTTCAATTTCATCAGAAATTGATATTGAATCAGCGACAGTCTACATTTCACAATCTGCAGATCCTGCTACGGGTAATAAACCCCTATATTTACGACAAACATCTAATTTGAGTCGTACTCAGCCAACGTCTTCTGCGTATCATACTTTGAGTGACTTAGCCGAGAAAACTTATGTAATAACACCTTCATTCCAGCAGGAATTCCAATTTTCAGATACGACTGTTGATGCTTATTTGTTTTTACAAAATGATTTTACAAATGGCACCTGGGGCCATACGATCACTGTTGAGTTGATACACAACAATGTCAATAGTATTGGCAGTATACAGAACACTATATCGATACCCTCCCAGGGGGCTAATGGTGATAATGTTGCCTTATTTCAGTTTGCTATTCCGCTTTCAAGCACACCAATCATAGCGGCTGGTGATACACTTTCTCTCAAAGTAACTAATGATTCTGAGTACGAGGTAGATAGTTTGCGTATTTATTCTATCGATCCTAACGTCAACAGCTCAGATACGGTTTCGCCATACAGTTTAGTAAGTTTCCCTGCCGCAACGGTTATTAATATTGATGACATATCTATCTTAGACAGTAACGGCTCACAACAAATAACCGAAGCATCGCCTTCTGATGAAATAATAATACAGGCAGAAGTCAGTGATCCATTTGGCTCATTTGATATCAGCTCTGCAAATATTTCTATTGAGGATTCACAAGGTATAAACCTGTTAAATCAGCAAAGCATGACTGTGTCATCTGACTCTGGCGGTGCGATTAAAACCTTCCGATATAGTTACTCTATACCTGCAAATGCAGAACTTGGGGATTGGAATATATCGATCACTGCATTAGAAGGTGTTGAAAATGAGATTGATCACACTAGTCAGTCCCTACTTAAAATTGCAGCTTCTTTACCGGAAATAAATGTTTCAAAAACGGTAGAGGTTTATTCAGATCCGATTCACGGCACAAATAGTGCTACTAGTTATGCTAAAGCATTTCCAGGCGCAATTTTGACTTATACCGTGACAGCAGAAAATATAGGCGAAGGCGTTGCTCAAGATGATTCGATTTGGATTAGTGATTCCGTTCCAGCGAATACTTATATGTTTGTCACAGATTACGACGGTGTAAGTGGACAAGGCCCTATTTTAGACGAAACCGCTAATACAAGTAATGGATTAACGTACACGTTCAATGCACTTAATAACGATGATGATGATATTGAATTTTCCAATAATAATGGTGCTGACTTTGATTACGGTCCAACAGAAGACAGTGAAGGTCTCGATAAAAGCATCACTCATTTTAGAATAAACCCAAAAGGTATTTTTCAAGCACCTGCTGCTGGAGAAACATCTAAACAATTCACCATTAAATTTCGAGTTCAGCTTCAATAGCGACTACTCAGATAAAAGATAAATAGAAATTAAATAAAGGTAATTACATATGAAAAAGAACACATTTCCTAAATTGCTAGCAACATCAGCACTTTTAAGCAGTGCATTATTAAGCAGCAATGCTTTTGCTGTTGGTACTGATGCGGGTATTTCAATCGAGAATACAGCAACCGTTAGTTTTACTCGAAACGGAAGCACTGATAGTGAAGAAGCCAGTGTAAGCTTTAACGTCGATGAAATCATTAATGTAAACGTTACTGGTAGCACTGCCATCGCGAATGTTACTAATGGCGAAGAAGGTGTTGCACTTTCTTATACTGTTACAAACCTAGGTAACGGCCCTGAAGAATTTACATTACTCAAAACAATTGGCGCAACGAATGACCTACCTCTTGCGGTTGGCGATTTAAAAATCTACTACATAGATACTGCTAGCGCTGATGGTTTTGATCCAAACAGTATTAACGAAACACTTTATACAGCGGGTGATTCAATTAATATCCTTAATGATGAATCTATAACCGTTTACATCGTTGCCGATGTGCCAAATGCCGCGGTATTAGATAGCTTAACCGATCTTGAATTAACGGCTGTTTCTCAAACAGAAGCTGGCGGCGTTAAAGCAGGCGAATCTTCTTTCGGCACTGTAATAACAGGTGCTGGTGAAAGTGGTACTGATGCCATTGTCGCTGTTGAACAAGGTCGTGATGACGCAAGCTCTGAATTAAAAGTTACTATCTATGACCCAAGCCAAACGTTAGAAGTATTTATCGATAAATCGATCCTTGGTTCTGGTGCTCTATTAAATGGTACAACAACCGAGACGAGCAAAAAGATTCCTGGCGCTATGGTTACCTACTTTATTAAAGTAACGGTTGAAAACGACACAGCTACTGCATTAACTATCAGCGATATTATTCCTGCTGATATGACCTATGTTGCGAACAGTCTTCGTAAGCAAAGCGCTGTCGGCAGCACAATTACGACACCGACTTACGTCACACCAGCATTGTCTACAAATACTCCTGCTACCTATGTGAACTTTACTGCATTAACAGATATTGATACCGATACAGATGGCGGTGCAACTGTTCCGAATACAGGCGAAGTTAATTCAATATCCGTTGAATTTGGTGATCTAGCACCTGGTGAGTATGCCATCTTGCTAGATGCAACTATTGATAACTAATTTAGTATCACATTACTAAACTTATTCACTTACTGATTCACAACAAGAGGACCGAAGATGATTAAAAAATTGACTCTCGCGTTAAGCCTCGCACTAATGAGTACCTTCGTTAGTGCAGAAGTAACGCTAACGAATTCAATGTTTGAAGTAGTAACCATTACTGCAGCAGACGGCAGCACTACCGACCAATGGCAAAAACCAGATAAATTGGTGCCCGGCGAGCGTGTTGGCTACCAAGTTGAAGTAAATAATCAGGGCACCGAACCTGCAGCGGATATCGTGATTGTGAATCCAATTCCTGAACATACTGAGTATGTTCAAGATTCTGCTAAGGGATTAGGTACCCAAATAGAATTTTCTGTTGATAACGGAAAAACCTTTGCACTGCCTGCTCAACTGTTTGTTGAACAAAATGGCGAACGTGTGCAGGCGCAGGCGGCGGACTATACCCAAGTTCGCTGGAAATTAAACCAACCTTTGGCTGCCGGTGATTCATTAACCGTTCAGTACATTGTAAAAATTAAATAATTAAAATTTAAGATAAAAGGAAGAAGTTATGAAATTAAAAACCCTAGCGTTTATTGCTGCTAGCTCAGCAATGAGTGTCTCAGCTTATGCTCAAACTGAGTATAATTTGGATGTTCTCAACACTGCTAATTTGTCATATACGTCAGGTACTGATGCTCGAACTGCTACAAGTAACGAAGTAACCTTTAAGGTTGATCGTAAAGTTGTATTTAGCTTGACAGGCACAGGTGCTGATCAAACAGTTACTCCCGGTGAAACCTCTACTGCTTCGTACATTCTAAGTAACAGCAGTAACGCACCTATCGACTATGAGATATCAGTGCCTACAGCAACTAATGTAACCTATATCATCGATGATGA
>PAOL01000063.1 GCA_002708475.1 Oleispira sp. | reverse complement strand
AGCAGCAGCATGAGACTCTTTAATCGTAGTGGTCCGATTCGGAAACGTGCCGTGCATGTCGCTTTAGGGCTAAATGTGCAATGACATGCGACGTAAGCTGCTCGCCTGAGACCTGAAACGCTAGGGGATTATTTCGGCCAGCAGCATTTACTGGGGGCTAATGGGCCATTGCGCTTAATGCTCGATAAAAAAAGCCTACACTCCATGATTCTTTGGGGGCCACCCGGGGTTGGTAAAACAACACTGGCACGACTGTTAGCGCAAAGTGAAGATTGTGATTTCCTGTCATTGAGTGCGGTTATGGCTGGAATTAAAGAAATTCGAGAAGTTGTTGCTAAAGCCAAGCAAAACCAAGCAATGCGTCGACGTACTGTTTTGTTTGTAGATGAGGTCCATCGCTTCAATAAAAGTCAGCAGGATGCTTTTTTACCGTATGTTGAAGATGGTACATTCATATTTATTGGAGCAACAACTGAAAACCCTTCTTTTGAGCTAAATAATGCACTGTTATCGCGAGCACGAGTTTATGTGCTTAAGTCGATGAGTGATTCAGATTTAGTAACCGTGCTACAGCGTGCTCTGAATAATGAATTAGGTTTTGCTGGGCGCTATTGCGCTAGTGATGAAGTTTTACTTGCCTTGGCCAAGGCTGCAGACGGTGATGCTAGGACAGCTTTGAATTTATTGGAAATTGCCAGTCAGTTGACCACAGACTCCAATATAAACATGGATGTTATAAATACCAGTTTGCAGAATAGCTTTCGCCGTTTTGATAAAGGTGGTGATGCTTTTTACGATCAAATTTCTGCTTTGCATAAATCCGTACGAGGCTCAGATCCGCAAGGCGCTCTGTATTGGTTTGCAAGAATGATTGACGGTGGCTGCGACCCTCTTTATATTGCCCGCCGTGTTGTGCGCATGGCCAGTGAAGAGATTGGCAATGCTGACCCTAGAGCACTTACCATTAGTTTAAATGCATGGGATGTGCAACAACGCTTAGGGTCTCCAGAAGGTGAATTAGCAATCGCACAAGCCGTTAGCTACTTAGCCTGCGCGGCAAAAAGTAACGCGGTATACACGGCCTATAAACAGCTATTAGTTAGCGTGCAGCAGCAACCTTCCTATGAGGTGCCTGTACATTTGCGTAACGCACCAACGAAGCTTATGACTGAAATGGGGCATGGTGAAGAGTATCGCTACGCTCATGATGAAGAAAATGCTTTTGCTGCTGGGGAGTGTTACCTGCCTGAAGAAATTAAGGATAGCCGATTTTATCATCCTGTTGAGCGCGGCTTAGAGCAAAAAATTTCTGAGAAGTTGCGGTATTTGGATGAATTAAACAAAGCATCAAATAATCAACGTTATCAATATTCAGCAGGAGATACGAATGACTAGTTTACTGTGGATTGGAGTTGGCGGGGCGCTTGGTGCAATGGGGCGCTTTAGCATGGCAACTGCCATATTTAAATGGCTAGGAAAAGACTATCCTTATGGAACCTTGGGTGTGAACCTGATAGGCTCCTTTGCTATTGGTGCTGCCTATATATGGCTGGTAGAAAATGATTTTGGTGGTGATGCTCATCGTCATTTGATTATGGTGGGTTTTTTAGGGGCTTTCACAACCTTTTCAACCTTCTCATTAGAAAGTTTAACCCTATTGCAGCAGGGTAGAATCACGGCATTTTTAACCTATATTGCCCTGAGTTTGATTGGCTGCATGCTGGCAACAGCACTTGGTATGATATTAACAAAACAATTGGTTTAAAATCACATGCTCGACATTAGAACAATTCGCGAAAATCTAGACGATGTAGCTGCACGCCTTAAAATTAAAGGCTTTGATCTAGATACGGAAAAATTTCAACAGTTAGATAAGGCGCGTAGTGCGGCACTAACTGCAGCTCAGTTATTGCAAGCTGAAAAGAAAAAAGCTTCCAAACAGATTGGCCAGCTGATCGGCCAGGGTATGACCCCTGACGAAGCTAAAGCGCAAGTAATGGGCTCTCTGAACGATAATATTGAAGCAGAAGAGAAAAAAGCTAAGGCGGCAGAAGCTGACGTTAAAGATTTCTTGCTATCAATTCCAAATATTCCTCAATCAGATGTGCCAGCCGGTAAAGATGAAGACGACAATATTGAGGTTTCTACTTGGGGAACACCAAAAGATTTCTCTTTTGAACCTAAAGATCACGTTGATCTTGGTGAAGCCAATGGCGGCCTAGACTTTGAAGCGGGCACCAAGCTTACTGGTTCACGCTTCGTTGTGATGAAAGGCCAGATGGCTCGTTTGCACAGAGCGTTAGCCCAGTTCATGCTTAACACTCACACCGATGATCATGGATACGATGAGGTTTATACTCCGTACTTAGTGAATAAAGATTCTTTATTCGGTACTGGGCAATTACCTAAATTTTCTGAAGATTTATTTAAGATCGAAGGTGAGCAGGAGTTTTATCTAATTCCCACCGCTGAAGTGCCAGTAACAAACATCGCTCGCGACAGTATTTTAAATGGTGACTTGCCACAAAAATTTGCTTGTCATACTCCATGTTTCCGTAGCGAAGCAGGTAGTTATGGCCGAGATACTCGTGGCATGATTCGTCAGCATCAATTTGATAAGGTTGAATTGGTTCAATTTGTTCACGCAGACCAATCTGACGCTGCACTGGAAGAGCTAACAGGTCATGCTGAGGCTATTTTACAGAAGCTTGGCTTGCCATACCGCAAAGTCATTTTGTGTGGTGGCGACTTAGGCTTCTCTTCTGCTAAAACATTGGATTTAGAAGTATGGCTTCCGGGTCAGCAGAAATTCCGTGAGATTTCTTCTTGCAGTAACTTCGAAGCTTATCAAGCGCGAAGAATGCAAGCACGCTGGAGAAACCCTGAAACAGGCAAACCTGAGCTAGTTCATACTGTTAACGGTTCTGGCCTGGCGGTTGGCCGTACCATGGTTGCTGTTTTAGAAAACTATCAGCAGGAAGATGGTTCTATTGTTGTTCCTGAAGTTTTACGCCCGTATATGGGTGGTCTTAAAGTAATTGGCGCTGCTGTTTAAGCGCCTATACAACTAGACTTTTGAATAACTGCAATTAAGGCACAATTATGAACTGGCTACCTCTGTACCACCGCTCTAACAATGTTAAATTCATTATTTTTGGCGGTGGGCAGGTAGCTCAACGCAAAGTCCAAACTCTATTGAAGTTTGATGTCGATGTTACGTTAATATCACCTAAATTGATGCCCGTTCTGCAAAACCTTGCTTCAGAAGCGAAGATCAAACACCTTGCTTCAGAAGCGCTGCAGGAACATGTAATTGCAGGCTCATGCGTCGTAGCCGCAACTAATAATTCTGCTGTAAATAAAAGTATTTCACAGTGGGCTAAAGCTCTAGCTTGCCCTGTCAGTATTGCCGATGATCCACTAAACAGTGACTTTATCTTTCCTGCTATTGTTGATCGAAATCCAGTTACCATTGCCATTTCATCTTCATCAGAATCTCCAGCACTAACACGCTACCTTCGCAACCAACTTGATGCGGCTTTACCGACTCGAATCCCTCAGTTGGCAAATTTCGTTTCTAGGTTACGAAAATCAATACGCTCATCTGTTGAAAATACTGAGCAACGCCAACGTATTTGGCGAAAGTTGATGTCTAGCGCTATGCCGAATTTAGTTTTAGCCGGAAAAGAAGACCAGGCTCTTGTCATTTCAGATTCCGTTATTGCCGATAAAGAACAGCTCGGACAAGTGTTTCTTGTAGGAGCAGGCCCTGGTGACCCTGAATTACTAACTCTTAAAGCTGTTCGTCTAATTCAACAAGCTGACGTGGTCTTTTACGATCGCCTTGTTTCCCCTGCAATACTTGAATACTGTAACCCTAAAGCTGAGATGCGCTACGTTGGGAAAGCAATGAGTGACCACGCGGTCCCGCAGGAGGGCATTAATCAGTTATTAGTTGACCATGCGAAACTTGGGAAGACTGTGCTGCGCTTAAAGGGAGGAGATCCTTTTATTTTTGGGCGTGGTGGTGAAGAAATAGAGCAGTTGGCTGAAGATGGCATTCCTTTCCAGGTTGTTCCAGGCATTACAGCCGCTTCAGGCTGCTCAAGTTATGCAGGTATTCCTTTAACGCATAGAGATTATGCTCAATCAGTTCGCTTTGTGACTGGGCATTTAAAGGATGGCACAACAAATTTACCTTGGGATGAACTAATTCATCCTCAGCAAACATTGGTGATATATATGGGCCTTACAGGTATTGTTCATATAAGTCAGCAGCTAATTGCTCACGGAATGAGTTCTGATACCTCAATAGCTCTAATTGAAAAAGGTACTCAGCCAGAGCAAAAAGTCTATACAAGCACTTTGGCCGGAATTGAAAGTGTTATTAGTACAAATAAAATTTCAGCGCCAACACTTACCATAATTGGTGACGTAGTGAAACTTCACAAAAAATTAATTTGGTAAAAGTTCTAATAATCAAGGAAGTATGAGAAATATGATCTATTCTCTAAGTATTACTAAGAGAGAGAATAGGATTAATATGGGTTTTTTATCAAGCATCAGTATCAAGGCCAAGATAATCTCTTTGGCTGGGGCTGCTATTATAGGCTTTGCTGTGAACTTGGCCGTTAATACCAGTATCAACTCTGCAAATGGCGAACGTATGCAGAAAGTTCGCGATGTCTATTTCCCCGTAGTTCAAAAAGCCGATGCCAACTTGGTTAAGCTAAATCAAATTGGCGGATTACTTAATACGGCTGTTGCAACAGGCGAAGAAGACTTTATCAATAATGCTGAGGCTCTAAAAACTGATGTCATCAAAAACCTTGATGACATCATTAAGCTTTGGACTGATCACTCTGACTTTAACAGGGTATCTCTCAAACAATTCAAAGATTATTACGACGCTGCTTTTGAGGTATCTGATGGAATGCTTAATGGCACGCTAGATATGAGTCTATTGAGTAGCAAAATTGATGGCATGAATGAAAAATTAACTGCCATAAAAACATCAATGCAAAAAGCAAGCTCCATGGCTTTGTCAGAATTTAATCAAACTGTTGATGCTTCAAACGAGGCAGCAGGCAATGCTAGAACCTTGGGCCTTATGGTTACGGGAATTACAGTCATTATTCTTATTTTCTTGGGGTGGTCTACCGCTTCAAGTATTGGTGTAGCACTTGCTGGCTTACTTAAATCCCTAAAAGATATTGCCAGTGGTGATGGTGACCTAACCAAGCGCATAGAAAAGAAATCTAGTGACGAGCTAGGGGATGTCGTTGATTCCTTCAATTTATTTGTAGACAAGCTTCACCACAGTATTGGTGATGTTGTTAAGTCGATCCAGCCTTTAACATCTCTATCCTCGGATCTAGGATCACTTACCAGTGAAACATTACTTATTACTGGTAATCAGAATAAAGCAACTGAAGCTGTTTCGTTAGTTGTAGAAGAGATGGTATCCAGCGTACAGGCCGTTTCAAGCCATGCAAGTTCAGCATCTGAAGCAGCCAATGAAGCTGATAAAGCAGCAAAAGATGGTCGTGAGATTGTTAACAAAACGGTATCTAGTATCAATAGCTTGGCAGCAGAAGTGGAACATGCTGGCGAAGTAATTCGTAAGCTTGAAGCAGATACTGAAAACGTAGGTACGATCCTTGATGTTATTAAGGGTGTTGCAGATCAGACAAATCTATTGGCTTTAAATGCTGCGATTGAAGCAGCTAGAGCAGGCGAGCAAGGTCGAGGCTTTGCGGTTGTTGCCGATGAAGTTAGAACCTTGGCTTCTAGAACACAGGATTCAACTCAAGAAATTCAGAAAGTTATTGAGGAGCTCCAAGCGGCGGCGAGGTCTGCAGTTGATGTTATGGGTCAAAGTAAGCAAAGAGCAACAACAAGTGTTGATCAAGCAGCCCAAACTGGTGAATCTTTAGCTGCGATTACTGAACGTGTTGAAGCGATAAATCAAATGAATATGCAAATTGTAAGTGCCGCTGAAGAACAAGAGCGTGCAGCTTATAGCATTAAAGAGAATGTCATTGGAATTAAGGATACTTCTGATAGTGCTATGAGAAGTATTCAAAAGGTTGAAGTTGCAAGTGCTTCACTCGTTGATATTTCATCGAACCTAGAGTCAATTACTGGTGAATTTAAAGTTTAAATTCATTATTGCAAAACAAAAAAAGGACCTTCGGGTCCTTTTTTTTGTTTTAAACTTTAAGTCGGCCATTAAGAGAATGCTAAAGGATTTCTTTTACTCCAAAGTACTTTAGCTTTATCCAGTGCCAATTCAAACGATAACGATTTTTCCTTAAGCATCAAAACAACCGCTGTGGTGCGAAGCGTTGCATGCAGGCCGTACTCATTGTTTTCTGATTTCCAAAGGTCTATCAAGGCTTGTTTCGATGGAACTGTCTCTTTTCCCTCGAAGTGAGATTGAATCCCTGCAACCTTTTCTACTTCGTCTCTATTTGTAAATAGGCATTGAGTTGTTCGCTCAGGGTTGATTTCAAACTCACCACCTTCGCCTTTCATAATCAGGGCTTCTTTTCCGATTAAGCCACATGCTGCCTGGTGTACTTTGCCATAGTTGGGATGAAATACACTTTGAACACCTGTGCTATTTTTAGGTGCTATTAACCGCAGCAAGGTATTCATTGGTGATCGTAAACCTAGCGTGTGCTTAGTCATTAACCAAGTCTGAAATTCTGGATGTAACTGATCGCATGGCAGATAAGCTATATTATCTTTTTCCAACAGACTTTCTGCATCTTGATGACCACTGGCCACCTTTATGTCGAAATCAGCACAGAGGTCTGCGCTGTATTGACGATCTGCTGTATGGCTATGACTCCCATGCATTAGAATGCTATAACCTGCATCTTTAACGAGTTGCATTGCCAATAAATACCAAAGTGGTTGGCGACGCTTGCCTGCATAGCTTGGCCAAATGATATCAGCCTTAAGGTCTTTCCATAATGGAGTGCAGGCTTCTGCAAAACCGGCAAGCTCTTCTGGTGACTCTTCTTTCACGCGCATTAGCATAAAAAATGCACCCAGCTGTTCAGGTAATGCCTTACCTTCAAGCAATAAGCTCATTGCATGCTTCGCTTCTTCTTGACTCATGTCGCGACTTGCATTTCGGCCTCTAGCAAGAATTCGAACATATTGCGTGAATTCATTATGCTCAGTATTGGTAATAATCATAAACAGTTCTCAGGTCTTGGTAGGCCAGCTATTTTTGCTAAATATTTTGCTGGGCTTTGAGGAAATAATTGCATCAAATAGATACTGCTAGCTTTGTCGGCACTTAAATGTAGCTTTATATATTTTGCTAATGGACGCATAGCAGGTGACAATCCAAACTCTGCATAAAATTGACGGATCAGGTGAATAAGCTGCCAATGATTAGGGGTTAGTGTTAATCCTTCATTGCAGGCTAACTGCTCAGCAATTTGTTCATTCCAAGCTGTATGGTCGATAAGGAAACCGTCAGCATCGACGTTAATATTCATTTTTTTACCAGCTTGTCGCTTGTGGGTGAAGGTGAGTAAGAAGTACCCATTGCTTAAAGCTAATAAGTTCAATTCCTAATGCGTTTGCTTTTTCATTTAGGCCACGAGCTTTCATGTGATCAGTTAACGCTTGAACCGGGCTGTTCAATTCAATGAATTTTTGCTGAGCAAGCGTATAAAGATAGCAGCCATCTTCTACTAAAAGAACCTGGTCCTCTGGTGAAGCAAGCTCGGCAACATTTAACAGTGCATCAGCCTTGGCTGATTTAATGATATGTAGTGTCATTATAAATTCACACAGTGTTTTGATTGTTGTATTAGTTGGTGTAATTGCTGTTTGTTAAGCAATGTGCAGAAGGGCTGCAGTATATCGCTTTCTAAACCAAAGCGCTCAACATCAGTCTGACAAATAAATATTTCTTCGCAATCGTACATAGGAAGTGCAGACATGACTTTGCCTGCTGCTTTTCCATTGGTNCGCTTTGATTGCTGTAAAATATTTGCGTAAAAAATACCTTCNCCCATTAGCAGNACTTTAGGNTGTTGCTCAAAAGCGGCAAGNGCNAACAANAGTTCAACNGGTTCTAAATCAAGAGAGGGTGGNGTGCTGATTATAATNAGTGNCATGCTTTACCTAAACCTTGTCGTTATAGCGTAATAATACGATCTGAAGATTGGCAAGCATCGGCTATTTCTCCAAGGCCAGTTAATTCAAATCCCTTTTGCAAGGTTTCAAGTGTTTGATAGCGCTTAGCTTCTGTTTCGTCAATAACACCCCTACGTAATGCATTCGCTATGCATATCTGAAGAGGGAAAGCTTGTTGTTGTTGAAGTTCAATCCAACCTTGATAGCTGGCATGTAATCCTTGACCTGGAACCTGACTACTAAGTCCAACATAGGCCGCATCTTGATAAAAAAAGACACGATCAATTTTATCGCCATTTGCNATAGCNTCACCAATAAATCTCTGAGCGGTTAAGTGGCTTTCTGAGAGCGCTGGCGATTGGGTAATTATAATGGTGTAGCTTAAAGCAGCATCCACGTATTTTGCCTCAGAGTTTATGGTTTATTGGAGTGTTTAATAATTTTGAAGAGTTTAATGATAAAGGGGATAACCAACTATTAAAAGAAAATTACAGTTTTGATGAGCTACCTTGTGTACTTCGTTGATTTAATTGAAATTAATTTAATAAAAAAACTTGACGTGAAAATATTCCAATGTATTATACATCTCAGTTGCGGAGGGATGGCTGAGCGGTTGAAAGCACCAGTCTTGAAAACTGGCATACGTTAATAGCGTATCTAGGGTTCAAATCCCTATCCCTCCGCCATTTTACACACAGATTTCAATGTCTAACCTCAGTGTAAAATTAGCAATAAGATACAAACCCAANTGACATCAAAAAAATTCAAAACATTTAATTTTTATATTATTTTTTAAATCAATTCTAATTTTAACGAATTGCATCAATAAAAGAATGAGCTGACGCAGCAAGCGCCTTCATATTGTAACCACCTTCTAGTACCGCAAGAATTCTATTATCTGGATTCTCTTTATTTATATCCGATAGAAAGCCNCCCAGCCAAGCATAGTCTTCCGCTTTCCATTCTAGTTCTGCCATATGATCGTCTTTGTGGGCATCGAAGCCAGCGGAAATAATAGTTAGCTGGGGCTTAAACTTTTGCAGCTGATCAAGCCATTGCTGTTCTACGGCGCGGCGCATTATCAAACCATTGGTTCCAATATCCAAAGGTGTGTTAATGACATTGTCGTAAATATTTCTCCAGTGCGTAAAAGGAAAGCTAGGGTGCTGAAAGCTTGAGCAGATTAAGAATGCAGGGTCGTTTGCAAGAATATCAATCGTCCCGTTTCCTTGGTGAACATCAAAATCAATAATAGCTATGCGCTCTAGACCGTATTCCATTTGAGCTTTCTTAGCTGCAATGGCAACGTTATTTAAAAAGCAAAACCCCATAGCCTTATTGCTTTGAGCGTGATGACCAGGTGGTCTTACTGCNCAAAACGCACGATTAATTTTGCCACTCATAATATCGTCNAGCGCCGCGATAACGCAGCCCGAAGCCTGGTAAGCTGCATTCAATGAACCTGCTGTCATGGGCGTGTCATGATCTGCGAGTATCATTCCATTATTGGGGCTCATCAGAAGCAACTGGTGTATATAACCCGCCTTGTGCGCTCGACACAGGTCTTCCTCAGTTGCCCTTACACCTTCACTTTTTAACATATCCGACATCAAGCCACTTTCTTCAAGTGCATGATTAATGGAAATTATTCGCATAGGGTGCTCAGGATGATCATCGCCAACGTCGTGATCTAGGTGTGTAGTATAACTATAATAACCAAGCTTCATTTTATTATTCTGCTGATTCTGTATGATGCAATCTGGAACTTACTTCTTAAACCTAGTGTAACGATTTGATCTTAAGGATAAAAGGCAATAAGTTATGGGTACTCGAGCACTCGAGCAAATTTTCACACCAAAATCTATCGCGGTCATTGGCGCATCTGACAAACCACGCAGCCTTGGCGGCGCCGTGTTACAAAATATTATCAGCGCTGGCTTTGAAGGTGAAGTGTTTCCTGTCAATGCTCGCGGCTACAAAGAAGTCGCTGGCATCAAAGCGCTTAGTCGCATCTCTCAACTCCCCAAAGGGATTGAGCTAGCCATTATTTGCACGCCTGCAGAAACCGTTGAGAAAATCATCTCATCTCTTGCCAAAGTGGGCATTCCAGCTGCAGTAATCATGACAGGAGGGACTGCTCGTGTTCGCTCAAGCCGATTTTCTCCATCGAAAACGCGCTTAATAGCCGCCCAACATCAAACCCATGTTCGAATACTTGGGCCAGACTGCTTAGGGATAATTAATCCGAATCACAATTTAAACGCCAGCAATCTTCATGTTCCGGTAAAGGCAGGGCAGCTAGCCTATCTTGGTCAGTCGGGCGCAATCGCCAATGCAATAGCTGATTGGGCTCTTGCTCGCAATATTGGCTTCTCCCACCTATTAACACTAGGGCAAGGCCAGGATATTAAACTTGCCGATGTGGTTGATCACCTTGCAGCAAGTAAAACAGCTAAAACCCTTCTGGTTCATCTTGATGAGTTCAGAGAAGGGCGCATACTTCTGCGCTCGTTAAGAGCAGCCTCACGCAACAAGCTTGTATTAGCCGTTAAGAGTAATCGTTTTTCACACTCACCATTGAGTGATGACATTAAGACCCCCGGACTTTTATCGCGAGATCTTCTTATTGATCACGCNCTTCAGCGCGCAGGTGTTTTACGTGTTGATGCAACAGATGAGCTATTCGATTGTGTTGATACCATTCAGCAGAAGCGCCAGTTAAAAGGTGAGCGTCTAGCTATCATTTCAAATAGCCGCGGCGGTGCAATTTTAGCCATTGATAGACTGCTTCACGATAAAGGGCATTTAGCTAAGCTGGAATTAAGTACAAAAAACAAAATTAAAAAAATTCTGCCGGATTACCTATCGTCGTCTAATCCGGTTTTATTAAACCCAGAACTTGAGCCTGAATTACTAAAAGAAGTCGCAGGTTATGTCTTAGCCGATCCTAATGTAGACGCTCTGCTTGTTGTTTATATTCCGGGNCTTTGGACAGATCCAGCAGCAAACGCACAAGCTCTTGTGTCAGTCGCTAGCGAAAGTAATAAATCTCTATTTTGCAGTTTTATGGGGGATCACAGCGTTCATAAAGCTAGGGAAATCCTAGATATAAATACACTGCCTAATTTCGATACCCCTGATAACGCGATAAAAGCATTTATGTATCGCGTTTCGCACATGCGAACGCAAGACTTATTGCGCGAAACACCTGAAAGTATTGTAACCCCTGCCGGATACTCAGAATCAATTGATCAACAACTTCCTATTGATGATGTTATTCCGCCTCACTTAGCATGGCAATTAATTCGCAGTTATGGTTTTTCTGTGGCGAAAAACTTCTATTCTGAGAGCGCAGAGGAATTACTAAATCTAAGTGACAAAATTGCACCGCCTTGGGTTGTAAAAATCCATCACAAAGAATACTTGAAACCTTTTGCCTACGGCGATAACGCTCGACAACGCTGGCGAAGTGTCGCACTTAATATTCAAACTAAGACACAGATAACCACTGAAGCTAATCGTTTGAAGAGTGAATTAAAGGAACGCTTTCCATCAAGCGACATCTTGGGTTATAGCGTACAACCCATGCATAGAGCTTTAGATAATTTGCAAATCAGCTTTGGTATTGGTCGCGACGAAGAAGTTGGTCCATTCCTCTTCTTTGGAGGCGGTGGAAGTACCGCTGATATTTTAACCGACCGCCAAGTAGCAATTCCGCCATTGAATACGGCACTAGCACGACACCTAATTGAGCGNAGTCATGCAAGCCAAATCCTTAAAGAGCGTAGTGATAACTATGCTTACGAATTAACGACTCTTTCTCATTGGCTAGTTGCGATATCACAACTTTCTAGTCAATACCCGACAATAAATGGCTTAGAATTAAATGCAATTCGTGCCAATGACGGACAGTACCTTGTGTTGGGTGTTGCTGGTCAAACCGCCAAGAGCATGTCNCCGACATTCAAAGCTTACCCTGTTGAATTAGAGGGCAAAGCTCATAGTAAAAAAGGCCTGACGTTTAAGTTACGACCAATTAAAGCTGAGGATGAAGGGTATCTATCAGTCTTTTATAAAACTCTCAGCGCAGAAACCTTACGTTTCCGTTTCTTTAATTCGCGACAACATTTTGATCACAAAGAGCTCGCTCGCTTCACTCAGATAGACTATGACCGTGAAATGGCGTTTGTCGCTATAGATAACAAAGCATTAGCTGGGGTTGTTCGGAGCTGGATTGATCCAGATAGCATAACAGCAGAATTCTCGGTACTTATTGGCGATCAATATACAGGGCACCGCCTAGGCCACACACTAATGACTAAAATGATTAATTATCTAACCCATCAGCGTGGCGTACTCCAGCTTGTCGGCACTGTATTGCCGAATAACGGACCAATGCTGAGACTGGCACGCAACCTTGGTTTTATTGAAAGAGAAAACGGGAAAGAGGGTGTAGTGGAGATTATTTTAAATTTAAATAAGCCAAAACATCTATGGCAGCATAAACGTCTATATGTACATGATTAAAATTACGCTACTATAAAAGGCGAAATTTAAGACGAAAATCTTCTCCGGTTCGAGAGTTATTATTACAGTAAGTTAAACGGAAATTAGTCGTTGCTGTAGTGTATTGAGGTGTTACTTGATTAGAGTATTAGTTGTAGATGACCATGATTTAGTTCGCTCCGGCATAGCAAGATTGCTAGGTGATGCTAAAGGCATAGAAGTTGTTGGTCAGGCCAACTGTGGCGAAGATGCAATAAAACTTGCACGTGAACAAGAACTAGATGTTGTCCTTATGGACATTAATATGCCAGGTATTGGTGGGCTTGAAGCCACGNGAAAATTAATGCGCAACCATCCTGAATTAAAGGTTATTGCGGTAACAGCTTGCGACGACGGCCCTTTTGCCGCTCGTCTTATGCAAGCTGGTGCAGCGGGCTTTATGAGCAAGGGCGCTGATGCTGCCGAAATGGTTCGTGCTGTTCTAAAGGTTAATACTGGTCAGCGCTACATCAGCCCTGATATAGCACAACGCATGGCATTAAAACCCTTCCAAGATGGTAGTGACTCGCCTTTTGACGTTTTATCCGAGCGAGAAATGCAGACAACACTCATGATTGTTGGATGCAATAAAGTACAAGAAATCAGTGACAAGCTTTGCGTAAGCCCAAAAACAGTCAATAGTTATCGCTATCGTATTTTCGAGAAGCTCGGAATTGATGGTGATGTAGAGCTAACTATCATGGCGATGAAGCACGGCATCCTTGATACACAGGATGCTAATTAATAATCCTTATGTCTTTTGATTCAACTTCCTTTCTATCCACATTAACCCAGCGAGCTGGGGTTTATCAAATGTATGATAAAAAGGAAGAGCTGCTTTATGTCGGCAAGGCCAAAAACCTAAAGCAGCGAGTTTCAAGCTACTTTCGAGCTCGTGGTCTCAATGATAAAACATTGGCGCTTGTTGCTCGGATTAATCACATTGAAGTAATNGTCACAGCAAGTGAGACCGAAGCGTTATTGCTTGAGCAAACACTAATAAAGCAGCATAAACCCCAATACAACATCCTCCTCAAGGATGATAAGTCGTATCCCTATATCTACCTCAGCAACCATAAATTCCCTCTACTTGCTTATCGACGCGGTCAGAAAGCAAAAACCGGTAAATATTTTGGCCCTTACCCTAATGCATATGCCGTTAAGGAAAGCATTGGTTACTTGCAGCGTATTTTTAAACTNAGAAATTGTGANGACTCCTATTTTAGCAATCGAAGCCGCCCTTGCTTGCAATATCAAATCAAACGCTGCAGCGCTCCCTGTGTTGATTATATAAGCCAAGAGGATTATCAATCAGACATCAATAGCGCCTCGCTTTTTTTACAAGGAAAAAGTAGCGCCCTTAGTGAAGATTTAGAAAAGCAGATGGAAAAGGCATCCAGTGAATTGCTATTTGAACGGGCAGGGGAAATTCGCGATCAACTACTACATCTTCGTACCTTGCAAGAAAAGCAGTATGTAAGTCTTGANAAAGGCAGCATTGATAGTTGGGCCGTTTTTAGTAGTAAGGGAACAGTCTGCGTTCAACGAATGAGCTTTCGTGATGGAACACTGATTAATAGCAAAAGTTATCTACCAGAAAATAANCTTGGCCTAGAAGAACTNGAAATACTCAACGATACACTTGCCCAATATTATCTTTCCGATAAGCCAGCGTTCGATTTCCCTAGCCAAATACTGGTAGAAATGTCAGAAGATGAGGGCGAGGTAATAATGGCTGCAATTAATGAGGTTGCAGTAACAACCTGCTATTGGTTACGTCAACCTAAGGCCGAAAAGAAGAAATGGCTACAAATGGCAAAAGAAAATGCCGAAAATGCCGCAACGAGTAAATCGCTAGAAAAAAATGCCTATCATCAGCGCTTCGTACTAGTAAAAGAACTGCTTGGATTGCAGAGGGTACCTAATCGCATAGAATGCTTTGATATTAGTCACTCAAAGGGCGAAGCTACAGTTGCGTCGTGTGTCGCGGCTGATGATAGCGGCCCCAGAAAAGATCTTTATCGTCGCTTTAATATTAAGGNTATTACAGCGGGCGATGACTATGCTGCGATTCATCAAGCTGTATTTCGTCACTTCTCACGCCTAAAAGAACTAGCTGATTTTCCTGATGTTTTACTCATCGATGGTGCTCAAGGCCAGGTGAATCAAGCATACAAAGCCCTAAAGGAGCTTTCGATTACCGATGTATTTATTCTCGGAATCTCAAAGGGAGAATCAAGAAAAGCAGGGTGGGAGTTTCTTTGGCCACAAGGAGAAAGTAAGCCAATTCTTCCGGGGCAGCACGACAGAGGGTTCCTGCAACTGCAAGAAGTTCGTGATGAAGCACACCGATTTGCCATTACTGGGCACAGAAAACAAAGAGCAAAATCACGTAAGACTTCAGGCCTAGAAGGAATTCCAGGAATAGGAGCGAAAAGAAGGCGTGAATTACTGCGGTTCTTTGGTAGTATGAGCACCCTGAAAGGGGCCTCAATCGAAGAAATTACCAAAGTTCCCGGTATTAGTACTCGAATTGCTTCAGATATTTATGCTGCACTTAATCAAGAGCTTTAAGATTAAGCATTTTTTATAAGAGAAAATATGAATTTACCTAATATATTAACCCTATCTCGCATCTTGATGATTCCACTAATGGTCATCTGTTTTTATCTTTGGCCGGCAGATAACGCTCACTATATTGCCGCCTGGGTTTTTATGATTGCTTCTTTTACAGATTTTTTTGACGGCTATTTGGCACGAAAACTTAACCAATCAACTCCTTTAGGAGCTTTTCTTGATCCGGTTGCCGACAAGTTGAGTGTTGTTATTGCGCTCGCACTCCTAATTGAGCATTTCAATTCTATTTTACTTACATTACCTGCGATCACTATTATTGGTCGTGAAGTTATTATCTCAGCTTTACGAGAATGGATGGCAGAATTAGGGCAAAGGGCCGAGGTTGCCGTCTCCTACATAGGCAAGGTTAAAACCGTAGTTCAAATGTCTTCTATTACTATGGTAATGGGTTTTGCGGAAGATCATTGGATGGGAATCCTAGGAATGATNGGATTATACGCTGCAGCAATTTTAACTATTTGGTCCATGATTCAGTATTTAAGAGCAGCTTGGCCACAATTAACATCAAAGTGATTAATCATTAAACAACTTTCCTTGCTTTTGAATTAATCTCGTAAGTTATTTAAAAATAAGGAAAAAAGTGAATAAAAGGTGTTGACACTTTTCTAAAAGTCGCCATAATACGCACCAAGTTCAAGGGGAAAGCAACAGCAACCCACTGGAACAAACTGAGTGATCAGTTAAAATATCAAAAGTATTTTGCGGAAATAGCTCAGTTGGTAGAGCATAACCTTGCCAAGGTTGGGGTCGGGAGTTCGAGTCTCCTTTTCCGCTCCATTTTAAAATTTACCATTTTAAAGTGGCAAATAGATACAGGAAGGCGTGATAGCAAAGCGGTTATGCACTGGATTGCAAATCCACGTAGCCCGGTTCGACTCCGGGTCACGCCTCCATCCTCAAGATCGCAAGATCTTTTAGCGAAAGCTAACATTCGATGCCCGGGTGGTGGAATTGGTAGACACAGGGGACTTAAAATCCCCCGGCAGCAATGCTGTGCCGGTTCAAGTCCGGCCCCGGGTACCATCTTTACTTCTAGCTTTACCCTCTTTGAATTATTTATAAAATAAATTTATCTCGCAACTAAACAAACCTTGATAATCGATTAAACATCATTGTTTCTTCATTTCACATACACAACTTTCCATGAAGCAAATCAACTATCTTTACTGTAAAATGTCTCAATATTTTTTATGAGTATTAGAATCAATGTTGAACTACGTAGAGCCTGTTTTTCGTCCGCCAAGTGAAGGGCGCTCGCTAATCCTGCAAGTTACCAATGGCTGCTCTTGGAATAAATGTACGTTCTGCGATATGTACACTCAACCGCAAAAAAAATTCAAAGCTAAACCTGAAGATGAAACCTTAGCTGAGATAAAAAAAGCCGCTGCCGCTGGCCCTCAGTTCGACAAGGTATTTTTAGCTGATGGCGATGCTCTTGTTCTACCAATTAGGCGTCTTGTTGAGATACTGACTGCCATCAAACAATACATGCCTTGGGTAAAGCGCGTAAGTAGCTACTGCCTACCTCGCAACATTCGGAAAAAATCCGTAGAAGATCTCAAACAACTGCAAACACTGGGCTTTGGAATGGCGTATGTTGGTGCAGAAAGCGGAGATGACGAGATACTAGAGTTTATTAATAAAGGCGAAACATACGAATCCACTTTAAGCGCCCTCGTCAAATTAAAAGAAGCCGGCATAAAAACATCCGTTATGATCTTAAATGGCATGGGTGGAATGAAATACAGCCAACAACATGCTGAGAATTCTGCACGACTGATGAATGAAGCTCAGCCAGACTTTCTTTCTACACTGGTTGTAAGNTATCCAATGGGGGATGATCGTGTTCGCGAAGGCTTTAATGGGGAATACGAATTACCAGATCAGCGCACCTTATTTATGGAAATGCGCCACCTAATTGAAACACTTGAACTTAAAAATACTGTTTTCCGAAGTGATCACGCCTCNAATTATGTAACACTCAAGGGCACTCTAGGCGCGGATAAACAACGCTTTCTAAATCAGCTTGACGATGCCATTGCGGGCCGCATTGCTTTACGCCAAGAATGGCAGCGCGGACTTTAATAATAGGAGCCAGCATGACAAGCACTTCAGATAAAGATCTCTTTGCCTTATTGGGTAAGTTTGAGAAACAACAAAAAATGCCACCTGTCGAAAATTGGAATCCCACAAGGGAAGGTGAAATCGACATCCTTATTAACAATAAAGGAGAGTGGTATCACGAAGGTGGTTATTTTAAACGCCAAGATCTTGCTCGTATGTTTGCATCCATTTTACGTAAAGATGGAACTGATTATTTTCTNGTAACCCCAGCCGAGAAATTAAAGATACNCGTTGAAGANGTACCNTTTTCAGCAGTATTAATGAAGGAAGAAGAGGGCGAACTTAGCTTTATTACTAGCCTGGGCGATGAGGTTAAAGTAAGTGCAGAGCATCCATTAGAATTTAGAAAAACAGAAACATCACCAGAAGGAAGCGCGGATTTCATTCCTTATGTAATGATTAGGAATAATCTATGGGCCAAATTAAATCAAAGCACGTATTACGAATTGATTAATTTAGCCCAAGAGACAGAAGCTGGGTANATTGTTCGAAGTAAAGACTACGAGATTAAGATTCCAGTTTAATCTCTACAGGACAGCTGATGCTATTGGCAATAAAGCAGTGATGATGCGCTTTATCGTGCATTTTCCGCAATGCCTCAGCACTGACTGGGGTATCTGCAGAAAAGACAGCCACTGGATTTAGCGTGGTGCTTTCAATAAAAAACAGTCCTTCTTCATTTTTAGCTAAAACAGCAGTCGCAGTGTCCTCATAACTTTCTACCACTAAGCGCTTTTTAGCGGCTAGCAATAAAAACGTTTGCATATGACAGCTTGCAAGCGATACCACAAACATCTGCTCAGGATCAGCAAACGATCCATTATTAGCTCCGGCCATGGATACCTTACAATCCGGATAGAACTCGCTAACATGAGTTCTATCGAAGCCTTTGTGACTGAACTCACCTTGTTTAGCCCAACTTATTTTGGCTGTATGCTCACTCATTACTTACCACCCTTACTGTCATCTATTGTGCTATCCAATGCTTTTGACGCAATAAATACACCTCGGATATCACCAACATTAAAGCCCGTACCTTTATCATTAGGATAAAGTTCAGTCAGTCTTGCTTTAACATCCGGCGCGACATTTGAACCGTGGCATGCCAAGCAACCTGCTTTTGTAGGAATAGCCTTAACCAGATAAAACTTGCCATCACGAACTTCGGTGTGCGCGATATCTTTTGCCATTTCGCCATTAGCTTTTCTTTGCTCAAAATCCTTCATTACTTGCTCAACCCAGCCTTCAGGTGCATTAGCAGGGCTTCTAAGTTTCAAAGATGTGCGGCTAATGCTCCAATCAGTAAATCCACCTTCAGAAGAAACAGACTTGGTAATCGCCGGGGCCTGCAAATTACAAAGCTGCACAGACGCGGNATGACCATTGGTTTTGATTCCTTGTTTTAATGTAGCCGTTAGAGCACCGCCTAGTGCCATNATTTGAGTTTTTGCCCCTTTTACAAGCGCTTGCTTTTCTTCAATGCTAATTTCATCTGCATGCAGTGTTAGCGGTAAAGCTTGAATGCAAAGCGCTGAAAGCGAAGATATGAGTAACTTTTTCATGACGACCCCTTTATCACCTTTATCAAAAGGCGTAATTAAACAATATAACTGATAAGGAATACTATACTGATATTTTGATTTTAACAACGAATAATACAGGCATAAAAAAAGCGGCCGAAGCCGCTTTAATCACATCATCTACTTTTTTAAGAAAGTAGACTACATGTTTGGATAGTTTGGACCACCAGCACCCTCTGGAGTTACCCAGGTGATGTTTTGTGCAGGATCTTTAATATCGCAAGTTTTACAGTGTACGCAGTTTTGAGAGTTGATCTGGAAGCGCTTATCACCGCTTTCCTCTTCAATAATCTCATAAACACCAGCAGGGCAGTAACGCTGAGCTGGCTCATCAAACTTCTCAAGGTTTGAACCTAGAGGAATTGATGCGTCTTTCAGACGTAAGTGACACGGCTGATTTTCGGCATGGTTTACGTTACCGATAAATACAGAATCAAGCTTAGCGAAACTTAAAACGCCATCCGGCTTAGGATAGTCGATTTTCTTACACTCTGAAGCAGGCTTCAAAGTTGCGTGATCTGGTGTAGTGTCATGCAAGCTTACCGGAATCTTAAACAAGTTCTGGTCAATGAAGTTAAATGCAGCACCTAAGTACATGCCAAACTTATGCATCGCAGGACCGAAGTTACGGCTACCTTCAAGCTCTTCATAAACCCAAGAAGATTCAAATGCAGCTGTGAATTCAGTAATCTCATCGTGCTGACGCTCAGATTTGATCGCTTTAACAATTTCTTCAGCAGCAATCATGCCGCTCTTCATAGCTGTGTGAGTACCCTTGATCTTAGCAAAGTTCAAAGTACCGGCATCACAACCTACAACCAAACCACCAGGGAAGGTCATTTTAGGAAGACAGTTCAAGCCACCTTTAGCAATTGCGCGAGCGCCGTAAGATACGCGTTTACCACCGGTAAGGTGTTTTGCTAAAACAGGATGATGCTTCAAGCGCTGAAATTCATCAAACGGGCTAAGGTGTGGGTTAGAGTAGGATAAATCTGTAATCAAACCACAAACAACCTGATTGTTCTCAGCATGGTATAGGAAGAAACCACCAGAAGAATCAGATTCTGTTAAAGGCCAGCCTGCACCGTGAACAACCAAACCTTCTTGATGTTGCTCAGCAGGAATATCCCACAATTCTTTAATACCGATACCGTAATGCTGAGGATCTTTACCTTCGTCCAACTTAAACTCGGAGATCAACGCCTTACCAAGATGACCACGACAACCTTCAGCAAATACTGTGTACTTACCGCGTAGTTCCATACCCTGCATATACATGTCAGTATGTTCGCCATCTTCACCAACACCCATATCGCCAGTAATAATGCCTTTAACCGCACCATCTTCAACAATATATTCAGCAGCTGCGAAACCTGGGTAGATTTCTACACCTAGTGCTTCAGCTTGCTCACCTAACCAGCGAACTACATTACCAAGACTTACAACATAGTTGCCATCATTGTGCATTGGCTTAGGAATTGCCCAGTTAGGGGTTTTAATACCACCCGTTGCACTCGTTAAGATATGAACTTCATCTTTAAGCACTTCAGTATTTAGTGGAGCACCCATTTCTTTATAAGTAGGGAACAACTCAACCAGAGCACGATCTTCAATAACCGCACCAGATAATATGTGCGCACCAACTTCAGAACCTTTTTCAACCAAGCATACGGTTAGTTCTTGTTCGTTTTCTTGCGCAAGTTGCATTAGACGAATTGCAGTAGAAAGACCAGACGGGCCTCCACCAACAATAACGACATCATATTCCATCGATTCACGTTGCATATTGTGATCTCCTCGAAAAATAAGCTGGGAGCTAATTACGGTTGCTAATAATACTAGCAGTAAATTCTAGCGTTCATATAAAGGCGCACAGTATACGATTGTGTTTTCTATATACCTAGCTTTTGGCGCTAATTTATTGGTTTTTCACCCTTTGTGGACAATTTATTAACAAAAAAGGGGGTTAAATAGGAGTCATTCCTATTAGTTTGATAGTTTCTATTGACCTGAGGGGCAAAGATACGAATAATATTGCGCGCTGGGGGAGAGTCATTGGCAGTTTTTAGATCCGATGAGAGGCTCTCTTCAATCATTCACTAGACGAATACGGAGAATCTATGAAGGTTCTTGTTGCTGTAAAGCGCGTAATTGACTACAACGTCAAAGTACGAGTAAAGCCTGATAATTCTGATGTTGATCTTAATAACGTCAAAATGGCTATGAACCCTTTCTGTGAAATCGCTGTAGAAGAAGCGGTTCGTTTAAAAGAGAAGGGCGTAGCTACTGAGATCGTAGTTGTATCTATCGGTCCTAAAGTTGCTCAAGAGCAGATCCGTACCTCTTTAGCATTGGGTGCAGATCGCGGTATCTTAATTGAAACCGAAGAGAAGCTAGAATCTCTTACTGTTGCCAAATTACTAAAAGCCGTTGTTGAAAAAGAACAGCCGCAGCTTGTAGTTCTTGGTAAGCAATCAATCGACAGTGATAACAACCAAACTGGTCAGATGCTTGGTGCTTTGACTGGCTTGCCACAGGGCACATTTGCTTCTGAAGTTGTTGTTGACGGCGATAAAGTTAACGTAACTCGCGAAGTTGATGCTGGTTTACGTACTGTTGGCTTAAGCCTTCCAGCTATCGTAACTACAGACCTACGTTTGAACGAACCACGTTACGCTTCTCTTCCAAACATCATGAAAGCTAAGCGTAAGCCTCTTGAAACTGTTTCTCCTGCTGACTTAGGCGTTGAAATCAAGAGCACTCAAACTGTAGTTAAAGTAACTCCTCCTGCTGAGCGTTCTGCTGGCATCAAGGTTGCTGACGTTGCTGAGCTTGTTGAGAAACTGAAAAACGAAGCGAAGGTATTGTAATGACTATTTTAGTAATCGCTGAACATGATAACGCTGCGTTAAATGCTGCGACTCTAAACGTTGTTGCTGCTGCTAAACAAATCGGTGGTGACATCGAAGTATTAGTAGCTGGCGAAGCGTGTGGCGCAGTTGCTGATGCTGCTGCAAAAATTGATGGTGTTAGCAAAGTTGTTGTTGCTGACAACGCTGCATACAAATACCAGATCGCTGAACCTATGGGCGATCTAGTTGCTGAGCTTGGTGCTGGCTATAGCCACATTCTTGCTGCTGCATCAACAACTGGTAAAGATTTCATGCCTCGCACAGCTGCATTGCTTGATGTGAACATGATTTCTGACATCGTTGCTGTTGAAAGTGCTGATACGTTTGTACGCCCAATTTATGCGGGTAACGCAATCGCTACAGTTCAAAGCTCTGATGGCGTTAAAGTGATCACTGTGCGTGGTACTGGTTTTGATCCTGTAGCTGCTGAAGGTGGTTCTGCCGCTGTTGAAGCAACTGCAATTGTTAAAGAATCTGCAATCTCTGCTTTCGTTAGCGAAGAGCTTGCTGCTTCTGACCGTCCTGACCTTGCTGCTGCTGAGATTGTTATCTCTGGTGGTCGCGGTATGGGTAACGGCGAAAACTTTGACATCTTATACAAGGTTGCTGATAAACTTGGCGCTGCTGTTGGTGCATCTCGTGCCGCTGTTGATGCTGGCTTCGTACCAAACGACATGCAAGTTGGTCAAACGGGTAAAATCGTTGCTCCTAGCCTATACATTGCTGTTGGTATCTCAGGTGCGATTCAGCATTTGGCTGGTATGAAAGAGTCTAAAGTGATCGTTGCGATCAACAAAGACGAAGAAGCGCCAATCTTCCAAGTTGCTGACTACGGTTTAGTTGCTGACTTGTTTGACGCGGTTCCTGAGTTGGAAAAATTGGTTTAATTGCTTAAATCATAAACAACTCAAAAAAAGCCCAGCATTGCTGGGCTTTTTTTTACGTGCAATTTATATAGAACTCACAAATACAGTGTAATACTCTTGTCATTTCCTCCAATTAAGGTAGTTTAAAGCCCATATTTACAGCGCGGCTGTTTAACGACATCTTCAAAAGAACCACAAGATATAATGATGCAAGATACACTTGAGCAAGACATCCCTAATAGTGCAGAACTTGAACAACCCAATACGCCTATTGATGTACCATCAAATCTCGTCATTCCTCGTTTGCCTTTCTCTTTTGCCAAAAGATTTGGCATTGTTTTAGAAAACAGGCCGACAGGTTTTGTTGCTGCTCATAAAGAGGGGCTATTACCTCATGTTCTTTTAGAAGTTCAGCGCTTTCTTGGTGAGCATTATTCACTTGAAGTTGTTTCAGATAGCGACTTCGAACGCATACTTGGGCAGGTTTACCAAACAGATTCTTCTGAAGCAATGGGAATGGTTGAAGGTTTGGGTGATGAGATGGATTTAGCCAGTTTGGCTGATTCAGTTCCAGAGACCGAAGACTTATTAGAGCAAGAAGATGATGCTCCTATTATTCGTCTTATTAACGCCTTATTAACTGAAGCCGTTAAAGATAGCGCATCTGACATCCATATTGAAACATACGAAAAAAGACTTGTAGTTCGTTTTCGTGTTGATGGCGTTCTCCGCGAGGTGGTTCAACCAAAACGCGCCTTAGCTCCATTACTGATCTCTCGTATTAAAGTAATGGCTAAGCTGGATATTGCAGAAAAACGCGTCCCGCAAGATGGCCGAATTGCTTTGCGAATTGGCGGTCGAGAAGTAGATGTGCGTGTTTCTACCATGCCATCCAGCCACGGAGAGCGCATTGTAATGCGCTTATTAGATAAGCAAGCAGGGCGCCTAAATGTCCGACAGCTAGCGATGTCTAATACCGATTTAACGAATTTACTATCCGCAATTCAAAAACCTCACGGCATTATTCTTGTTACGGGCCCAACAGGTTCCGGTAAAACGACCACTCTATACGCTGCATTAAGTGAACTTAATGACAGTAGTCGTAATATTTTAACCGTTGAAGATCCTATTGAGTACAGCTTGCCAGGCATTGGCCAGACTCAAGTAAACACAAAGGTTGAGATGACTTTTGCAAAAGGCTTGCGCGCGATTCTTCGTCAAGACCCTGATGTTGTGATGATTGGTGAGATTCGAGATTTAGAGACCGTTGAAATCGCCATTCAAGCCTCTTTAACAGGCCACATGGTATTGTCGACTCTGCACACCAATACAGCCGTTGGTGCGGTAACGCGCTTGCAAGACATGGGCGTCGAACCCTTTTTGCTATCATCAAGCTTAGTAGGCGTTCTAGCCCAACGACTAGTTCGCGTATTATGCAACGAATGCAAGCAACCTCATATCGCAACAGAGTCTGAATGCTCACTACTTGGTGCTGACGTAAAAAACCCACCGACTATCTTTCATGCCAATGGTTGTGATAAGTGTAATCAATTGGGCTACCGTGGCCGCCAAGGTATTTACGAAGTCGTCTTAATTGACGAAGAAATGAAGACTTTAATTCACGATCGCGCCGGTGAACAAGAACTCGAAGCTCATGCCCGTACACAATGCACATCGATCCAACAAGATGGTATCCGCAAAGTATTGCAAGGCACCACTACAATTGAAGAACTATTAAGAGTGGCAAAAGGCTAGCGCCGACAGATACCTATGGCAGCATTTGAATATCAAGCAGTAGATAATAAAGGCAAGCAACACAAAGGTGTATTGGAAGCGGATAGCTCACGCCAGGTTCGCCAACAGCTTCGTGACAAGGGCTGGATGCCGCTATCTGTCGAAACATCTAACGACAAGCAGGCTAAACGTTCAGGCTTCGCGTTATTTGCACGAGGTCCGTCCCTTAGCATTCCAGATTTGGCTTTAATTACTCGCCAACTTGCTACGCTAATTGCTGCTGGCTTGCCAATTGATGAGGCATTAAAAGCCGTATCTGAGCAAAGCGAAAAACAATCCATCAAAAGCATGGTACTTTCGATTCGCGCTAAAGTGCTTGAAGGTCATACCCTTGCTGATGCACTTAAGGAATTTCCCCGAGCATTTCCACACTTATATCGTGCAACCGTAAGTGCAGGTGAGCATGCTGGCCATCTTGACGGTGTACTAAATAAGCTTGCTGACTACACCGAAGCACAGCAAGCAGCTCATACAAAAATCAAATTAGCCGCTATGTATACCATTATCCTCGGTATTGTTGCACTGGGTATTGTGATCGGCCTGCTAACGTACGTTGTACCTGATATCGTTGAAGTGTTCGTACGCAATGGTCAGGAGCTGCCCGGACTCACGCAGGCCATGCTGGATTTAAGCCATCTGATTACCGATTATGGTCTCGTGATTGCGGCTTTATTAGCGCTGATATTTTCCGCTTTTGCTTATGCTCTTAAAAATCCAAAGTTTAAATACCGCTATCACTTATTTTTATTGACTGCCCCAGGCATCAGCGGCTTCACCAAAAGTGCCAATACTGCGCGTTATATCAGCACTCTGGCTATTTTAACAAGCTCTGGGGTTCCATTAGTTGAAGCTATGCGCATTGCGGCAAAAGTTGTAGAGAACTTACCTATCCAAGCAGGTGTCCAAGAAGCAACCATATCAGTAAGTGAGGGTGGAAGCCTTAGTAAAGCACTTACGGCAACCGGATATTTTTCACCTATGATGTTGCACATGATTGCCAGTGGAGAAAGCAGTGGCGAACTTGACGACATGCTTGCGCGTACATCAGCACAACAGCAGGCTTCTTTAGAGGCCACTATTGAAGCCCTAGTAAAAATGTTCGAACCTATGATGCTGTTGGTTATGGGTGGAATGGTCGCAATGATTGTGGCCGCCATCATGTTGCCAATTTTAGAGTTGCAGAACATGGTTCAGTAAAACAAACTTTAAACCGTAATAAATATTTAGTAACAATAGAAAGGAAGTAGGATTGAAAATGCGTCAATTAAATAAGCAAAACTTAAATAAAAAAAGCTCTAACAAGCAATCTGGTTTTACCCTGATTGAAGTTATGGTGGTTCTGGCTATTATTGGCGGAATGCTAGCCTTAGTTGCCTCAAATGTTATTGGCAATGCAGGTGAAGCTCGAGTAAAAACAACCAAGAGCCAAATCAAGTTAATTGAAAACTCTCTTGATCTTTATAAACTTGATAACTACACCTACCCAACAACTGAGCAAGGTCTTGAAGCTCTTATTGCTAAACCAAGTGGCAGCCCAGAACCTAAAAACTGGAAATCAGGTGGTTATCTTAAAGGCAGTAAATTACCTATGGATGCTTGGGGGAATGAGTTTATTTATTTCTATGAATCTGGTTCTTATGAAATATTATCTCTTGGCGCTGATGGTCAAGAAGGTGGCGAAGAAGAATACGCCGACATTAGCAGCAACGATTAATGAAAAACGCCCCCTTTATTACAGAGAAAACTAAGCTACCAAGGAAGCAACAAGCTTTTACCTTGATAGAGGTTATGGTGGTACTTGTTATCATTGGCCTCATGCTTGGCTTAGCAACTTTGAGTACTGGGGGGAATGAGCAAAAACATGAAGCGCAACAACAAGCTCTGCGCTTTATTGCTCAATTGGATGCTTATCGCAACGAAGCCGTATTTCAAAACCTAGATTTAGGCTTAGCAATGGATGGGCAGGTTACACAACTGTTAAAATACATTGATATTAATAGTCCGACTGTAATATCAGGCATAGATCAAGAAGAACTTTCTAGGTTAAAAGATAATCCATGGGCGGCTTATCAAGGGAATTTAAAACAACAAATTGAATTCCCCGAGTACTTGAGCATGAGCTTATTTATCGAAGATAAGCTTGTTGATTTTGAAGAATTACTGGATGAGAAAGAGGGCCCCAAACCGGCCTTACTGTTTTTATCATCCGATGAATATACGCCATTCAAACTTAGCATCGAACACTTTAACGACGAATCATTCACAATCACTATTACGGGTGATGGATTTAGTCGATTTGTAATGAAGACTGATCAATATGAACAGTAATCACATTTTCAACAGTATAAGATTTAAGCGAACTTCGTCAGGCTTCACTCTAATAGAGGTGATGATTGCACTGTCTATTTTTGCTGTAATGGCAGCAGCGATAAGTAGAACAGCCAGCCAAAATACTGATACCACTCTGTACTTAGAAGAAAAGACTTTAGCTTCTTTTGTTGCAGAGAATCGCTTAAATAAACTGATACTTTCCGGGTTTCCAGCAGTGACTCAAACAAAAGACTCCGAAGAAATGGCTGATCGCGAATGGCATATCACAACTAAGGTAGAAGAGACTCAACTAGCAGGTTTTCGACGCATTGAAATTCAAGTTGCAAAAAGCATCGATAAAGAAAATCCCCTAGTAAGCCTGACTGGCTTTATGGGCAAAGATTAATGTTTAACGCTAAAGTCCGCTTACAAAAAGGTTTTACTCTATTAGAGGTAATGATTGCCATATCAATCACTGCTTTAATAGGCATTGCATCTGCAAACCTATTAACCAACATTATTGAGTCAAAAAAAGTTACAGATGAACGCTCAGAGCAATTAATAACACTACAAAGATTCAATCAATTTGTAAGTCGTGATGTCGAACAGATTATTAATCGCAGCATCAGAGATGAGTACGGTGATGAGCAGGCTGCCATTATTATTGACGATAGTGATTATCTTGCTCAGTGGTCTCGACTTGGTTGGCGCAATAACCCTATAAACGACGACCCAAGATCTGAAATTCAACGAGTTGCATTTCAGACCTTCGACATTAATGACGAAGAGTGCGAAGCGGCAAAACTAAGGCTTGAGAGCTGGGGTGAGTTTGATCCCCAAGGACTTTGCCTTGTGCGTTATTTCTGGTCTGTTCTTGATAGATCAAGTGATAGCGAAGCTAAGACTCAAATAATTTTGGATTTAATCGACGAGATAGAAATTGAATTATTAGCAACAACTTTAGTATCTGATAACGATGACGCAGAAACAGAAACGAACCAGGAGCAAAACTGGTACACTCAATGGCCTAACATCCAATCAGATGAGACTAAGGAAATCCCAACCGCTATGCTTTGGCGCATTACGCTTCCTAAGATAGGACAAATAGAACGCTTGTGGCTGCTGGCTTATGATGATCAATAAAAAGCCAATAAATTTTAGAGCACAAAACGGTTTAGCCCTCATTTCAGTGTTACTCATTTTTGCTATCGTTGCTGTACTTGCAGGATCAATGATTGAACGTCAAGGTTTAGATATTCAGCGCAGCGCCAACCTACAAGCACTCCAACAAGCCCGAGCGTATTCCAATGGTATTGAATACGCTGTAAGAGTTGGCTTGCAGTTAGATTATGAGAATACTGAGGATGTAGATCATCTATTAGAAGAATGGGCTCAGGAGCGCACTTTTCCTCTATCTCCCGGCATGGCGTACATTAAAATTTTTGATGCGCAAGCCCGCTTTAATCTAAACAGTTTGCATCCTTCAGCGAGCAATAGCGCCGAACAACTTAAACGCTTCAAATATTTATTAGCGGAACTAGGGCTGGATGAGAGTATCGCGAGTAATACTGCAAGCTTTATGAATGAAGAAAGTCAAAGCGATGATGATTATTTATCTGCCGAAGTGCCATATCGCGCAAGCTACTCACTATTTAAACACCCGTCAGAACTGTTACTTGTCAATTTAGTTGATGCTGATGGTTATCGTCTGTTAATGCCTTATATAAGTACACTGCCCATAACTGCTCAACTCAATGTAAATACTGCGAGCAATATTGTTTTATCATCGCTATCCAATGATTTTTCAATTGACGAAGCAAACGCTGTCATTTCCGAAAGAGGCGAAGACGGCTTTTCAGCTGTGAGTGATTTTTGGTCGCTTTCTGAAATTTCAGCGTTTACCACAAACAGCTCTGATGAAGATGATGAAACTTCAAAGGATTTATGGGATAAAGCAGATTTCAGTGTAAACTCTGAATACTTTGAAGTATTTGCTAAAGTGGAACTTGCAGACAGAATCGCCACCGTTGAAATGCTGATATACCGAAATGCTGAGACCGGTGAAATGCGTACTTATTACCGAGATTTTTCTCGAACTGAAGCGAGAGTTCCTGCAACTAGCAGCCAAAATAACTCTAATAGTGACAGCAATCCTTAGGCAGAAAAAATGAAAACAGTAAATATTCGATGGAACGTCGAATTAGAAACATGGTTTATTGCTGAGCTTGTAAGTGGAGCAGAAATAGAAGAGGGCAGCCAATGGCTTTCATTCGACCAATGGGCTTCAACGCAAGCTGACCTCTCTTCATTTCGTTTTATTTTAAGCGGTGAAAATTACGTATGCCGCTGGTTAAACTTGCCTGGCGTTCAACCACGCCACCTTAATAAAGCATTGCCTTTTGCATTAGAAGAAAGCTTTATTGATGATGTAGGGCTGTATCATCTTGTGACTACCGGCAAGCATGGCAAGTTTACCCATCAAATTTACTGCACAAAAAAAGATATTCTTGAGCGACTATTAGAAGCATGTTCATTGCATCATATTCAGTTGCGCCAGCTTATTCCTGAAACAAGCTTAACACCTGCAAATTGCTTACTACATGAAGGTGATTATTGGCTAATTAACATACCTAAAGTAACAGAAGCAAAAATACATCAATCTGCACTTATGACGTATCTTGATTCAATTACCACCGAGCTTGGTGAAAGCACCGTTGAATCATTAACCATTATTGATAAGAACTTAGACGCAGCAAATCTATTAAAAACTCAAATAGAAACGAGCTTTAACCATGTATTCAAAAGCATCGACATTCAACACAGTGGGTTTGAATCTATTCGAGACAAAGCTCTTGAGCAAAGTGGAAACGACCTATTAACTGAGCAGTTTAAGCCCTCGGAAATTAAGGTTAAAAAGCCTGCGGCCTGGTGGAAGCCGGTTGCCATATTAGCTGCTTGCTGGGCTGTATTCTCTGTCACCCAAACGATGGTGAAGAACAACCAATTGATAGAGCAAGAACAAACCGTAAAAACAGCGACCATTGATCTTTACAAACAATTATTTCCAGGTGAACGCATTCGATTTCTAGAGCGCCAGATTCGCTCTAAAATCAAAGGTGGTAGTGAAACGAGTACCGCAGGTTTTATGACACTTTTAGATAAATCCAGTGCAGTTTTTGAAGGTTCAAATCAGAAGAATAAGATCGAATGGCAAAGCCTAAGGTTTAACGAAAGACAAAACCTACTTGTGATCGACTTAACAGCACAAACCATTGCAGATATTCAGGCATTTAAATCAGCGATGGAAGCTGATGGCTTAGTGGTAGAAATTGCCTCTGCTACCAATGAGAACAATAAGGTGAAAGGTCGCATTAGAATTGGCGGACAATCATGAATAAAAACGTAATTAAACTACAAGAAAAGTGGCAAGCATTAATCTTAGATGCCAATAAGATCCCAGCCGTTACTGCTAGTAAGCAATGGTTTGAGCGCCAAAGTGAGCGTGATCAAAAAATACTCAAAGCGTTAGCAGGCTTTGTCGGACTTTGTGTAATTATATTGATGTTTATACAGCCTTTTTACAGTAAACAGGATTTATACGAAGCTAAACTCGATAAGTCTATTGCGGTTTATGAACAACTGGCAAAGAATGCACACAAGTTTCAGGGTGGCTCAGGCAGCTCTGATAGTAGTGCACCGATTCTTGCGCTGATTACCAAGCAAGCTAAAATCGCCCAAATCAATTTAAAGCGTTTTGAGCCTGACGATCAAAACCTTAGAATCTGGTTAGATGATGTTGCTTTTGATAATGCTGCGCGTTGGTTAGAGACATTAACCCGAGATTATGGCATCAACGTTAAGCAAATTAGCGTAGAGCGCAGCGATAAAAATGGTCGCGTTGATTTAAGAGCGACGTTATATAAATAGCCGTTTCGCCTAACTACTCATAGCACCAGCGCATAGGTTGGATAGTTTTAATTTACTTAACCTATTTTGCGAACTGTTCTAAACTTTAACTATCTTATAAAAGCCCCTGCCTTATAAATACACAGGGGCTTTTTTATACGCATATACTTTGGAGATTAACCATGCAACATTTTGATCTAGTCGTAATTGGTGCCGGTTCCGGTGGTGTTCGTTCAGCACGTATGGCGGCAGCTCAAGGAAAAAAAGTTGCTATCATTGAAAACCGTTACCTTGGCGGAACCTGTGTCAATGTAGGCTGCGTACCAAAGAAAATGTTTGTTTATGCTTCTGAATATCGTGAAAAGATGGAAGAAGCCAAGGGCTTTGGTATTAATGGTCAAGTTAATGATTTTCACTGGCCGACATTGCGCGGCAATAAATCCAATGAAATTTCTCGCCTCAATGGAATTTATCAGAATTTACTAACTGGTCCAGGCGCAACCATTTTTAATGGCACTGGTAGCTTAATTGATGCGAATACCGTTCATATTAACGGATCTGATGGTACAGAGCAGGATATTACAGGGGACAGTATTTTGATCGCAACGGGCAGCTGGCCGTTTATTCCAGATGTTCCTGGTGCTGAGCACGCTATTACTTCTAATGATGTTTTTGACCTTGCGGATGACGCTTTTCCAAAGCGCGCTTTAGTTGTGGGAGCAGGTTACATTGCCGTTGAATTTGCCGGTATTTTTAATGGCCTTGGTGCTGAGACTACCTTAGCTGTGCGCAAGGATTTGGTATTGCGCGGATTTGATGATGACATTCGCAGCTTTGTACAAGAACAAATGATTGAAAAGGGCGTTAATATTCGTCCTGAGACAGAAGTTGCCAGCATTGATAAGCAAACAGACGGTTCATTATTAGTAACTTACACTAATAATGAACAGCAAGAGTTTGACTTGGTACTTTATGCAACGGGCCGCCGCCCAATGACGGATGGTTTAAACTTAGAGAAGCTTGGCATTGAACTGAACTCTAATACTACGATCAAGGTAAATGACTTCTTCCAGACCAGTGTGCCTTCTGTCTATGCACTAGGTGATGTTATTGGCACGCCTCAACTAACACCAATTGCTTTAGCACAAGGCATGAAATTCTTAGCGCATCAGTATCATGGTGACACGACACCCATGAATTATGACAATATTCCAACGGCGGTTTTCTGCCAGCCAAATATAGGAACAGTCGGTCCAACGGAAGATGAGTGCACCGCTAAGGGTATTGATTTTGATGTTTATGAATCTAACTTTAAACCGTTAAAGCATACAATTTCTGGATTAAATGAACGCACTTTAATGAAGCTAATCGTTAACAAGGCTAACAATAAAGTTATTGCTGCGCATATGGTTGGTCATGATGCTGGTGAGACTATTCAAGGTATTGCTGTAGCGATTACGGCAGGGGCAACTAAGGCAGATTTTGATGCGACGATTGGAATTCATCCAACATCAGCAGAAGAGTTTGTAACGATGCGTTCTCCTAGATCTTAGAAAGCTCAATATGGGGCTAAACTGTCGGGCTAAAGCCACGACCTACAAATAGATTGTAGGTCGTATTTTAGTGTGACAAACGTCTAGCCATCCTTGGCTAGCCGTAAAAAGCGCAGCTTTTTACCCACAAAACACGATACGGATGTTATCCATTTTGTAGTTAGCCTGGCTAATTGCCTGCTGAAGTGCTTCTTTCTTTTCTTGAAGCAATACAATTTCACTATCGCGTATATTACGATTCGTTTTTTGTAATTCCTGCAAACGAGAAATTTCTCCATTAAGCTCACGAGCCATTCGATTTGCACCAATTTCCAGTTGCTTAGGTAGCTCAGCTTCTGCAGCAGTCTTTGCAATCTTCAAAGATTTCTTAATACCATCTTCAACACGCTTAACTAAACCAGAAGCGGTAGAGCGCTTCAGGTCTTCTGGGAAGTCTAAGTAATCCGGTTCAAAAAACTCGACCTGACCATCAGGGTCTACAGCAATATGTAAACCTTCCGCAGGTAAGTAACGCTGAATCTGTAACGACTTAGGCGCTTGGCAATCTAACGTATATTGAGCTTGGAAATAGAAATCACCCGTTGAGAAGTTGTGGTTTTCTACATAAGCGACATTTGAGTTACCATGCTCTTCAGATAGGATAAGATCCAAAGCACCAACGATTAATGGATGCTCCCAAGTAAAGAACTGCACATCATCACGAGCAACCGCAACATCACGACGACATGTATACGTTAAACCATCTTCCGGCAAATGCGGGAAATAGCTTGTTAACATATGATCGCCAGGTCGAAGTATAAAGCAGTGATTACTGTGATCCTGCTGAATAATGCCGTAAACATCACAAACTTGCTCTAAGAAACTTGGCAATACCGCTTGATCCAGCATGTCATCCGCTAAAACTTGATCCATAAGCGCTTTAGATTTTTCAGGGTCGCAAGACTGCAACTCCAACAATCGGTCACGACCTTGCTCAAGTGCTTGCTGCTGAACTTCGCGCTCAGGAATTAGCGCATCCACCAAGGCATGCAAGTCAGAGATATTGTCACTTTCAATCGCTGTAACCATCTGAGTGTGGTGATGATTCAATAAAGACTGAGCTAGCGGGTTCGGATGACTAAATACATCAACGCCAATATTTAACAATTCAAATAAGCGCTCAGAACCGTGTTCTTCAAAATATGGGATGTGAAGCTGAATATCGTGTTTCTGACCGATACGGTCAAGACGACCAATACGCTGTTCAATAAGGTCGCAGTTGTCTGGTAGATCAAATAAGACCAGGTGACGTGCGAACTGGAAGTTACGGCCTTCACTGCCAATTTCACTACAAAGAAGAATTTGCGCGCCGCCTTCTTGCTCGGCAAAGTAGGCCGCTGCACGGTCACGCTCGATCATATCCATGTCTTCGTGGAAAACAGCACACTGAGTGCCGTATTTTTCCCACAAAGCTCGCTCAATCTGTAAAACGGTTTTTTGCTGGTGAGTAATTAAAAGGAATTTCTCACCCTTGTTCGCTTTGATTAGCTCGTTAATCCAATCAATACGAGGATCAACATCCGTCCATTCATCAACAATACGCTCAGGATACAAACCTTCCATCCCCGTCATGGCTTTATAAGCCTCAGGAAGTAAGAAAGGCTGTGCAATTACTTCGCGGTTTGGGAATCCTGTCATTGCACTGCGTGTATTACGGAACATAACACGGCCAGTGCCGTGCTGATCGATCAACTGCTTAATCCAAGCCTGAGATTGCTCGGCATCTGGTTGGGCAGGGATGTCAGTATTTAAAAGCCCCTGTAAAGCATCTTGCTCAGACTGGTCAAGTTCATTGCCAGACAATAAAGATTGAGCCGCCGTTACAACAGGCTGGAACTGAGATTGCTCTTGAATAAATTCCTCTAAGCTATGGAAACGCTCAGGATCTAACAAGCGTAAGCGTGCAAAATGTCCTTCCATGCCTAGCTGTTCAGGTGTGGCCGTAAGCAATAACAGGCCAGGGCATTCATGAGCGAGTGATTCTACTAAACCATAACCTTCGTCATGAGACTGTGGCGACCACTGCAAGTGGTGAGCCTCATCAACAACAACCATATCCCAACCCGCAGACAATACTTGCTCGCGACGCTTAGGGTCATTAGCAATGGCACTTAAAGGGGCTAAAACTAATTGTTGCTGAAGGTACGGGTTACCGCCGTCTTCTTGATCTTCAAGCGCAAGACAACGACCTTCATCTAAAACACTAAAACGTAAATTAAAACGGCGAACCATCTCAACTAACCATTGGTGCGTTAACGCTTCTGGCAACAGAACAAGAACACGTTCTATACGCTCACTGATCAATAAGCGGTGCATAATCATGCCGGCTTCAATTGTTTTACCTAAGCCAACTTCATCGGCTAATAAAACACGCGGGGCTTCGCGGCTTGAAACTTCATTGGCAATAAATAATTGGTGTGGCAATAGGGTGGTTCGACTTCCAACTAGGCCGTAGTGCTTACGAGCTTCTAGTTTGCTTTTCATTTGCAGGGCGCGTAAACGTAATTCGTACGCTTTGCTATTATCAACTTGGCCTGCAAGCAGTCTCTCTGATGCTTGGCTTAGCTGGATATGTCCACTAAGCTGAGTTTCAGGAATTATTCGATCGGCATCTCCATAAAACAAAATACCGTTCATCTCTTGGATTTCGGTAATCGTTAGAGAGCTACCATCTTCAAGTGTAACCGTATCTTCAATACCAAACTTAATGCGGGTAAGAGGGGCTTGATCCTTGGCATAACGCCTTACTTCATCCGCCGCTGGATATAAAATCGCAACCTGACGAAAATCTACTTCTTGCACCATCCCTAGGCCTAAATCGGATTCCGTATCACTGATCCAACGCTGACCAACTTCAAACATGCCCACATACTCCAAAAACCGAAAAATTATGCGCGCATTTTAAAGGATGCACGCGCGCAAAGACAGGAATTTTGTTCGAAGAATTGCTACAGCAATACAAAAGACTGAAACGAAGTATTGGCAAGCTCACGCTATAAACGTTAAGGGCTTGATGTGCGATATATCTAAGACAATCTGAAGGAGAACGATCCACTTAATACAGTCTTATATTTCCGATAATTGTTATTATCGGAAATATGATTATGTGTGTAGTTATAAGGCCTAGATTAACCTGGCATGTACACCCTGAAGAACTCAATGTAGTCTCCACAGCTTTTGTTTACTGCATTGATGGTCTTTTATGCGCGTAGAAAAGCTTAATCATCCAATCTTAAATCGAGTTACTTATCGGACTTATTTATGTAGCTTACCGAAGATCGTCCTTTATTTGAGCGTGTCGCGACAACTTTCATCCTCAAACTCAAACTCAATAGTGGTGTGTTCAAGGTCAAAATAATCCAGTTCATCGGCAATCTTTTGTTTCAAATTTAACTGTTGGGATAAGTCCATCGTATGTGATAACGCAAGGTGTGCTGTTAACACATGATGCTCACCGTCCAGTGACCACAAATGAAGATGGTGCACGCCTTTTACACCCGCTAATTTCTTAAGAGTTTCTGCAATCTGATTATGAAGTTTTTTATCTGGTACTGCCTGTAAAAATAGGAGCCCGGTTTTCCATAAATTGCGAAAGACATTAAAGGCAATAAATAGGGTGAAACCAATAGATAAAATGGGATCGAGTATTGGCCAGTCAACAAACATAAGTACGATAGAGACAATGAATACTGCTACCCACCCCAAGACGTCTTCTAACAAATGCCAGTTTAAAACCCGCTCATTTAAGGTTTTTCCTCCGCTGAGTTTGTACGCAGCGAATCCATTCACGGCTATACCAAAGATAGCCATACCGAGCATACCTTCAGCGACAGGCATTTCCGGGTTTTGCAGGCGAGGTATGGCTTCACTTAGCACCCAAAGGGAGCCAGCAACCAATACCATCCCATTTATCAAAGACCCTAATAGCGAAAAGCGTCTGTAGCCGTAGCTAAAATTTCCGCTTGCGGGCTTATTGCTCCAATATGATAAAAACCAGGCTAACCCAATCGACAGGCTGTCGCCTAAGTCATGTACCGCGTCCGCCATGATCGCTGTACTATTAGTAAGCCAGCCACCAATGAATTCAATGATTGTAAAGCCGACATTGAGGAAAAAAGCCCAAGCAATTCTTGAGCTTGAATCATCACTATTATGTGCGTGACCGTGGTTATGCATTTCTTCTCCTTGCTTGTTATCCAGACGCGGCAACGTTTTTGCCGCGTCTTTCATTAAGGACGATTAGTTATTGTTTTTCACAACTTTTAGACGATCATTTTTATGAAACCAATGGTAGAGAACGGGCAACACAAGCAGCGTCAACAGAGTAGAGGAAATAATTCCGCCGATAACAACCGTGGCTAACGGGCGTTGAACCTCTGCTCCGGTACCTGTGTTTAATGCCATTGGCACGAATCCAAGACTGGCTACCAATGCAGTCATTAATACGGGGCGCAAACGTACAAGCGCGCCCTCCGTTACCGCAAGCATCAAATCCCCCTTCTCGTGCCACAGATCACGGATAAACGCCAGCATCACTAATCCATTTAGCACCGCCACTCCCGATAAAGCAATAAAACCAATTCCGGCCGAGATCGACATAGGCATGCCGCGCAAAGCCAATGCTAAAACACCACCGGTTAAAGCCAGTGGCACACCACTGAAAATAATGAGTGCATCTTTTAGTGATCCAAAAGCCATCACCAACAAGCCAATGATAAGCAGTAAGGTCAACGGCACGACGATAGACAACCGTTTACTCGCTGACTCGAGTTGTTCGAAAGTGCCACCATAATCAAGCCAATATCCCGCCGGTATATCTACTTGTGACGAAATTTGGGCCTTTACATCCTCAACAAATCCACCAAGGTCTCGACCACGCACGTTGGCTGTAACAACAATGCGGCGCTTGCCATTTTCACGACTGATTTGTGCCGGTGCAGGTGAAATATCCAAGGTGGCAACTTCAGACAAAGGCACATAGTCACCGTTCGGTAGCGGTACGGGTAAGAATTTTAGGCGTTCAATATCTCGCCGAACGGTTTCCGGTAAGCGAACCACTAGTTCGAAGCGTCGATCACCTTCGTACAAGATCCCTGCGCTCTCCCCACCAATTGCTGTCGCCACCCATTCTTGCAACTCGGATACATTAAGACCATAACGCCCCAACGCAGTCCGTTTGGGAATGACTGACAAGGTTGGCAAGCCAGTAACCTGCTCAACTCTCGCATCGGCGGCACCATCGACTTTACTCAGTGTTTTTAAAATATCATTGGCCGTGACAACTAGTTGATCCAGATCATCGCCGAAAACTTTGATACCCAAATCAGCTCGAACGCCAGAGATCAATTCATTGAATCGCATTTGAATGGGTTGGGTGAATTCGTAATTATTGCCCGGTAATTCTTCGAGTGATTTTTCCATTTGCTCTACTAATTCTTGCTTAGTAAGCGATGGGTCTGGCCACTGTGAACGCGGTTTTAAAATCACAAAATTATCGGCGACATTAGGCGGCATGGGGTCAGTCGCCACTTCGGCGGTACCGATACGCGCAAACACTTTATCGACTTGAGGAAAGGATTTTATNCGNTGTTCNAGCAATTCCTGCATTTCCACNGCCTGCTCCAATCCNGTACCNGGAATTCGCATAGCGTGCAANGCAATATCACCTTCNTTAAGTTGCGGNACAAANTCGGAGCCTAACGTTGTCGCTAACCAAAGAGAGGCCGCAACCAGTACNGTTGCACTGCCTACAACCAACCAGCGAAATTTTAATGCGAGTAACAACGCNGGTTCATACGCAGATTTTGCGCCGCGAATCACAATCCCTTCTTTTTCGCTGATTTTTCCTTTTAAGAATACCGCTACAGCGGCAGGNACGACCGTTAATGACAGCACCATAGCTGNAATTAGTGCCATAACGACTGTTGCCGCCATAGGGTGGAACATTTTCCCTTCAACACCGGTCAATGAAAAAATGGGGATATACACAACGGTAATAATTGCAACACCAAAAAGACTGGGACGAATGACTTCGGCTGTCGCTTCGTAAACCACGTTTAATCGTTCACGTAAATCCAATTGTCCTGCGTGCTGCGCGTTGGATAAACGACGGATAGCATTTTCTACAATAATCACTGCGCCATCGACAATTAGCCCAAAGTCTAATGCCCCCAAACTCATCAAATTAGCGGACACACCTGTTTTGACCATGCCAGTAATCGTCATTAGCATGGCTAGTGGTATCACCGCAGCTGTAATCAATGCCGCACGGAGATTGCCCAATAATAAAAACAATACGGCAACTACAAGTATTGCGCCTTCTAGAAGGTTCTTACTTACCGTGGCAATGGCTTTGTCAACGAGCGCCGTACGATCATATACAGAGGTCGCTACTACACCTTCAGGAAGGGATNCTTGAATAGTCTCAAGGCGCAGCGCNACATCGCGTGCCACTGTACGGGAGTTTTCACCAATCAACATCATGGCCGTACCCAAAACTGTTTCTACACCATCCTGNGTTGCAGCGCCTGTTCTTAGTTCCTTGCCAATAGCGATACTCGCAACATCAGATACNTTAACTGGAATTGTATTATTCTCAGCGATAATGACGTTGGCGATATCTTCTATGGTNGCTAGCTGCCCAGGTGANCGAACTAATAGTTGCTGACCGTTTCGCTCAATATAGCCAGCGCCGCGGTTACCGTTATTGGCCTCTAGCGCNTGAACGATATCTTCCATTCCAACATTGAAATGCAACAGCTTTTGAACATCAGGGGTTATATGATATTGCTTGTTGTAACCACCAATACTGTTGACCTCTACAACGCCCTTAACCTGTGCAAGCTGTGGTTTTATGATCCAATCTTGAATCTCACGTAATGCAGTAGCGTCATAAGGCTTGCCATTAGCATCTACGGCGTCAGGCAAGGCTTGTACCGTATACATGAATATTTCTCCAAGCCCTGTAGAAATCGGTCCCATCTCTGGTTCCATGCCTGGAGGTAAGGNACTCTTTATTGCCCCTAATTTTGTATTAATTAAGTTTCTGGCAAAATATATATCGGTGCCTTCATCGAAGACGACGGTTACCTGTGAAAGACCGTAACGAGATAAGGATCGGGTATAAGCAAGATTGGGNAACCCAGCCAGTGCTGTCTCTACCGGATAAGTAATTCTTTGTTCTGCTTCCAGGGGTGAATAACCCGGAGCTGAAGTATTNATTTGTACCTGNACATTTGTAATGTCTGGAACAGCATCGATAGGGAGTTTTTGATANCTCCAAAAACCTATACCGACAATCAGAAAAATACTACACAAAAATAATAAACGCCGCTCGATGGCAAGGCGTAAAATGGAATNAATCATCATATACCCCTTAGTGTTCGTGCTCGGCTTCGGATTTTTCGATGTCAGCTTTTATTAAGTAGCTGTTCGCTATTACATATTGGGTGCTTCCTTGANNACCCGATAATACTTCTGTAAATTCGTCGTCGCTGCGACCTAGAACGAGCGGAGTAAAGCGGTAGTCGTCATGCTCTTTGACAAAGATTCCGGTGCGCGCCCCCATAGTTTGCAAAGCCGAATTCTTGACGGCGATCGGTGCTTTAAATTCGTTGATGACAATCTTCCCTTCAACCATCAATCCAGGAAACCAATTATTTTTAGTGTTATTGATTTTTGCTCGCACAATAAGATAAGGCGAATCTTCTTCGGCTGGCAACATGTGAGAAATACGCGAATCGATACGCTTTNCACCTGCCGTTACATGAATGGGNTGGCCAATGTTAATCGATTGTTGTTGTGTCGAAAAAATACGTAANTCTGCCCACAATGATTCAAAACTTGNTATCGAAAACAGCACTTGCTCCTGTGTCATTTCCCCTTTGTTGGCATGACGNTGAATAATTGTNCCGCCAATNGGTGCACGAACATCGTANCGCNTTAAACTCTCATTGGATTCAATGACGGCAAGCAGATCGCCTTCCTTAACTTGATCGCCAATATTGAACGCCACAGACCGAACAATACCCGGAAATCGTGCACGAACATGACTGGTGCTCTCTGGAGCCGTCGTCAAACGACCATAGGTTGTGAATGTTTGGTGTAATGTTTGCGATCCAGTTTGCGCGACTTCAATGCCCACTTTTTGAGCCATGGCGTCAGTAATTTCAGTCGAGTTTTCCTCGCCGTGTCCTTGCTCATCCTCTTCTCCATCGTCATGATGTGAGCCTTCATCGTGATCATGCTCTTTCTCTGCATCATGACCGTGCTCGTCATCATCGTGTTTTTCTTTATTACTATGTTTCTGATCGTGGGCTTTTTCGTGCGAACTATTTTCAGAATGTTTGTGGTCGTGTTCTTCACTAGCCTGGACGGCAGCAGTAAGGCTTGTACAAAAAATGATAAGAAATAATGCAAATGGCTTTTTCATTGTTTAATCCTGTTTTTTCGAAGCTTAAATGCATCGAAATAAAAATGGGTTTATTGAGTTATCGTTGCTGACTAATTGAGTGGCTCTG
>PAOL01000062.1 GCA_002708475.1 Oleispira sp. | reverse complement strand
GTTTGGTTTCTAACCAGTTTTCTGGAATGCAAGATAGGTCTGCATTGGCTTCGACTTCAACGTAGACCAAACAACCTGCTTTTACTTTCTCAGCAATAATTTCTACGGCAGGGCTTAGTAGCTCACGGCCAAAGGGTGGATCTAAGAAAATGACATCGAAGTGTTCAAGGTTAGGTTGCTGAGCCAGCCAAGCAATTGCATCGGTTTGATGAACATTGGCATTGCTGGCGTTAAGCGATTGTAATGATTCGCGGATGCAGCTTGCCGCTGTGGTATTAAATTCTAAAAAAGTCACTTCTTTTGCGCCACGACTCAAGGCTTCATATCCGAGAGCGCCGCTGCCTGCAAAAGCATCTAGAACAAATTTACCTTCGATATCCCATTGCAGCCAGTTAAAGACGGTTTCGCGGACTTTATCCATGGTTGGACGTAATCCAGGGGCATCGGCAAATTGAATGCGACGAGAACGCCAATCACCGCCAATAATTCTCAGCTGCTGTGCGCCTCTACGCATACTCGTTTTATTACTACTGCTTTTCTTTCTAGCCATGACTGCGCTGCCTAAATCTGTCGAGATGATGCCTGACACTGAACTAGATATTTTTCTAGCTGGTGGGTGTTTAAAGCATTAATGCCCCAGTACCCCTGTAACAGGTAGTTTTCTGGCAGGCGATAGTATGCGAGGTCGGCCAGCATGTCGAATTGAGTTGCAGGATTTTGCCAATTTAATTGCCACTGTTTTACAAAGGTTTGCTTCCAGTCTTCAAGAGAAGTCGGGTCTATGCTGCTCAGTTCTGGCCATTGTTGCACTTGCCAAGATTTCTTTGCCATATTGGGCTGGCTTGATTTGGGGTGTATTAATTGATCTTGTAACCAGAATTGTGCGCTAACAGGCTGCCAAGGGCAGTTGAAAATAGTTTTTGTTTTCATATTAGTTAAAGCGATCAGTTTTAAATCTTTAATAATCCGAGCGCTAGAAATCCTTGCGATGTTTGCACTCCAGGGACCTTGCAGAATAATAGTCCCGCTTTGTCCCTTAAGTGCTTGAGGAAACGCCGCTAGCTGTTTACTTAATATATTTAAGCCAGATTCAAAGTCTGCTCCCAAATTGATATCCCATTGCCAGTATCCTGGCTGCCAGCTAATGTGAGGATTATCGATGGCAGAGTTTGTTTCTGTACGACTGCCACGAACACGAACTAAGAAGTCAGTATCTAAACGGCTCTGCCAAATAACGTGAATACCTTCTTGGCTAATCCACGTTTGCTGGTTAAGCGCATCTAGTGAAGCAAGCTCAATATTAGGGTAAGGTTGGCTGTCGATCGACGCGTCAGAACCAGAAATAATCTCATCAATTTTGCGGTTTTCGTTAATGCTTGCCCAGCCAATCAGGATAATGCAGGTAAAAATGATCAAATTGAGGCTTGAACGGCTAAATCTCAGGTTCATTCTGCTTCCTTGTATTATTCACAACAGTCGATAGGTGTTAGGATAGACCGCAACTAAATCTTATTCGAGCGATAGATTCGAGAACCCGCGATGTTTGATATTTTTAAACGTAAGAAAAAACCAGCTGACGACCAACAGGAAGCGGCTGAAACAGAATTAAATGAAACTGAGCCTCAGCAGGATAGTACCGCCGTGGATGCTGAATCCGCTGTTGTTGAAGAGGTATTGACTGAAGAAGCGCAGGCTCCGGTTGCAGAAATGCCAAAAGCGGGTGTTCCTGCGAGTGACGATACGGTTTTCTTTCAAGAATCCTCTGAGCAAACAGAAGAGTCAGCCACAGAGAAGAAGAAAGGATTTTTTAGTCGCTTAGCTTCTGGTCTTAGTAAAACCCGCTCAGGTTTCAGTGATGGCGTTGCCAACCTCCTTCTCGGTAAGAAAGAGATTGATGACGACTTATTAGAAGATCTAGAAACTCAGTTAGTGATGGCGGATGTCGGTGTAGAAGCAACTCGTGAAATCATGGCGAAGTTGACCGAGCGAGTTGGCCGTAAAGAGCTAACAGATTCTGATGCGTTGTTTGAAGCCTTAATTAAAGAGCTGCAAGATGTATTAGCACCTTGTGAGCAACCGTTAGTAATCGATTCGGGCGACAAGCCTTATGTGATCCTAATGGTTGGTATCAACGGAGTGGGTAAAACCACCACTATTGGTAAGTTGGCGAAACAATTCCAAGCTAAAGGCAAATCTGTGATGCTGGCAGCAGGTGATACTTTCCGTGCGGCAGCGGTAGAGCAGCTGCAAGTTTGGGGTGAGCGTAATGATGTTCCTGTAGTTGCGCAGCATACTGGCGCAGACAGCGCATCTGTTCTATTTGATGCGTTAGAAGCAGCAACTGCTCGTGGTACTGACATTCTAATTGCTGATACGGCTGGTCGCTTACATACCAAAGACAACTTGATGGGCGAGCTTGAGAAAGTCGTTCGTGTGATGAAAAAAATTGATCCAGAAGCACCGCACGAAGTGATGTTGGTATTGGATGCGGGAACAGGCCAGAACGCACTGAACCAAGCTACTCAATTCCAAAAATCGGTCGGCGTTACAGGATTAACCTTAACCAAGCTTGATGGTACAGCAAAAGGTGGTGTGATCTTCGCCTTGGCTAAGCAGCTTGGCTTGCCAGTGCGCTTTATTGGTATTGGTGAAGGCATTAATGATTTGCGTCCGTTTGATGCGAATGATTTTACCCGTGCGTTGTTTAACAAAGAAAATTGATTATTAAACTTTTAAAATAATAAATTAATATCTACAGCTTTCGTGTATTGGAATTAGGTGTGTCGTTTAAGGAGCCCATATTTTGCCAATGGTTCGATTTGATCGTGTCAGCAAGCGTTACCCATCGGGAAACGAAGCACTTAGCGGCGTTAGCTTTGAGCTGGCTCGTGGTGAAATGGCGTTTCTTACTGGCCATTCAGGTGCGGGAAAAAGTACCCTGTTGAAACTCATGATGCGTATGGAAGTACCTACGCGTGGTGAAGTCGTCGTTGATGGCAGTAATCTATCGCGCTTACGTGAAGGCCTCGTTCCTTATCACAGACGTAAAGTCGGCGTTGTATTTCAAAACCACCAACTCCTATTTGATCGCAGCGTTTTCGATAACGTCGCCTTACCGTTATTAATCGCGGGAACTTCATTAAAGGAAACCGGCCGTCGTGTACGCGCTGCGCTTGATAAAGTCGGTTTGCTCGGAAAAGAGAAATTAAACCCTATTCAGCTTTCTGGTGGTGAACAGCAACGTATTGGTATTGCTCGAGCAGTGGTAAATAAACCTGCATTACTGATTGCTGATGAACCTACGGGTAACCTTGATCCAGAATTATCAGCTGAAATTATGAATTTGTTTTGCGAATTTCAGCAAGTTGGCGTAACTGTATTAATCGCAACGCACGACATTGCGCTCGTAGAAAGAATGAATAAACGCCGTTTAATCCTGCAAGACGGCCAAATGATTGCCGGTAATCATACTGATAACGGGGCGGCTTATGTCTGAAAAACAAGTTAGCCAGCAAGGAGCCTCCGCTGCCAAATTAGGCGCCGGGGATAAATTTAGCGCTTACTTTCGTAATCACCAAATGGTCGCGGTCGAATCCTTAGCAAAACTGCTATCAACCCCAGCCTCAAGTTTATTAACTTGGTTAGTGATCGCGATTGCCTTAACACTGCCTGGCGCGCTCTATATGGCAGTGAATAATCTACAGCAGCTCAGCGGTCACTTTGAAGCCTCTGGCCAGATGACAGTATTCTTAACAACCGATATCCGTGAAGCGGATACTACCAGTTTACGATTAAAAGTGGGTTCACTTGATCAAGTGAATAAGGTTGTTTATGTATCGCCCGAACAAGCATTAGAAGAATTTACCCAATATGGCGGAATTTCAGAAGCACTAAGCTTCCTAGATGAAAACCCGTTACCAGCGGTTCTGCTGGTGGAGCCACCATTAGGCATAGATAAAGACGAACTGAACGTACTTGTCGCACAAATCAAATCCTTTAAACACGTCGACAGCGTACAGGTAGACATGGCTTGGGTTGAGCGGTTGTTAGCACTACTGGCTTTAGCCCAGCGCTTAGTTGCAGTGGTTGGAGTATTATTAGCACTCGCGATCGTGCTGGTAGTAGGGAATACCATTCGTTTATCGATAGCGGCAAGAACGGAAGAAATTCGTGTAATTAAACTCGTTGGTGGAACGAATGCTTATGTTCGACGCCCTTTCTTGTATTCAGGCTTTTGGTACGGTGCCATTGGCGGCCTATTAGCTTGGTTGATGTTGGGCTTATGTTGGATTCTACTACAAGGGCCTGTTGCGGATATAGCAACATTATATGGGGCTGACTTTTATCTACAGCCTCTTCCTTTTGAACCGACTTGTTGGTTAATATTAAGCGCTTCATTATTGGGCTTAATTGGCTCATGGTGGTCGGTCAAGCGTCATTTGGTCGCGATTGAACCTTAATTAGCACTTTAGGGGCTAATGCAAAGAAAAGTAAAAGCACTGTTCCATAAATGAACTTAATCGCACCATGGCACTCTATTATAACGAGTGCTACACTCCTTGTGTCCTTTGTTAATTGAATAGGAAAAATTGATGAACACTGCCTTGCAATCTATTGATGCCTTAAGTCCTGGCGCTAACCTAGAAGCCTACTTGGCTAGGGTTAACTCTGTGCCTGTGCTAAGTATTGAAGAAGAGCGAGAATTAACCGGTCGCCTTCACTACGAAGAAGACTTAGAGGCTGCGCGTCGTTTAATTATGTCGCACCTACGCTTTGTTGCACACATCGCAAAAAGCTACTCCGGTTACGGTTTAAATCAAGGTGACTTAATCCAAGAAGGTAACGTAGGTTTGATGAAAGCGGTTAAGCGCTTTGACCCTACTGTTGGTGTACGTTTGGTATCCTTTGCAGTGCATTGGATTAAAGCTGAAATGCACGAATTCATCTTGCGCAACTGGCGTATTGTGAAAGTTGCGACCACTAAAGCGCAACGTAAAATGTTCTTTAACTTACGCAGCTCTAAGAAGAAACTGGGTTGGTTATCTCAGACTGAAGCGCATGACATTGCTGAAGCTTTGGGCGTAGAAGAAAAAACCGTATTTGAAATGGAAGGTCGTTTGCAAGCACGTGATGCGGCTTTCGATGCAGGCGCTGATGATGACGATGAAACTGCGTATCAGGCTCCAGCACATTATTTAGAAGATAAACGCTTTGATCCAGCGATGGTTGTAGAAACCAATGCTAATGAACAGCAAGCAAGTTCTAGTCTGCACATTGCACTCGCTAATCTGGATGAACGTAGCCGTGATATTTTACAGCAGCGTTGGTTGACTGATGATAAAGCGACTCTGCATGAGTTAGCCGCGGAATACGATGTATCCGCAGAACGTATCCGCCAGCTAGAAAAGAATGCAATGAAGAAAGTTCGTGATGCCATGGAGGCAGAAGCAGCTTAACTTCGCATAGAGACAGTCTCAGCACCCTGGCATTGTCTAATTTGGTAGACTTGATTAGAAATAACCTATCTACCAGACACAAAAAAGCCGCTGTCATAAAATGATGAGCGGCTTTTTTGTGTCCGGCGCTTTTAGTTAAAAGCGCCGAGCTGGGAGTAACGCGACTATTTCTTAGCTTTAGTCGTTTTACCGCCACGCATTGAGTCGAAGAACTCGTTATTAGACTCGCTTTGACGTAGCTTATCTAATAAGAATTCAATCGCAGGCACATCTTCCATTTCTGCAAGTAGACGACGCAAGATCCATAGGCGCTGCAGATCAGATTCAGACATCAGCAAGTCTTCACGACGAGTACCAGAGCGACGTACGTTGATCGCTGGGTAAATGCGCTTCTCAGCCACTTTACGATCAAGGTGCAATTCTTGGTTACCTGTTCCTTTAAACTCTTCGTAGATCACTTCGTCCATTTTAGAACCAGTATCTACAAGAGCCGTAGCGATAATAGTTAAAGAACCGCCTTCTTCGATATTACGAGCAGCACCAAAGAAACGCTTTGGCTTTTCTAGTGCGTGAGCATCAACACCACCAGTTAGTACCTTACCAGAGGAAGGGATAACGGTGTTGTAAGCACGTGCTAGACGAGTAATGGAGTCTAAAAGAATCACAACGTCACGCTTATGCTCAACTAAGCGCTTGGCTTTTTCGATAACCATTTCGGCTACCTGAACGTGACGGGATGGTGGCTCATCGAAAGTAGAAGCAACCACTTCACCACGAACTGAGCGAGTCATTTCAGTTACTTCTTCAGGACGTTCATCGATTAGTAATACAATCAATTCACATTCTGGATTGTTGCGAGAAATTGCTTGGGCCATGCTTTGTAGCAACATGGTCTTACCGGCTTTAGGTGGGGCAACGATTAAACCACGCTGACCTTTACCGATAGGAGCAATTAGATCGATTACACGAGATGATAAATCATCAGCAGAGCCGTTACCGACTTCCAATACCAATGCTTCATCTGGGAACAATGGTGTTAGGTTCTCGAAAAGCGTCTTGTTTTTAACGTTCTCTGGCTTGTCGTTGTTGATCTCATTGACCTTCAACATAGCAAAGTAACGTTCACCTTCTTTTGGCGGACGAATCTTACCCGCAACCGTATCACCCTTACGCAAATTAAAGCGACGGATCTGACTTGGTGATACATAGATGTCATCTGGGCCAGCCAGATAGGAGGAAGTTGCGCTACGTAAGAAGCCGAAGCCGTCTTGTAGAATTTCTAAAATGCCATCGCCGTAGATGTCTTCGCCACTTTTGGCGTGTTTTTTCAAGACGGCGAAAATAATGTCTTGTTTACGAGAACGGCTTACGTGCTCGATGCCCATTTCCTTGGCGATTTCCAGTAGTTCTGGAACGGATTTTTGCTTTAATTCGGTAAGATTCATAGATAGGATAAGAAGTTTAATGCTTATTTAAAGAATAAAATATATACCTAAGAGGTAGGCACACATCAGGGGAATGTCCGTTAAGACTAAATATTGAACAACTTAAATATAGACGTTTTGCTATAAGCTGTCTAGGGGAAGACGGAGATAAAGCACGAATTGACATGCTTTATCTCTATTCACAGTGAGTTTAGCACTCACTGTTGTCTTATTTAGATGCTTTGTTCGATGAAAGCTACTAACTCAGACTTGCTTAAAGCGCCAACTTTAGTTGCTTCAGCATTTCCGCCTTTGAAGATCATTAGCGTTGGGATGCTACGGATACCAAACTTAGGTGCAGTTTCTTCGTTTTGGTCGATGTTTAATTTAGCAACAACGATCTTTCCAGCGAATTCTTCTGCGATCTCTTCAAGAACAGGAGCGATCATTTTACAAGGGCCACACCATTCTGCCCAGAAATCAACCAATACAGGTAGATCAGAACCTAGAACGTCAGCATCAAAAGAATCGTCAGAAACGGTTAGGATATTATCACTCATGGATTATCTCCGGAATTTGGTTATCAATAATTATAAAAGTGTGCATTGTACGGGGCCTTTTAAAGGACGCAAGTCAAAAAGTGCAGAACTAGCATAAAACAGCTATTCCGTAACATTGTCACAATCACGTATGATGAAAAGAATATTGTTACATAAGGCCTTCGGGTAAGAATTCAACTATGTCAGACGTTAATCAACAGGTTAATGAACAAGAGTCCAATCGTATTGCTGCTATCGATCTAGGTTCGAACAGCTTTCATATGATTATCGCTAAACAACTGCAAGGAGAATTACGCACGGTCGAGAAGCGTGGCGAGAAGGTGCAGCTTGCGGCAGGTTTGAACGAGCGAAATTATTTAAGTGAAGAGTCCATGCAGCGAGGCTTGGAGTGCTTGAGAGGCTTTGCTAAGCACTTACAGGGCTTTAAGCCAGAAGCGGTCAGCGTAGTGGCGACTAACGCATTACGAGTTGCACGTAATCGTAATGAGTTTATTAGTCGCGCGGAAGAGATCTTAGGCTTTCAGATTGAATTGATCGCGGGTCGAGAAGAAGCGCGCTTAATTTACCTTGGGGTAAGTCATGCTTTGGCTGATGATGAAGGGAATCGCTTGGTTATTGATATTGGCGGAGGTAGTACTGAATTTATTATCGGTGAACGTTTTGAAACCAAGGTGCTTGAAAGCCTTTTTATGGGCTGTGTGTCTTATACGCGCCAGTTCTTTCCGGAAGGAAAAATCACAGAATTGAATTTCCATCGCGCAGTTGCTCGTGCTCGCCGTGAATTATTGGAAATTCAGCAAGCCTATAAGGGAATTGGTTGGAGTGAGGTAATTGGTTCTTCTGGGACTATTCGTGCGACTGAGCAAATCTTAATTGCGAAAGGTTGGAGTGAACAAGGTATTACTTTAGAAGGCTTAAATAAGCTTTGTGAGTGGTTGAGTTCTCATAAATCTATCGAAGAGATTGAACTTCCAAACTTTAAACCGTTACGTCAAAAGGTATTCATTGCTGGCGTTGCTATTTTGAAAGGTATTTTTGATACCTTCAAAATTAAGAAGATGGACTATTGCGATAGTGCTTTGAGAGAAGGTGCTCTATGGGACTTGATTGGTCGTTCTCAGCATGAAGATGTTCGTCAGCGAACGGTTAATTCGATGCAGGAAAGGTTTCATGTTAATAAAGCTCAAGCGGACCGTGTAAGAGCTTGTGCACTTCAAATGTTGAATCAAGTAGAGAAAGACTGGAAGCTGCCGAGCATGGCACGAAACTGGTTATTGTGGGCAGCTGAATTACATGAAATTGGCTTGAGTATTACTCACCACCAATTCCAGAAGCATGGTGCTTATCTTGTACAACACAGTGATATGGCTGGTTTTACTCGCCAAGGTCAAGAGCTTCTGGCGGTATTACTGAAAGGGCACCGTCGCAAATTCCCATTGGCGGGAATCGATGAATTAAGTATCACAGTACGACAGCAGGTGCGTTATTTGTGTATGTTACTGCGTCTTTCAGCGGTCCTTAATCACAGTCGAGGAGCCGTTAAGTTACCAGAAATAGAATGCCAAGGAAGAAGCTCTTCATTGACCCTTATTTTCCCTAAAGGCTGGTTTAAACAACACCCGCTGACTCATGATGATTTGATCGTTGAATCAGATTATCTGAATGCAGCAGGCTTAGAACTCATTGTGGCAGAAGAAGCTTAATTAAAAGATGAACTAGCAGGGCCTATTGAGCCGCTGCTAGGTTTTCTAATAATATCTGCTGTGCGCGAATAATTTCGAGTTCACCCGTTTCTTCATTCTTTTCAGGATGTGCCAAAATATAATTGCCGTCACTGTCTAAATCCCAAGCTTGGCTATTATCTGCAAGATAGCATTCAAACTCTTCTTTCATGCGAGCGCGAAGTTTATTACCTTCAATTGGGAAGCAGGCCTCAACACGATTCAGTAGATTACGTTCCATCCAATCAGCGCTAGCTGCGTAGAACTCATCATTGCCGTTATTGCAGAACGAATAAACACGAGTATGTTCCAAAAAGCGACCGACAATAGAGCGTACTCGAATGTTTTCTGATACGCCTGGGATTCCAGGGCGTAAGCAACACATGCCGCGAATAATTAGATCAATTTGTACACCCGCTTGAGAAGCCTTATAGAGTGCACGAATGATTTTACTTTCGGTTAAACCGTTAGCTTTCACACGAATGTAAGCAGGCTTACCTTCTTCAGCGTTTACGCGTTCACGATCAATCAGTTCAAGTAATTTCTTATGTAAAGTAAATGGCGCATGGAAGAGCTTCTTAATACGCAGCGCTTTGCCCATTCCCGTAAGCTGTTGGAATACTTTATGTACGTCTTCGCCAATCGAGTCATCAGCAGTTAAGAAGCTATAATCGGTATAAACTCTAGCATTACCAGCATGGTAGTTGCCTGTACCCAAGTGAACGTAGCGGCTTAGCTTATTTTGTTCTTTGCGCACAATTAGCATCATTTTGGCGTGAGTTTTATAGCCAACAACACCATAAACAACGACTGCGCCAGCTTCCTGTAAGCGGTTTGCAAGATAAAGGTTTTCCTCTTCGTCAAAACGCGCTCGTAGTTCAATAACAACAGTTACTTCTTTACCGCTACGCGCAGCATCTACCAATGCATTAACGATTTCAGATTTTGCACCTGTACGGTACAAAGTTTGTTTTATCGCCAATACCGACGGGTCTTTAGCGGCTTCACGCAGCATGTCGACAACCGGTGTAAATGACTCGAACGGATGCATTAACAGGGTATCTTTTTCGCGAATTGCTTCGAAGATACTCTTTTTAAAGCTCAGGTGTTTTGGTAGACCTGGTGTAAAAGGAGGGTAGCGTAGGTCTGGGCGATTGATTTGACCAACGACTTCCATCATTCGTCCAAGATTTACCGGGCCGTTTACCTGATAAATATCACTTTCTGTGAGAGCGAATTTGGTAAGAAGAAACTGCACAAGCTCAGTAGGGCAATTATCGGCGACCTCTAGACGCATTTCCTCACCAAAATTACGCGAATGCAGTTCGTCTTCAAGTGCGCTAGCAAGGTCAACGGTATCATCGTGATCGATTTCTAAATCGGCATTTCGAGTTACACGAAACTGGTAGCAGCCTTTAATCGTCATGCCTGGAAATAGTTCGTCGGCAAATTGATGAATAATGGAGGAAAGGAATACAAAGTTGTCACCGTCTTCACACAGCTCATCTGGCAAGCGAATGATTCGTGGCAGTGAGCGTGGCGCCGGAATAAGAGCCAAACCTGTTTCGCGGCCGAAGGCATCTTTGCCCTCTAAGCTGACAATAAAGTTAAGNCTTTTGTTTACCAGTCGAGGGAATGGATGCGAAGGGTCGAGTCCAATTGGACTACAAATTGGTAAGATTTCATTATCAAAAAAATCTTTNACCCAAGCTTGTTGNNCTTCGGTCCAGGTTGCACGACGNAGAAAACGGATGTTTTCTTCGGCCANGGCAGGAAACATAACATCGTTAAGGATGTCGTATTGGCGCTCTAGTGTGTTGGTGCAGATTTCGTGAATTTGTTTCAGTACTTGTTCTGCGTGTATGCCATCAGCACCGGCTGTTTCACGACCAAATGCGAGTTGCTGTTTTAACCCAGCAACGCGCACTTCAAAGAATTCGTCGAGATTGCTGCTGAAGATACAAAGGAAAAATAAACGTTCTAACAGTGGGTGAGTCTCATCCAGTGCTTGTTCTAATACGCGAATATTAAATTGCAAATGGCTCAATTCCCGGTTGATATAATATTCCGGATTTTGGAGATCGATCACTGGTTCGTCAGTCGCTGACATTATTATTCCTTACTTTTGTATTTTATAAATTATTTATTCAACTCTTCCGCAAACTGCTTGGCGTAATAAGTTAAAATAGCATTAGCGCCTGCGCGCTTTATGCAAGTTAATGATTCGTGCATCACAGCAATATCATCTAGCCAGCCATTTTGAGCAGCTGCTTTGTGCATGGCATATTCGCCACTTACTTGATAAACAAATGTAGGCACTCCGAATTCTTGTTTAATGCGGTGAACAATATCCAAGTAGGGCATTCCTGGCTTAATCATTACCATGTCAGCACCTTCAGCTAAATCCATTGCAACTTCGTGCAAGGCCTCATCCGTATTAGCAGGATCCATCTGGTAATTTTTCTTGTCTGCCTTTCCAAGGTTAGCTGCTGAGCCTACGGCGTCGCGGAAAGGGCCGTAGTAAGCAGAAGCATATTTGGCTGAGTAAGCCAAAATGCGGGTATTCACATGACCATCGTTCTCTAAAATGCCGCGGATTTCACCGATACGTCCATCCATCATGTCGCTTGGAGCCACAACATCGGCACCAGCTTCTGCATGAGACAGTGCTTGGCGAACTAAAGTGTCAACGGTGCGATCATTTAAAACATAGCCACTAGCATCTAAAATGCCGTCTTGGCCATGAATTGTAAAAGGGTCAAGGGCTACATCAGTAATAACACCTAATAGTGGGCAAGCATCTTTAATCGCACGAACTGCACGCTGAGCTAAACCATCTGAGTTGTATGCTTCTTCTGCAAATTCGGTTTTAGCACTCGCAGGAGTAACAGGAAACAAGGCTACAGCCGGAATGCCTAACTTAACTAAATGTTTGCACTCCTCGACTAAAAGATCGATAGATAAGCGTTCAATGCCCGGCATAGAAGGAATCGCTTCACGCTCACCTTTACCTTCTAAAACAAACATAGGGTAAATTAAATCGTCTGTTGTTAGTGTTGTTTCACGCATTAAACGTCTAGAGAAATCATCCTTACGGTTACGGCGAAGACGAGTTTCTGGATAAAAGCGCTGTGCATCATTAAAAGCCAAGGGTATTCTCCAAATAGATAACTATCTTGTAGTCATCTATAGATAATAAAAATAAGACAAAGATATGAACACTATTCTAGCTGACTAAGCTCATCAAATCGCTGATATATGACAGATTTTATTGTAAAAATTGGCACAGATTTGATTCACTCAAAACAAAAGTGAACGTAATACTCATTTGTCTTACTAATGGCTAAGTTACTAATTAATCATCATTGGTCGTATTACCGAAGCGAGTATAAGGATAAAACATGAAGAAATTATTACTGCTGGGCCTAATAATTGGTTTGGTGTCAATTTTTTATCTATCAGGCGATCAGTGGCTGCTACCAGAAACCTATCAAGCACTGTATCAAAACCATCCGCTAGAAAGCGCTGGCTTATTTTTCACAATTTATGTCTTGGTGACTGCTCTCTCTATTCCAGGTGCGGCGCTTATGACCTTAATTGCTGGTGCAGTATTTGGTTTAAGCCAAGGGCTGTTGATTGTCTCCTTCGCGAGTTCGCTTGGAGCAACTCTGGCTTTTATTATGTCTCGATTATTGTTGCGAGATTGGGTGCAAGATAAATTTTCTAATCACCTAAAAACCATTAATGCAGGCATTGAAAAAGACGGCCCGTTTTATTTATTTACTTTACGTTTGATTCCCGTTGTACCTTTTTTCGCCATTAANTTATTAATGGGGTTAATGCCGATTTCAGCTTGGCGTTTCTATTGGGTGAGCCAAGTGGGCATGCTCGCAGGAACGGCTGTTTATGTGAATGCCGGGGCTGAATTAGGAGAGTTAATTGTTAGTGGCGAAGGCTTCTCTTTAGCGGGCGTTATGACTCCAGGTTTGCTAGGTGCTTTGGCTCTATTAGCTATTTTCCCTTGGGTGGCTCGAGCTGTTATGAGCAAAATCCAAGCAAAAAGATCCTTGCTGAAGCGCAGTAATGGCCGAGCAAAGCCAAAGAATTTCGACGATAACCTTATTGTAATCGGTGGCGGTGCAGCAGGTTTGGTGAGTTCTATTATCGGATCAGCAGTAAAGGCTAAAGTGACATTGATTGAAAAGCACAAAATGGGTGGTGATTGTCTGAATACTGGCTGTGTGCCAAGTAAAGCAATCATTCACGCGGCCAAAATCGTCCATGAAAATAAAAAAGGGCACCAGCAGGGCCTGTTATTTGGAGAGCCGGCTAGCATAGACTTTAAACAGGTGATGGCTCATGTGCATGATTCGATTAAAGCCATTGAACCGCATGATTCTATCGAGCGATACGAAGATATGGGGGTTTCATGCGCGACAGGACAGGCCAAGATTATTTCACCTTGGGAGGTTGAGATTCAGCATGCGGACGGACGCTCTGAAGTGCGTAGTGCGGCCAATATTATTATTGCTACGGGTGGGCGGCCTCGTATTCCTAAGATTCCGGGTTTAGATCAGGTTGCTTATTACACGTCTGATACTCTTTGGCAGATTACTGAATTGCCAAAGCGCTTATTGGTATTAGGCGCAGGGCCGATTGGTTGTGAGCTCGGGCAAGCCTTTGCGCGTTTAGGTTCACAAGTGAGTATTGTGGATAAGGGTCAATCCTTGATGCCGCGGGAAGATGAAGATGTATCTAAATTGATTGCAGATACGCTGGTGGGGGAAGGGATAAATCATGTTTCTGGGTGTGCAATTAGCCAGCTAGAAAGAGTGANTGATCATTATTTGGCTAAGCTGGATAACGGTGAAGAGATTGAGTTTGATGCTCTGTTATTAGCGATTGGCCGTGAAGGAAATACCGAGAGTTTAGGGTTNGAGAATATAGGTCTGAAAACTGATAAAAATGGATTCTTAGATGTTGACGAATACCTTCAAAGTGATTGCCCAACAGTTTACGCTTGCGGTGATGTAATTGGTGGTTATCAGTTTACTCACGTATCAGCGCATGAGGCTTGGTTTGCATCTGTGAACAGCTTGTTTGGTCGCTTTAAACGATTCAAAGCGGATTATAGAGTGATTCCTTGGGCAACCTTTACCAGTCCTGAAGTTGCACGGGTGGGCATCAGTGAAAAAGAAGCCAAGGAACAGAATATAGCGTATGAAAGCACTCAATATGAGTTGAATGATTTAGACCGAGCCATTGTTGATAATGCTGCTTCTGGTTTTGTTCGTGTGTTAACAGTGCCGGGTAAAGATAAAGTTTTAGGCGCTACGATTGTGGGTGCTAGAGCAGATGACCTTATTAGTATTTTTGTCATTTGCATGAAACATAACTTGGGTCTTAGCAAGGTATTGGGTACTATCCATGCTTATCCAACCTATATGGAGGCTAATAAATTTGTTTCTGGGCAGTGGAAACGCAAGCAAGTTTCAGCCAGATTATTAGCAGTGTTGGATTGGTATAATCGCAAACAGCGATAACGACATAATAAAAATAAAAGCGGCGATAGCTGCAACCCGTTGGGGAAATACTGATGAATATAGATAAGCATTCGAGCGATCAGGTGATCGACGACGCGAATATTGTAGAAACGGAAGGCATGAGCCGTACGGAATATAATATTGCGATTAATTTTCTTGAGCAAATCCCTTTTAATAAAGTTTTAGGTTTGCGCCCAACAAAACTTAGTCAGGATTATTGTGAATTTAAAATGCAAATGAAGGATGACCTGATTGGTAATTTCTTGCAGGGCATTCTTCATGGCGGTGCGATTTCAACAGCGCTTGATGTAACGGGCGGTGCAATGGCAATGATTGCAGCTTGGCAAAGACTAAAAGAACACAAGGTGCCAACTTCAGAACGCCCAAAAACTTTGTCAAAATTAGGCACGATTGATATGCGTGTTGATTTCTTACAGCCAGGCAAAGGTAAGGAGTTCACCATCAGTTCTACATTGCTGCGAATTGGCAATAAAGTAGCAGTAACGCGGATGGAACTTAAAAATGAAAATGGTGAATTAATCTCTGTAGGAACGGGTACATACTTGTGCGGATAGTCAGGTTTTTAGGCTGATTGAAGCATATTCTGATCAATCGCGACTAATTATTTAAAATAGCTAAAATATAGGCGATATTTTAAATAATTAGTGTTGACAATGGCTGAGATCAGCTTAGTATACAGACGTCTGAAAGTTAGTCTTAGTTTTATGTACACCGTTTCGATATCCTGTATCTCGTCCTGTTTTCATAAATTATTGGCAGCACTTCAGCCATAATGACTCATTAGAGTCGCAAATTTTTTTCTGAATTTACAGGATACTATTATGTCTACTACAACTGGTACAGTTAAGTGGTTCAACGAATCTAAAGGCTTTGGTTTTATCGAGCAAGAAAACGGCCCTGACGTTTTCGCTCACTTCCGTGCTATTCAAGGTACTGGCTTTAAAACTCTTGCTGAAGGCCAAAAAGTTGAGTTCACTGTAACTCAAGGTCAAAAAGGCCCACAAGCTGAGAACATCGTACCTTTATAATTTAAAGGTAACGGCTTAATTTCTTCGGAAAATAAGCAGTTCAAGTTTGAAAAAGGCTAAACCGAAAGGTTTGGCCTTTTTTTATGCCTGCTATTTATGAAAAGGAGATAGTATTTCTTAGCTCTGTAAGTGACAGGCAAAAAAATCCCCAGTCCATCATCAAGAGACAGACTAGGGATTCACAAGGTGTTATCTCTATCGAGTAGGCTTGTGGCGCTGGCCGTTACTATTTGCCCAAGGGCTATCAGAGCCACCTGAAGTTGATTTCTTTGCTGCAGACTGCCCACGACGAGGTGCTTTGCCAGAGGTGTTGGCTCGTTCGCCACTGCCCCCTTGCTTTGGCTTGTGTTTCTTAGTGCTATTCGCTGCATGCTGGCCATCACGATGCTCGTTGTGAGACCTAGGCTTCTTGGGTTTGTTAGCTCTTGGTGCGCGTGCGTTTAATTTAGACTCTGGTAAACGATTTTCTGGCTCAAAGCCCGGTAAAATCTCACGTTCAAGCAGTTCACCAATTACTCGTTCAATCGCAAATAATTCTTTTGTTTCATCAGCGCAAACCAATGATACAGCATGACCTTCAGCTCCTGCACGACCTGTACGACCGATACGATGGACATAATCCTCAGGCACATTCGGTAGNTCAAAGTTTACTACTTGAGGNAGTTGCTCAATATCAATACCGCGTGCGGCAATATCTGTAGCGACTAGAATGCGTACTTCACCGGCTTTAAAATCAGCTAATGCTCGAGTACGAGCCCCTTGGCTTTTATTACCATGAATTGCAGCAGCGGTAATGCCACGACCTTCTAAAAACTTTGTTAGTTTATTTGCCCCGTGCTTGGTGCGGCTGAATACTAGGGCTTGTTTCCAATTGCCGTCTTCAATTAATTTGGCGAGCGCTGCTGGCTTTTGTTTTTTATCCACAGGATAAATCCACTGCTTTACTAACTTAGTTGTAACGTTAGGCGGAGCAACGGAGATCTCAACAGGGTTGTGTACAAGCCCTTTTGCTAGTGCGCGGATATCATTTGAAAAAGTGGCAGAGAATAATAGGTTCTGACGATTCTTTGGTAAGGCTTTTAATATTTTTTTAATATCGTGAATAAAGCCCATGTCTAGCATGCGATCAGCTTCATCTAGAACTAAAAACTCAAGCTGAGCGAATTTAATAGCACCTTGGTTCATCAAGTCTAATAAGCGACCAGGAGTTGCAACAAGTACATCAGCCCCTTTACGCATGCGCATCATTTGTGGATTAGCTTTTACGCCGCCAAAGATTACGCAAGATGTTAAGTGGGTATTTTTCGAATACTTGTCGACGTTATCGGCAACTTGGGCAGCTAGCTCACGAGTTGGTGTTAATACGAGTGCACGAACTTGGTTGTTTTGTACGCGTGGACCTTTAGCAAGCATTTCTAAAATAGGTAAAGTAAAGCCTGCGGTTTTGCCTGTACCGGTTTGAGCGGCAGCCATGATGTCTTTGCCTTCAAGAACTGCAGGAATAGCAGCAGCCTGAATAGGTGACGGTGTTGTATAGCCTTGTGCTGTTACAGCTTCAAGAATGGCTGGAGAAAGACCCAGATCGGCAAAACTCATAGAAAACTCACTTGATTTAGCGGGGGTGCAGCTTACAGCATAGTGGGTTATAGAGCTATGTCTTGTTTTGTACAAAACTCAGTTGGCTATTTATCCATATCAATAGGTTAATTGATTAAATGAAATGGTGCATGTGAATAAATTTTGTTTTCTTTTAGTGCATCACTTGTAGATGAGAAAAATAAGTTGCGTCGTTATATTGTTGAATAATCCCGTTGAGAGGCTTATTTTCGGCATTCTTCTCATTTTCTTGTCCAATTGGCCAAGTTATTGCTTTAGCTGTATGAAACATTACAACCGTCTTAGACGTATTAGGAGAATTCATATGTTAAAACAGAAACCTTGGCAGTCTTTGTTGGCCGCTACCTCTTTAGCTTTAGGTCTTGGTATTGGGCAAGCAGCTGTTGCTGATGACGATCCATTAAAAGTGGGCTTTGTTTATGTAGGGCCAGTAGGTGATTATGGCTGGTCTTATGAGCATGACCGCGGGCGTATCGAAGCAAAAGAGTTTTATGGCGATAAAATTGAAACTACCTATGTAGAAAATGTGCCTGAGGGTGCTGACGCCGAGCGAGTTATTCGTCAAATGGCTAAAGGTGGTGCAGATCTTATCTTTACCACATCATTTGGTTTTATGAACCCAACACTTAAAGTTGCTAAACGCTTTCCTAATGTGAAGTTTGAGCATGCAACGGGTTATAAGCGTTCTGAAAACGTGTCGACTTATTTGTTGAGAACGTATGAAGGACGTTATGTTTCTGGTATTGCTGCGGGTCTTGAAACCAAAACTAATACCATTGGTTATATTGCTTCTTTCCCAATCCCTGAAGTTATCCGCGACATCAATGCTGTTTACATGGCTGCGAAGACGGTTAACCCTGATGTTAAAATTAAAATCATGTGGGTAAGTACTTGGTATGATCCAGTTAAGGAAACAGAAGCCGCGAATGCATTAATGGCACAAGGCGCTGATGTTATCCTTCAGCACACTGATAGTCCTGCACCTTTACAGGCAGCGGAAAAGAAAGGTGTGAAAGCTATCGGCCAAGCGTCTGACATGAGCCAATTCTCTAAGAATGCACACATGTTCTCGATTCAAGATAAATGGTCTAGTTATTATATTGATAGAATCCAAAAAGTAATGGATGACACTTGGGTATCGGAAGATTACTGGGGTGGTTTTGCGGAAGATTTGTTAGTTGTTGCATCAGTTAATGACAATCTTCCAGCTAAAACTAAGGANGCGGTNATGACTGCTTATAATGATATTAAATCAGGTAAGTTAAAACCATTTACTGGTCCTATTTATGATAACCAAGGCAACCTAGTTGTTAAAGAAGGTCATTCATTAACAGACCAGGAATTGTCGGGTGTTAATTGGTACGTAAAAGGCATCGACGCAACTATTCCTAAGTAAGGTAGAAGTAATTTAGAAAGAATGCGGCTTTCCATTCTGAAAGCCGCTATATAGGTAGTAAAGTCATGAAAACAGTTCCATTAATTGATATCTCCCCACTTAATTCAGGCGATGAGCAAGCTTATTTAGCCGTGGCGAAAGAAATCGATCATGCCTGCCGAGAAATGGGTTTTTTTTACATCACAGGACACGGTATTTCTTCTGAACAAATGAAGAGTATGTTTGATCTAGCCGAGCGCTTTTTCGCCCAACCTGAAGATGTAAAACAACAAATTCTAATTGCCAACAGCTCTAATCACAGAGGCTGGGGCACAAAAGGGTCAGAACAACTGGACCCAACACAACCACAAGACTGGAAAGAAACCTTCGATATGGCTCTGGATATTCATCCNGANCANCCAATNGCAAAAGCTTGCCCNCAGCTNTATGGCCCNAACCAATATGGNGAGNTAGAAGGNTTTGCNCAGCANATGAACCANCANTANGGTTTNTTAATGGCNGTTNCNAAACGCATANTNAAGGCNATGGCNATTGCGNTNAANCANCCNGAAAANTTCTTNAATCAATANTTTGATGATCANATNAGTGTANTGCGNTTNTTGCANTANCCACCACGTCCGGCCAATGNCGNNGTNGANGCNCANACTAANGCCGCAGGNGCTCANACNGANTANGGNTGNATNACNNTNCTNGCCCAAGANGANATTGGNGGNTTAGANGTNTGNAACGCACAAGNTGAATGGNTNGCNGCNCCACCTATNAAAGANNNTATNGTNGTNAANATTGGTGATTTAATGCAGCGNTGGACNAATGATCANTACCGTTCAACGGCTCACCGAGTNGCGAGNCCNCCAAGNNATACNCANNGNTATTCNATGCCTTTCTTTGTNGANCCNAGNTNNGANNCNGANGTNCGNTGNATTGANAGCTGCTTAGNNGAAGGNGAANAGCCTAAGTATGAAATGNTNACNAGTGGTGANTGGATTATGTCTCGATTTAATGCAACTTATGCGTATCGAACAGAAACCTCGTAAACGATATTGTCATCTATTTTCCAACTCTACATTAGCTGGCAGTGCCAGCTAAGCTTATATTATCTCCATCGTTATTTTAGGAATCGTTATGTCACACTCT
>PAOL01000061.1 GCA_002708475.1 Oleispira sp. | reverse complement strand
TGGGCGTCGAAGAAGTATTACAACATCCGACTTCGAGATTGCATCTAATAACCACGCAATGCCATGGCTTAGCGGCAAAACAATTACGTTTTTGGCAAGGCCTTGGTTTTGTTGCTTCAGCTTTAGGGAATTTGGTTAGCCGCAAAAGCTTGGGGTTGCAGTTCACTCGAGTGGTGATGCATCACCCCGCCCAGAAACCTCCTTTAGAACGCTTGAGAGATCTTCCGAGTCGTTATCAAATGATGGAACAATCATTGGTGGCAGACACTATTTTATCGACTGGCTGCATTCCTGTATTAACGAAAGGCGTTNGAGATATTGCNGGNAAGGGAATNTATCAAGANGGNGGTATTACGGACTANGGNTTTGANNTACCANTNAANNCGAANCAAGGATTTGTTTTATACCCTCATTTNTCNAANGTACCNGCGCCNAGNTGGTTTGATAAATCATTNAAATGGCGNAAGCCAANNCANGANCATTANTCACGTACGATNTTATTNGTTCCTAANCAANCCTTTGTTAAAAGTCTGCCNTTTGAGAANATTCCNGATCGTNANGANTTTGTNNANTTGAATGATGANGAGCGCAANGCTTATTGGCATGAGGTTGTTCAACGTAGCNAAATCTTTTCACAGCAGTTAGCAANACTTCANCCAANAGATTGGGCNAAGCATNTTGAGCCTCTTCCTTGGTAAAGAGGCAATGGCTTAAATCTTNCTAAAATTCTGCTGCCAGTCGATTATCTAACTCTTCAATTTTAGCTTTCATTAATTCGTGACACTCCAATGCTAGGCGTTCAGCATCTTCAGGTTTTAAGTCTTTGGTTGGAATGGGATCTAAAAATTCAACCAAGGCGGGCTTAGGTATCCAATCATTCATGGTCACATTTTTAGTAGAGCTAACGCACAATGGAGCAATAGGCACACCTGCTTTTATAGCAGCCAAAAAAGCGCCTTTCTTGAAGGGCAGTAGTCCTTTTCCTTGGCTTCGAGTTCCTTCTGGCATAATGAAAATAGAACGATTTAAGGTCGTGATTTTTTCAGCCATCTGATCAACAACTGCACGGGCTTTATCTTTATTCCCACGGTTAACAAAAATATTACCCGCCAACCAAAAAGCAGCACCAAATACAGGGATCCAAGCTAACTCTTGTTTGCCAACACCTGAACAATTTTTCGGCCAAATCTTAGCAAAGTAAAAGACATCTAGTAGATCCTGATGATTTACGATGTACACCACAGGGTAATCTATTTGAGGATCATTAACTTGAATGACCTTTAAGTTCATCATCCAATAGGTAGGGAACAGGAATTTTAAACAGGTATGAGTATTGTTTGGGTGAAAAGGGCGGATGCAAGAATAGATAAGCGCCATAAAACTGAACAATACAAAGTATAAAGAAACAGCCACAAGACGAACGTAGTACAGCATAAGAAATTACACACTAAAAAGTAACAGAAATTAAATGGGCTACTACTATACCTGCCCAATTCCTTTACGTAACTTTATAAATGACCATTAAAGGCTATTTGTGAGCCGATGGGATGGAATAGAGTAGTGAAACTATGTCTATATCGGCATAACCCTGTGGAAAAGTTGTGTGGTTACTGATAATAGGCTGTTTATAACTTTAATTTGATTAAATAAATATCAAAAAATCTTTTATTATCAGTGATTTATAGAAGATTTAACGCAGTGGATAAAAACAATCTAGTTATTATTTAAGCAGTGATATATATAAAATATGGGCGAAATGTGGATAAGATTACGCGATTTTTAGGGGAGTTCTCCACAGAATCTGTGGATAACAACAAGTATAAGTTAGATATAACTCGTTCAAACGGTCGTTTTAACTGGACCTCTGTTAATTCGGTGCTTTTTTGAGCAACCGCGTTAACAGGGCCAATTTAATAGTAATGGTTTTTGTTTAATCTATCGAAAGCGTCGTGATCATACTGTTGGTGTCGTGGTCTTCAACATAGAAAGAATCAGCCGTACATTCCTTCCACCAATGCTGCCAAGGTTCAGCGATATNACCGCCATCTATTAAGGCATTCGTTTTTAGTGGTTTAACCAAGCTTCCTACAGGAGATAAGAGTCCGTTGGACGTTCTTCGTTTAATCATATGAGGCATGAGTTTATCGGGATCATCTAACCCCATGCTCCCTACTAATTCATAGAAGTTTTTAAGCGTATTCTTATGAAAGTTTTTGACTCGTTCACTCTTATCTTGAANATCAACCGCTTTGGCTCNAGCAGGATCTTGTGTCGCAATACCCGTAGGGCAAAGGTTGTTATTGCAATGGCGAGATTGCACACACCCCAGCGCCATCATCATGGTTCTTGCAGCGTTGACACAGTCTGCCCCCACAGCGATTTTAGAAAGTAGATCGAAACCTGAAGCGGTTTTTCCTGAAGCGATAATATGAATTTTGTCTCGAAGCCCAACGCCTTCTAATGCATTGTTAACAAAATAAATGCCTTCTAGGCACATCATGCCTAAGCGGTTACTAAATTCTACTGGCGCAGCTCCTGTGCCACCCTCTGCGCCATCTACGGTAATGAAATCAGGAGTGATGCCTGTTTCTAGCATTGCTTTACATAGCCCTAAAAACTCCGCTGGATTACCGACACACAACTTAAAACCAACGGGTTTACCTTTACTGAGCTCACGTAATTTTTGTACAAAATTTAATAGATCTTTAGGGGAGGTGCATTCAGGATTTATNGCAGGAGATATGCAGTCTTNTGTCATAGGGACATTACGAATGTCTGCAATTTCTTGCGTAATCTTAGCTTTCGGTAAAACGCCACCATGACCAGGCTTTGCGCCTTGAGAAAGTTTAATCTCGATCATTTTAATCGCAGGTTTTGAGGCTGTTTGTGCAAATAAATGAGGGTTGAAATTACCGTCTTGATCACGACAACCAAATAGCCCAGTTCCGATCTGCCAAACAATATCACCACCATGTTTTAGATGGTAAGGGCTAACACTGCCTTCTCCAGTATTATGATAACAACCTGCTTTTTGTGCGCCTAAATTAAGTGCTTCAATGGCATTGGAACTTAACGACCCAAAACTCATTGCTGAAATATTAAGATGCGAAGCATCATATGGTTGAAGGCAATCAGGGCCACCAATAGTGACTACCTTAGTTTCGTCTTTTACGGTTTTAGGTGACATGGAATGCCACAAGCTAAGATAGTTCTCTTCCATAAGATCTCGCTGGGTACCAAAAGCGATAGTGTCGCGAATATTTTTAGCACGTTGATAAACCAAAGAGCGTTGCTCGCGGTTGAAAGGAAGCTCTTCGGTATTACTCGCTATAAAATATTGCTGAATTTCAACTCGATAAGATTCTAAAAAATAACGGATGTAAGCTACAACGGGATATAAACGATTTAAATTATGAGGGCTAAAAAACAGGTCGTNTAAACCAATTAGGGTATAAGATAAGGTAAAAATTAACAGGCAAGTATCAAGAGTGCTGCCGTATTGATTAAATAAATACACGGCAAAAGCATTGCCTAAACTTGCGATAAGCCAGAAGACGGCTTGCATAATCGTCATGGTGCTTCCTTGTTTGAAATACAGATACTTGTTTGAAATCGAGTACTCATTTAAGTATACAATTCATTCACACTTTAAACAGTACAAGTGAAGGCCATGANCATTAAAACTTATAGAGGAAGATGACCTACCTTAACTAAAATAACAGTATCTTGTTCAACATAGGGATTATGCTTACTCAAATGCGGGCTACGAATCCAACTNCCTGCAGGATAGCGGCCATGTTCGTCGACAAATTCGCCGCTTATGACCAAAATTTCTTCTCCACCAAAATGGGTATGACGCTGGAAGTGTTCACCAGCAGGCCAGAAAACCAACGCGGTAGATTCATTCATCTGATCGTTATTGAACTGATGCAGTGGCATGACTTTTAAACCACCAATGCCAGGCAACCATTCTGTATTATGGGTATCAATGCGTACTTGTTCGNTGTCTGTTGTTTGAAACTGATGAAGTTTAACAAACAGGGTGCAGCCTTCTTTACTAAAAGGCGCGTGTTCAAAGCCTTCGGGATTACGAATATAAGTGCCNGCAGGGTAGTCACCTGTTTCATCCGAAAACACCCCGTCTAAGACAAAGATTTCTTCACCTAACGGATGTGGGTGNGATGAAAAGCTTGCACCAGCNTCGTATTTCACAATACTCGTTGCATGGCCACATTCAGCTTCTTCACGGGCTAAGCGTTTACGCCAAACCCCTTTCATAGGGCTCTCTTGCCAAGGCTCTAGATTGCTATCAATAAAAATGTGTTTGCTGAAATCTAAATTGAGCATGAAGTCACTTTCTAACCAGGATGATAAGGNTCTTATCTTAGTAATAAAAAAGCAGGCTGAATAGCGCTTGAAAATGGAACTCAGTTTTTTAATTCCAATACTAGGGGAAGCAGTAGGTATCAAAAAAATACCTACTGAATTTAAGAGGTTTGCTTAGCCCCTTATAAACTGAACGAAAACAACCACTAGGCAGTAGCCTGCGCTGTATGCAATAAACAGTTGAGGAAAATATTTTAAGTAGCGCATAAAAGTAAGTTCAGGAACCTTACTCATAGCAACAACACCGGCAGCGGAGCCGATAGCTAATAAAGCACCACCAACACCTACAGAGAAGGTTAATGCCAACCATTCGTTCTGTGCCATATCGATGCCAGATTTCAGGATAGCTGAGGTTAACGGTACGTTATCAAATAACGCAGACGTAATACCGACCGTATAGTTAGCNATNAGCGNAGGTGATTGTTTATAAACGNCTAAGAATANTTCTAGTACACCGACTTCTTTCAACATGCCAACCAATAGCAAAACACCCAAGAAGAAGAGCAGGGTGTCAAATTCAATTTTACGAACATAGTCCAAAATAGGATCGTCGCGGTTCAGGGCCCTTGCAGCCATAAACATAACGCTTAAACCAAATAGAAAAGATAGCACTGGTGGAATTGCAAAGAATACATTGCCAAAAATAACGCCAATAATGGTTAAGAAAAAAAGCAATGCAATGAATGAATCAACTGGAGCTAGAGTTTGTTTTTGTGCTTTGACTTCAATAGTNCCGNTCATACCGTAAGACATTAACAAGCATAAAATAAATACAGAGGCGAAGGCCGGTAAAACCAACATCAATAAATCAGAAATATCGACTTTATCAGCAAGGAAAATCATTAACGTTGTTACATCNCCCGTGATCAACGAAACACCNCCGGCGTTAACGCCATACACAACAACAATTGCGTATTTAACCAGCTTATCACGCTCTATATTCAAACCGAGCAGAATGGTTAAACAGACCAGAGTTGCTGTAATGTTGTCGGCAAGCGAAGAAAAAATAAATGAGAAAGCNCCAATAAAAAATAATAAACCCCGTTCGCTGAGCTGCTTGGGTAGTAAATAGCTGGCAATGATTTCTATCACGCCTTTCTCAGACAAATAGGCAACGAAGGTCATGGCTGAGAATAAAAATAACCAGAGGGTGGCAATGTCGAGCAAGTTTTCATTCAGGGCTTCAGAGGCGATTTCTGAATGTCCGCTCATACTGGATGAAATGAAATGCACAATCCAAGCAAGNGTTCCCCAAAATAACGTCGACTTAGCTTTATTTACCTTAATCAAATCTTCCGCAATGATTGAGAGAAAGCCAATCGATACGATGATGATTAAAAAAATTGAAACAGNGCTCATATTNATTATCTCAAATAAAAAAGTTATACAAAAAACCGAGGTACGAAAAACAGCCGTAAAAAAACCCGCAACGCTTTAACACGAGGCAGGCTTNATTGATTCACGACTATCGTTTAGAAACGTTATTTAAAGCGTTTCTAAACTTTTTCTAACCAGCCGTATTTGTCTTCAGCCTTACCCCATTGAATATCATTCAATGCTTGGCGTAGCTTCAATGTTGTTTCGCCAGGCTCACCCGATCCAACAGAAAACTCTTGGCCATTGTGAATCAAGGTTCCAACCGGTGTTAAAACGGCAGCGGTACCAGAAAGCGCTGCTTCAGTACCAGGCTTCTTCGCGCGTTCNANCANTTCNGTTACCGTGAAATCTCGTTCAGTTACTGTCATGCCAGCATCACGTGCGATGGTCAAAATCGAATCGCGTGTAATACCGTGTAGGAAAGTGCTATCCAATGCTTTCGTGATGATTTCGTTACCATCAATCAGGATAAAGTTAGCAGCGCCCGTTTCTTGAACATCGCCATTAGGGCAAAACAGAATCTGATCGGCATCGCTTTCTTTACGTGCTTTAGAAATAGGGCCTAATGCACTCGCGTAGTTGCCACCACTTTTAATCATGCCCATATGCGGCGCACAACGCATGCCTTCTTCTTCTAATAAAAGTCTTAGTGGCTTTGCTCCGCCAGTAAAATAATCACCAACAGGAGATAGAAGTACATATAAAAGAGATGATGCAGTAGCGGCAGCGGCTTTTCCGATAGCGGGCTCTGTACCAATATGTGTTGGGCGNATGTACATAGAACCGGGAGGGCTCGGAACATCATCAGAATACAGAGCAACGGTATCTTTAATCATTTGACCAAGCTGGTCTTTATTGATTTCAGGTAGGCTCAATAATTCACTGCTTTGCGACATGCGCTCGATGTTGGCATCCATGCGGAAAATATTTACAGTGCCATCTTCGTGTTTAAATGCCTTCAAACCTTCGAAGCATGTGCTTGAATAGTGCAAGACATGCGCGCCAGGGTGAAGCTCTAACTTGTCGGATGGAACGATGCTTGAAGCTGTCCAAGAATTGTTGTCGAAAGATGCCAATGACATCTTCGGCATGAAAACTGTTCCAAATGCGGCCATTTCTATACCTAACTCAATTTTGTATCAAATGCTTATATCAACGATCTGCATTGGTCGCGAGCCAAGATGTCCAAAGTGAGATGACATTGTTGATTTTAATATCAAAGCCTAATTGATCCAGTTCAACCTGAGTCATTAGTAAATCTTGTTTTTGCAGTGCGCGTTTATGAGTTTCAACGCGATAGGCCAGGTAGGTTTCCTGGAGGGTCTGACAGTCTTTTGAACTCATCAGGCCGCAATGAACAAAGGCATCGAGTAACCGCATATTGTCGGTTACTTGCGTAAGTTCTGGGTATTGGTGTGACCAAGCGAGCACACCGTACTGCACCATAAATTCGATATCAACAATGCCACCGGCATCTTGCTTGAGCTGAAAACGCACATCGGTGGAATTTTTAGAGCCGAGATTATCCCTCATTTTTTGGCGCATGGCTTGCACTTCTTCACTCAAGAGNGGCTTTTCTCGCTCCATTGTTAGAATTGACTGGCGAATTTGTTCAAATTTGGCTTGAACGGCATTGCTCCCCGAAACTTTACGGGCGCGNACCAGAGCTTGATGTTCCCAAGTCCATGCGTTTTCTTGCTGGTACTTTTCAAATCCTGCCAATGATGTTGCGATCATCCCAGATGCACCAGAAGGGCGTAAGCGCATATCAACTTCGTANAATTCACCGGCGCGAGTCTGAGTACTCAAAATGTGAATCATTCGCTGGCCCATGCGGGTATAGAAAACGCCATTATCTAATTCACGAGCACCAGATGTGGATTTGCCTTTAGCGGTATCATAGAGAAAAACCAAATCAAGGTCCGAGCCATAGCTCAGTTCTAGCCCACCCGTTTTACCATAACCCACGACGATAAACTCAGGTTCTAATACTTCTTCGTTATTCGCATCTCTAGGATAACCATGCTTGGCCACAACCTGCTGCCAAGCTAGTTGACTGACTTTATCAAGAAGCACCTCCGCAAGGTTGGTTAAGTAATCACTTACTTGCATTAAGGTTAGCGTGCCTTGTACTTCATTTGCTGCTGCTCGTAATTTATGAGCGTTGGCGAAATGACGAAGCTGATCCATTTGTTGTTCAAGATCATTCTCATCAATACGCAATAAACGTAGGTGTAACTCTGTGGCTAAGTCTTGCTTAGAAACAGGGCTATAAAATTGCTGTGGGTTCAGCAACTCATCCAATAGGATTGGTGCTTGAGCAATATAATCGGCAACCCAAGGGCTGATGCTGGCCAGTTTTAATAAATGCTTCAGTGCTTGAGGGTTTTCAGTCAGCAATACTAAATACACGGTACGGCGAACAATCGCGCTAATAACCGGAATAATACGTTCTAGCGTATTAACAGGGTTGTCTTGCTGCCATAACTGTTCCAATAATAATGGCATTAGGGCATCAAGACGTTCACGGCCAATCGTCTGCATGGTCTGTACAGGTCGAGAATTGCGGAATTTCTCAATTCCCTCAATAACTGCGTCGCTTTGTGTACAAGGAAATTGCTGCAAAAAGGCCTTTTCTTCNTCTCCATGGCCATGGTCGGCATCAAAATTACCATGCCATAAATCTTGCCAAGCCTGCTTCGCTACTTTAGAACTTTCTTCATCGCATTCTTCAGCAGTGTCTGTAGGAGCAACGATCTGGGCGAAGTGATGACTTACTTTCTCTCGTTGGCTATCGAGCTCAATTAAAAATTCAGACCAACGGTCAAAGCCCATTGCATAGCTCATACGGCTTTGTGCTTCATTGCTTTGCTGATAATCATCACTGGGCAATAATTGGGTNTGTTCATCGTTTAATGCTTGAATCACATGTTCGGCATCACGTAAAAATANATANGCTTGGCGNANNTCTNTACANGCTTCAGCGGGAAGGTAGCCTTCGCCTTCTAAAATACCAATAACGATTAATAGTTCACGAGTTTGNANNTCTTNCTCTTGNCCNCCACGNATTAATTGAAANGCCTGCACCACAAATTCAATTTCACGAATACCACCTGAACCTAGCTTCACATTGGTTTGTAAACCTCGGCGGCGCACCTCGGTATTAATCATTGCCTTCATCGAACGTAATGATTCAAAAGCGGTGTAATCAACATATTGGCGATAAGTGAAAGGGCGCAAAATAGAGAGTAATTCTTGGCCTGAGACGCTACTTTCAGCTTGAATTGAAGATAAGCCTTCACTGGTAATAATACGCGCTTTCACCATAGCGTAGCGTTCCCAGTCTCGCCCCTGATCTTGATAGTACTCTTCAATTGACGCGAAATTCATCACCAGAGGGCCACTTTCACCGTAAGGACGTAAACGCATGTCGGTTCGGAAAACAAATCCATCAATGGTGGAATTATCCAATGCCTGAATCAGCTTTTGCCCTACCTTAATAAAAAACTCTTGGTTGGAAAGCTCTCTTCTACCTTGGGCATTACCCGTGGTAATACCAGATTCGGGATAAGCAAAAATCAAATCAATATCAGAGCTTAAATTTAATTCATGAGCGCCTAGTTTGCCCATTCCTAAAACCAGCAGGTGTTGTTCTTTTTTACTGTGTTTACCGATCGGCTGGCCGTGTTTTTCGGCCAACATAGCATGCACATGGTTTAAGCCTTGAGTAATACACACATCGGCCATATCGGATAACATGCGCGTGGTATCCATGGTTTTAGCAAGGCGCAACAGGTCACGCCAAATAATATGAATTTGGGTGCGACGACGAAAAATTCGAAGCGCCTTAAAAAGCTGCTCTTCGCTTGCTTGCTCTGCATTATCAGAGGTAATTAAATCGAGTAGATTTTGTTCTAATTGTTGAGCATTAAGCCTTTGGTAAATATCACCCGAACTGACTTTCTGGAAAAAGTACTCACCTTCAATCGCAATATTACCCGCCACAAAAGCACTAATCGTGCAGATCTTTTTTACATCTGCTTGCTGNTCTNCGGTTAAAGCNCNAAATAANTGCTGCCAATNNAATCCTCTAAATTCAAATTCAGAGANAAGCTTATCTTGGGTTGTTTGCCAGTAGTCATTGAGCTGTTCTGGAAATGAAAGAGTGGTGCTCATGAAGAATCCTAAAATCGATGTTCGATGAAGCTTAAAAGATAGCTTGGAATATTAGTTTAATATGACTATTAGTGTAGAGGAAAATAGGGGGCGGGAGTAGTGATTGAGGTCATGAAGGTGATGGTAGAATAATGATTTTGGATAACTTCTGATTATTAAAGGAATCTCTAATAACCAATTTAAGATCAGGGGGAAAAGACATTAAGTCTTGGTAGGCATTCAGGGAGTATTATTTAAGAAGAAGCCGAAGACTTAGTGTCTTCAGCCAAAAAAACTAGTCACTCTTTTCAGAACAAGTCATTTTAGTCTTACTTTCAGCATCACACTCATAAAGAGTGCCGGTGACATTAAAAGGACCATACCAAACTTCTGTTAGATAAAAACTAGCCCCGTCTTTACTTTCTTCAATACTAGTAAAGTTAGATGCGCAGCCAGAAAGAGCTAATGAAGCTAAAGCGATAACAATTACATTTTTCATATTTTTAATTCCCTAGGTTACTTATAATCAATATCAACATTTACGCAATCGGAATTACTATCTTTAGCGGGGCAGTAGAAAATTACCTTTTGTCCATTATGAGAACCTGATACATAGCGACCCCCATCTTTAGCTGAGGCACTATCCATGTAAACGGTAGAGCAACCAGTAGCGCCTAAGCACAAAAGTGCTACGCATATAATTTTATTCATTGCATTTTCCTTGAGAATTTTTATAGATATACATCACTCTCTGATATTGAGAAACAGTGAGGTATTGATTAGACCGATAAGAAATAGAGGGCGGGGTGAATCTATATAGAGACAAGCGCTTCAAATCCTTTGAATTGGTTACTATTTTAAATAGCAACCAGTAGGCATAATCTAATAGCCCTCACTCATCACTAGAGTGAGTGATAAATTATAAGTTTACTTAGTAATATGTCAATGTATTCATCATGAGTCATGAAATTCTTGCGCTACAAGATACTTTCTATTGGCATCACAGCACTACGGCCACCATCTTTTTCTAAAGCAGAGTGAAGTTCAGTCACTAGGCGATCTGTTTCTTTAAGTACCGTTGCCCAAGATTTTTCACGTTCTTCATTGGATAAGTTAACGAAGTCGTTACGATCTGGAATTTTTCCATAAGGTAAATTCGCTATAAAAGATTCTGAAGGTGTTAGCATCACGACATTGTCATAATTTTTAGCTTTCGCTTTGCGCCAAGGAATTCCTTTGTCTAACCAGCCTGGCGTTATTTTCGGGAAGAAATGGGGATAAAAAACCAAACCATCTTCAACATTGAACGGGCCAGAAAAATGATAATCAACTAAGCCACCATCCCAATACCAACGATCTTTTCCACCTTCAACTTTTGTCGGTTCCATCACCATAGGAATGGCACCCGAGGCGACTAATGATTTGGATAAGTTTTCGGATTTTAATTCAATCGTTTCAGGCTCTGAAAAATAAGGGGCTGTACTTTTTTCAGGGCTGATAATCACTCTTGGGTATAATGCTTCAACGGCTTTCGATGAAAGTAGATTTCCGGTTGCGGCAGAAAGTAAACCAAACCCTTGAGCGAATTTAGAGCGGCCATTTAATAACTTACGAGTTCTAACGGCGACGATATGCAGTTTTCTTATAGGGTTTTCAGTAATGTATTTTGATCGTGAAGGTGAAAATAATTTCGATAATATTTTATCAATATATACACTGATCTCTTCAGGTTTAATTTTTGCGCTGTAACGCTGCTGCGTATAAAGATTTTCGAATTCTTTAAATGTGGCTAATGGATCTTCCTGAGCGTAACAGGCCATGCGCCAAGAACCGATACTGGATCCTAATAATGAAATAGGCTGCTTAGCTTGAGGCAAAAAATGCTCACTTAGATATTGATCTAGACGACTCAACATTAGCCACTTGGGGCCACCGCTTGCACCTACCATTAATTTAATGCGCTCGGGTCTCAATCCATGTTGCTGTATTTCAGCTAAGGCTTTCTTACCCGCTAGTATTTGTAAATCCATTGCGCTGTACCTAATTTTTCAGTGCTGTTGTCCAAGCTATATAGTGCCGAAGTTTATGGGGAGTGCAACTAATACGTTGTTATGTTGAGTAAACACACTGTTTCATAATTTTCATGAAATATAGCCATTAAACAATTGAATGCAAACGACCAATATTATCTTGGATAAAATCTAAAAATGTTTTTGTTTTTCGAGGCATCATTCGTGTTGGATAAAGAACAGATACTGTTTGTGCTTCTAAAGGGTGAGGTGTATTTACCTGTTTTAATGAACCCAAGCGCACTTGTTGATCAGCAATGTATTGCGGCAGTTTAACCATTCCCATTCCGCGTATGGCCCCAATCAATCTCATTTCTGCACTGTTCATATTTAACCGCCCTTTAACAGGAATACTGATTGTTTCTGTACGATTTTTTGGGTTTTTATTTTGATCACTGCGTTTATGAAACTGCCAACTGTTTTCGTTATTTTCTAAAATGACTTCATATTGAGATAAGTCATTCAGTTCATTTAGGTTAATTTGTGTTGCGCAGTAGGGGCTGCAATAAATACCTTGAGGCAGACTCATTAGTTCCCGGATGATCATATCGGAAGCGGGAAGAGGACTATCATGAAGGATAAAAACTAAATCGTAATCACGACTATTAATAGGTAGTTCACCACTGTAATGGTTGATGGTTAGGCATATTTCTTTATATCGGCTCATGAACTCAATTGCGAGTTGTCCGACTTGCTGATTAAAAAATTCCTGAGGAAATAATATCTTGAGAGACCCTCTGGGGTTTTCGCGCCAGCCTTCCATAAAATCGGAAACATCTTCAAGACCTTCCATTAAAGGTGCTGCTTGGTTGTATAGTAATTGTCCTGCTTCTGTTGCGGCTAGGTTGCGTGGCCTACGATCCAGCAAGCGAATATTGAATTCAGTTTCTAACTCGGTTAAATGTCTGGATAGGCTTGATTTAGGCATGCCTAGCTCTTTTGCAGCCTGGGTGACAGAACCTGCTTGTAGGGTTTTGACGAATAGTTTGAGGTTATCAAGTTTCATTTATAACTAGCCAAGCCTGTGAGTTTGTTCCAAATATGGAATCTTTGTTCTTAATTATAGTGGCTAGTTCTAAATCTGAGGTCAACTACAATGTATTCAGATTGATAAATACAGTAACTATTCAACAAACAAACGAATGAGGAATTATTATGTCTGATTTAGTACCTATGATTAATGCCGCTCAATTTGGAGCTGAGGTTGAGAATGGCTCTGGAGTTGTGCTCGTCGATTTTTTCGCTGATTGGTGCGGCCCTTGTAAGATGATTGCGCCTGTCTTAGAGCAGTTGGCGGAAGAATATGAGGGTAAATTGAAAATCGTTAAAATCAACGCAGATGAAGAGGGCGATATATTAGCCAAGTACGCGGTACGCGGATTACCAACGATGATGGTCTTTAAAGACGGCCAATCTGTTGATGTGACCGTAGGTGCTCAACCTTATCCTGCAATTAAAGCGATGCTAGAGAAGCATTTGTAAGTACTTGGAAAGCGACAAACCCAGCCCAGCTGAGTATGAGTAAACCCCATGGAAGGTAGCGGCTAAAACCGTTGCCTTTCACTTCTTCTATTATTTCTTCTGCCATTTCGGCATCTGCTTTTTGTTTAGCTTTTAATTCTTGTTTACGCAGTTTGTCTGCTTCCCTGGTTTTGGCTTTTTGCTGCTGCTTATACAGTGCTATGCCTTTTTCTATTCCTTGGCTAATAAGTTTAGTTTGTTCTTTTGTTTGCCCCGTTTTTTGAATACCTTTGGCTATTTTCAGTGCGTCTGTTTTTGTTTGTTCTGATATTGATTTAGGCATTATCTGTTTGCCCCTTAATTTTATTAAATGCTGTCATTAAGGTCACGAGAAGACCGCCACTAATAAGGCCGACTAAAGCGCCTGCAAGCATTGGAAATAATGTTGTTACGATAACATTGTTCATATCTTCTGTTAGGTGATGAACATAAGTTTCAGCGCCTGGAATTCCATGCATCAAGATACCACCGCCCACCATAAACATAGCAATAGTACCAACGACAGATAACGTCTTCATTAAGAAGGGAGCAAATGCTAATAAGCCTTGGCCTATATAATGTTTGGCTTTTCCAAAAAACGACGTGGTTGCCGTTTTCATTAAGTGCAAACCTACATCATCAATCTTTACGATGGCGGCAACAAAACCGTAAACCCCTACTGTGAAAGCAATCGCCAGAAAAGACAGTACGGCGATCTGTGTGCTGAATGTTTCACCTTGAACTGTACCTAATAAAATCACAATTATTTCTGCAGATAAAACAAAGTCGGTACGGATAGCACCTTTGATTTTCTCTTTTTCGAAGGCGACTAAATCAGCTTCAGGTTTTAATAGCGCATTTTTAAGAGATTCTTTGTTGTGAGCATGTTCATCTTTATGAAGGAACTTATGTGCAATTTTTTCAAAGCCTTCAAAACATAAGTAAGCGCCTCCGATCATGAGTAAAACCATGACGGCCCAAGGAGCAACCGCGCTGATTAATAATGCGGCAGGGACAAGAATTAGCTTATTTAAAAATGAGCCTTTCGCGACTGCCCAAATAACGGGAAGCTCTCGTTCGGCTCTGACGCCTGATACTTGTTCGGCATTTAGTGCTAAATCATCACCCAGCACGCCTGCGGTCTTTTTCGCAGCGACTTTTGATAATACGGCAACGTCATCTAATACACTGGCGATATCGTCGATGAGCATTAATAAGCTACTGCCGGCCATGGTGATTCCTTTTTTGATCTATTTTGTTTAGGCCTTATCGGCTATTAATTATTCAGTCTTTTTTGCAATGCATTTGAATAAGCTGATATGGCGGGAATTAGGCTAGTCATTATTGCACTGACCAAAGTAATTAGCAGCAGATATAAAGTATTTTTGTCGAATACATTGGTACTGATCGATAAGCTAAAGTTTTCAGTGAGAAAACCACGAAGCGATAATAAGCATAACGATAATAGTAATAATGCAAACGCTGAACTTGCAAGTGTTATCAGTACAGCTTCAGCTTGAATTAATAAAAACAGAAAAGATGGTGGCGCCCCTAATGATCGCATGATGGCNATNTCTCGTCGTCTTTCTCGAATAGAAGTTAGTAACATGGCACTTAATCCCAGTAACGATGANAGTAATACTAAAGCGGATACGAGTATTAGNGTGTTNTCCATTATTGCTGTTATTTGCCACAGTTGAGACAGTGCGACACCCGGTAGAATGGCCGATAGGGGTTCTTGCTGGTAGTTGTTAATTTCACGTTGTACACGAAAGGTCGCTATTTTGGATTTGAGACCGACCATGAAGGCGGTGATTGTTGCAGGTGTTTCTGGTGTTTCNCTTTTAATTCCGTTTGGCCAATCAGTATGTACTGCTTCGATACCCNGTAAACTGACATGTACAGTTTGATCTACAGGTGTTCCAGTNGGCTGAAGAATGCCAACGACACGAAAAGGTTTGTCATCATGTTGNCTGAAGCTNGTGCTNNCCATTCCGTGTGCCAGTATGAGCTGAGTTCCTAATTGATANTTTAACTTATGGGCAACTTCCGCTCCNAATACTACATCGAATACTTCGGAGAAGGCTTTTCCTTGGGTAAAACTCAGGGTTTGTTTTTGGCCATAATGAAAGTGTTTAAAATAATCGGTCGTCGTTCCCATCACTCGATAACCTTTGTGTGAATCACCCAGTGATATTGGAATAGTCCAAGCTACTTTTGGGCTTTTCGAAATATCTTGATAGCTTGACCAGCTAATGTTGTTGGTCGCATTGCCCAAGCGAAATACTGAATAGAGTAACAGATTAATATCGCCGGTTCGGGCACCCACTATTAGATCAATACCCGATACCGTATTGTTAAAACTGGACTTTGCTTGTTGGCGAATATGCTCAATACCCAGCAATACAAAAATACTGACCGTTATTGCCAGAAACGTCATTACAACGGCGCCTTTTCGGCTTAATAAACTACGCCATGCTAAGCGGATAAACATGAGTGATTACCTCTGGCTGTATTAATTTCTTGCAAGGCAACGGTTCTCGAAAAATATTGGGCGAGTGACTGATCATGGCTGACGAAAATCAGCGTAATATTATGTTGGGTTACTGTCTCCATTAACATCGTCATAAATGCATCGCGGCTTTTGCTATCCANTGCGGAAGTAGGTTCATCGACAATTAATAGCTCGGGTGTATTAATTAAAGATCGGGCAATAGCCACGCGCTGCTGCTGTCCGGTACTAAGAGAGGAGGCAGNTTGATTATACAGTGAGTCATTGATCCCTAATGTTTTTAACAGTTCTTTAGCACGAGAGTTATCTTTTTTTCGGAAAGGTGTGCTGGTGAAGTGGCTGGCAAGACGGATGTTGTCNAGTGCTGATAGGTAGTGAATAAGATTGAACTGTTGAAAAACGAGACCAATATGATTGGCCCTAAATTTATCTCTTTGGCGTTCTGACATAAGATCAAATGATTGATCGAGTATCTTAATACTGCCCTCAGTTGAGGTTAAAACCCCCGCTAAAAGATTCAGCAAAGTGGATTTTCCTGAACCAGAAGGACCATGCAGNAANACATGTTCTCCAGCTGTTACTGACCATTCAGGAATTTCTAGGATAGGTTCATGGTTTGTCTTGTCATAAGAGAATCGTAAGTTGCGTATTGATACTATCACTTAGGCTCACCTCTTGTTGTTTAATGCAGACACAATATGCAATACGTTATATCATAACAGTAACTGATGGCGCCAATTTCAACAGCAGATTTCACATACCGCATGGCAAATACTACGAGGATGTCACTTGTTACTATTCACTAATAGATCATGGAATTACCCCAAAGTATTTATGTTGTTATGTGGGGTGGCCATGGCGAGCTGTTCTTCTGAATCAAGGGGAGAGGAAGGTTTTTTCTCATCTATTGCTGGCGAAATTATCAGCGAGTTTAACGCTGTGACTGAATCGCCTTCAGATCCGCCAGTGCAAAACTACCGAACCATTGAATGGACCGAGTTGATGCCGAAAGATGATCTGGAAGCGATTTTGAATCAACCAGATTATATTGACGANATTGTTGATGGCTCACCTGAAGATCAAATTAGTAATCGTGTTCAGAGCGCAATTGCTACAGCCAGTGATAGGCGCTATCAAGAGGCGCTAGAGTCGACTCGTGTAATCGAAGAATTTAATAACCAGCCTATAAGAATTGCTGGCTTTGTTGTGCCGTTAGAATTTGATGGTGAACAAACAATTACGCAGTTTTTCTTTGTTCCTTATTTTGGCGCTTGTATTCATTTGCCACCGCCGCCACCGAATCAGCTTATTTACGTTTCGTATCCTCAGGGCTTAAAGCTTAATGCGCTTTATGATCCTTTTTGGATGACGGGGGTAATTAAAACTTCACTGGTTGAAAACGATACGGCTACTTCAGCCTATTCCATGGTTGTTAATTCCATATCGCCTTATGTGCCTGAATAATTTTTATAATTACTTAAATGGTTTTGTAGCTATTTAGTAGGTTTTAAAAAATGATCCATGATTGCGTATTTATTTCACAAAACGGCGTAAATACCTCCCTGTAGCCTTAGTTCGGCTCCTGCCTCGCATATTTGTTCCACAAACACACAATAACGGATCTTATCCTGTCTTAATTTGAATTACCTGAATAGCTACAGTGTTTTTATAATTAAGAGTTGATGCAATTCAATAATTCTTGCTCAAGAGTATCGAACGCCGAATTCACCAAGTCGATACATTCAATGCGGCTATCAAATGCTTCATCAACTTCTATTTCTGTTAACACGGTGTCCGCTTTGTTATATGCGATAATACCTTGATCGGTAATAAAGACGGCTTTGATACGTTCGACATTAAGCCCTGTTAATAGTGCCTGCAACTTATTGCGATTGAAGGTAAATGTATTTTTAAATATCCATCCCTGACTGTAAAACCCTTCTCCTTTGTTCGTGATACTAACGTAACCACAAGAGGGAAGGGCGGGTTCGTTATTAAACGGCTGCTCTGTTTCTTTGGGTATCGTAGGGTGATTATCACTGACATAGGATGAAGGTGGTGTTAGCCATTCTTGTTTAATATCTCCCATGCTTGTTTGATAGATCGATTGATCGGTTTGCGAATGTTTGTTTTCTATATATTCCACAAGCGCAGGGAAATCGCTTGCCTGATATTGGTCAGATTTGTTCGCGACAATCACATCGGCAATTTCTAATTGTTGGTTAAAAGTTTGGTGGCTAGTGTAGCGTTCAGTCTGAATCTTTCGTGCATCAACTAATGTAAGAGTCGTTCGAAGATCAATAATACTGCGATAATGCTTGCTGCTAAGTATGTCTAGAACTTCTTTAGGATGGCCTAGCCCAGTAGGTTCAATGATTAATCGATGCGGCTTAGCGCGAGCGATTAACATGTTTAATGCTATATGCATGGACATGCCAGCAGAGCAGCACATGCAGCCACCAGGAACTTCTTTTATGTAAATACCTTGCTCTACTCTGTCTTTTCCATGGAGTAAGCTGCCGTCTATTCCGACTTCTCCAAACTCGTTCACGAGTACTGCCCAGCGTTCTCCTTCGGGTTTCTGCTTAAGTAAGTTTAAAATAGCGGTAGTTTTACCCACACCAAGGAAGCCTGTAATGACATTGGTGGGGATCGCTTTAAATGTAGACATGTGAATATGTATCCTTTAGATATCTTTTGTCTCTATTGCACTTAATTGAAAGTTGACATTGAAGATTGAGATTGAAGATTATTGGAAATTAATTTCATTGTGTTGATGGTCAAGTGTGCTGACGCCTTGCTGGTTATGAATAATCCATTGAACTTGCAAAGACGCAATATTCGAAAAGACATTTAGAAGAAAAATTTTAGCTGAGTGAAGGCTATCTGGCTTTTCACAGATGTATAGATACGTGGCTTCTATATCGTTGTGGGAGTGGGTGTCGGAAAAATCTGAGGATTGCTGTTTCGGTACGCATTCGCCATCATTAAATAGGAAAAGGGCATTGGGGTTTTCCAAGCGGGTACGGGTGTTTTCGACCTTCTTCTGATCTTCTGAACTGTGTATGTCATGTTCAAAACCAAGTAAGTTCATTGCTGGAGAATGAAGTTCCACAAACAGTTGTTTGCCATCCAGTACAATATGCAATTCTGCTTTACCATGAACATGTGGACTTTGGGATTCCCCATGTTCTGAATGCTCTTTTGTTTCACTGTCTGCGTTACATAAGACTGGTGCGCTTATGGTGAGTATTAAGCACACTCTTGCTAGCGTTTTGGCCAGATTTTGAAAAGTTTGTAACATGAGATAAGTACCTGCTTTTAATAGAGTTCATCATCTGTTCGTAAGCACGCAACCAATACTCGATCATATGATGCTTAGCTTTTACGTTATGTATTAATGTTATATTATAACATTGCGAATGTAAATGAGCTTGCCTGCAGAATCATTTTGATCACTGGCCGATAGAGCGAACAATAGGTACAATCTATCCAACTTAAGCAATTAGAAAGAATGATTACGATGGGTAGAGCGTATCAGAACCGTAAACTGTCGATGGCTAAAACGGCCGCGGCAAAAACCAAAGTTTATTCTAAGTATGGCCGTGAGATTTATGTTTGTGCTAAAGCGGGTGGTGCAGATCCTGCTGCCAATTTATCTCTTCGTGGTTTAATTGATCGCGCAAAGAAAGATCAAGTTCCAACTCATGTGATTGATAAAGCGCTTGCTAAAGCAACTTCTGGTGTCGGTGAAAACTACGTTCCTGCGTTGTATGAAGGTATGGCCCCTGGTGGCGTTATGATACTTATCGGTTGTTTAACCGATAACGGTAATCGTACTTTTGGTGATATTCGTGGTGTTTTCACTAAGAATAAAGTGAAAGTAGGTAGCCAAGGTTCTGTTTTACATATGTTCGATCATCGCGCAATGTTTGTATTCGCAGGTGATGACGAAGATGAAGCATTAGAAGCTTTGATGGAAGCTGATGTTGATGTTAGTGATATCGAATGTGAAGACGGTATGGTGACGGTATTAACCCCACCCAATGAGTTCTTCAAAACGAAAACAGCATTAACCGCTATGAATCCTGATATCGATTTTGAAGTGCAAGAGATTACCTACTTGCCTCAGATGGAGCATCCTATAGCCGGTGATGATGCGGCTGCTTTTGAACGTTTTACTGATATGTTGAACGAATTAGAAGATGTTCAAGAAATCTATCATAACGGCACGTTTGAAGATTAATCGGATATTGCTTTGATAAAGCATACGATTCTAAAACTGCAGGGAGTACTGAGTTACTTCCTGTATGTTCCTCTCTTTCCTTTATTGCCTGTTATCTTTAGACAAGGCAAATCTGTAAAAGCGAACACTCTACGTTTACCTGAAGTCGATGGTTTGCGCCATTCAGTGGTCCAAAACTCAGTGGCCGAAAATTCTGATGCTGTCATACGGCACCGTTCTTTACTGCATATTGGTGAAAGCACTGTTGCTGGTGTTGGAGTGAAAAGTTTTGAAGAGGGTCTAACAGCGAATATTATTCGTGATCTTAACTCTGGTTCACAGCAGGCATGGTTATGGCAAGCGATAGGAAAAAATGGCGCTGTTGCTATTGATCTTTCTAAACATATCGCAGAAACCGAATTACACCGTGCTCCTGATGTCATTTTATTAACGATGGGTGTGAATGATACCACTTCGTTTACGACAGCTTCTGTTTGGCAAAAAAGCCTAGTGGGTTGCATTGAGAATATAACTTCTGCACTTAATAGCACACCCAAAGTGTGCGTTACCCAAGTCCCCCCAATGCATTTATTTCCTGCGCTGCCTTTTCCTTTGAATGTGTTTTTAGGTTTACGAGCTTGGCAATTAGATAATCGATTACGTCAAGTATGCTTACTTGAAGGCTGGTCTCATTTAACTATTGAAATGCCTTTGCAAAAAGAGTGGATGGCCGAAGATGGTTATCATCCGAATGCTGAAGGGTATAAACTTTGGGCAGAAAAGATTTCGGCCCTGCTGCCTAGTTATAAGTAGTCAAAAAAGTCGCGCATCAGCAACGAAAATACATTAGTCTAGTATCCAGCACTTAGTATGAATAACTTGATTGCTTTTGGATAATAATAAAATGAACAAAAAAAATTCAACCTTAGCACTATCTTCCTTTCTATTTTTAACTGCGTGTGCAGGCCAAGCGCCTCATGATTTAGGCGTAGTAAATGGGTTTGAATTACGCCCTTGCCCAGATAAACCAAATTGTGTTCAAACCTATACGCCAACGGATGAATCACATTTCAAACAGCCTTTGATAGCCAGAAAAAGTAATGAAGAAACTAAACAAGCTATTAGTTCAGCTATTGTAAAAACAGGCGGTCAGATTATCAGCGAAAAGCTATTGGCACCAAACGCTATTTATTTGCATGCGGAATATGAGAGTGATTGGTTTAAGTTTATTGATGATGTTGAGGTATTAATTAAAGACGGCACAATTAATATCCGTTCGGCTTCACGTCTTGGGTATTCTGACATGGGTGCTAATTCCAGTAGATTTGAAAAAATTAAAGAAGTTTATGGCGAATAATTGTTGGTAGGAATGAAAATGAATGCTCAGTGGCTAGATTTAGGAAGTTTTTTTTCATATCGTAAAAATGAAATCGACTATCAGATTTTTTATCGTGACAGTGCTAAAGGCATATTACAAGAAACGAATAAACCAACTTTATTATTGATTCATGGATTTCCAACAGCAAGTATTGATTGGCAGCATATCTGGAATGATTTGAATAAGCATTTTCGTTTGCTGACGCTTGATATGATTGGTTTTGGTTTATCGGATAAGCCTCAGGACTATACCTATAGTATTCACGATCAGGCAGATATTTTCCAGGCACTATTGAATAATTTAGATATTTCTAATTACCATATTTTGGCTCATGACTATGGTGATACAGTTGCTCAAGAATTATTAGCTCGCCAGCTCGATAGAGAAAAGCTAGAGTCATCCAATTCTTTAATTGATGGGAAAATACGCAGTACAATTCTTCTAAATGGCGGATTATTTCCTGAAACCCATCGACCTGTTTTAATGCAAAAATTATTAATCAGTCCATTAGGCTCTTTATTAATAAAATTATATTCTTATAAAAAATTTAAGAAAACATTTTCAACTATTTGTTCGCAACCTATACCTGAAGAAGAGCTGAGCGCTTACTGGGAGTTGTTGCAATATAATAATGGTACCAAGGTCATGCCAAAGTTGATTCGTTATATGAAAGAGCGTAAACAATATCGCACACGTTGGGTTGGTGCATTAGAAAAAGTTAATACGCCTTTGCGATTAATCGACGGTCTTGCTGATCCAATATCAGGTTTGCATATGGTCGAACGTTATAAACAGCTTATTGAAAATTATGATGTGGTTGAATTGAAAGAAGTGGGTCATTATCCGCAAGTAGAAGCACCCCAGGAAGTGCTTTCTGCGGCTTTAGAGTTTTGGCAGAAACAACGCATTATAGTGCTCTAGGTAGAACTTTAAATTCTGAATCTTACCAGGGCGTTTTTACACCAAGGGAGTTAGCGATGCTTAGAGCTGAACGGACGCCTCCTTCCAATAATGGAACGCCTTCTCCTAGATAAGATCCACAGAACCAAATACGGTTATCAGCTTCTGCCATTGAGAATTTAATCGCTTCAATATGCTTCAGTACTGAGTGATTTATTATCGGCCGCTCGAAAGTGATGCTTGCCAATACCTCGCTGGATTTAATCTCGGCTGTAGGGTGCCAGGTCTGAAAAACAGGCAAGCAGTCTTTTACAGTTGGCATGGATTTATTCAGGCAAACAGTTGCCATTGGGCGCTGCTGATCTTTATCGACAGAATAACAAACGGGAGAAAGCTCCTGCCAAGGCTGTGGATAAATTGTATGGTCCCTGTGAACCACCATCTCACTTATGGCAAAGGGAATATCGTTTAGATGGTTAGCCAGTTCTTTGTGCTGTGTTTCCAGCATAGGGCCAGCATGTTGCGGTTGAGTTGCGATCACGATATGGTCGAACTGGTAATGCTCACCATCATTAAGTGATAGTTCAACAGTATTTTCATTCTGAGTGATTTTATCTATTTGCGAGTGAGTTTTAATTTCATAGCCTTTCGTTATTCTATTAACAATATCTGCAACTCCATGAGTCGCTTTCCATACGCCTTCTTCTGCAACGCCACAGGCTAGGTAATCAATAATAATCTTCGCCGGGTATTGTTTAATACTGTCGTAATCACAAGTGCAAATTGTTGAGAGCATTGGCATTAAAACTTGGTTAATGAAATTAGCGTTAGTGTGTGGCCACTGCGACAAAAATTCACCAAATGTTAAT
>PAOL01000060.1 GCA_002708475.1 Oleispira sp. | reverse complement strand
CATTTGATAGAATTTTTTCATGGTTATACATATTCTGGTCATCCTATGGCATGCGCTGCAGCCCTTGGAACCTTAGATACTTATGAGGAAGAAGGATTATTAACCAGAGCATCTGAATTGGCTGACTATTGGGAAAGTTCAATTCATAGTTTAAAATGTCATGGCTGTACCGTCATTACAGCAATCACCGCCCAAAACAGTATTTCAGTAGAAAAAATACACCCTCTATCTTCTGTAGATTTAGCCGCTCAATGGCAAGCGCTAGAAAAAGACTTACCCCCTAGAGCCATTAAAATCGGCTTACTGCCTGAGCTAAAAACCCTGCACTGGCTGGCAAGGTGCTTAGAAACATTACGACCTGCGGTTATTAGTTCTGAACAACGTTTATTTTGCGTATGGGACCCTGTTTTAAAAGCCAGTACGGGCGCACGCTTTTTAGATGCCTTTGATCGTTGTGAGATTGATCCTCTACTTAAACAAGTTGATCTAATCACCCCAAATTTACAAGAAGCTGAAGCTCTTACCAAAACAACAATACGCTCTCCTGCTGACATAGAGAATGTGGCCCAACAGCTACTCGATAGAGGGGTTGCTAACGTACTTATTAAAGGCGGTCACTCTATGAGTTGTAGTGATCCGAATGCGAATATTTTTTGTAGAGATTATTTTGCCAATAAAAACCATTCTTTCTGGCTGTCTCACGCTAAACAAGCACAACCGAACAATCATGGTACAGGCTGTACTCTTGCTTCTGCTATTGCGAGCTTTATTGCTAACGACTATTCGATTAGCGACAGCGTGGTACTGGCCAATCGTTTTATTCAGCAAGGATTAAGATTAGCAGCACCACAAGGATATGGTGCAGGGCCTGTTTGGCAAGCTCCTTTAGAAAATAACCCTAATGATTTTTCTGAGTTGGTTAAAGCAAGTGAACATTTTGACCAGCCAAACCTAATTCCTCCTTTTCGAAAAGCCAGTAAACTAGGATTATATGCCATCGTCGATAATCTCAGCGACTTAGAACGGCTGATCTCTCAAGGCGTGCATACTCTACAATGGCGAAATAAGCAGAAAGATATTTCTGTAGCAAAAAAGAAAAATGCAATAAAGCAAGCAATCGCCATATGCCAGCAGCAGAAAGTGCCTTTATACATCAATGACGACTGGCAATTGGCGTTAGAGTTTGAAGCTTATGGCATTCATCTTGGTCAAGAAGACTTAGCGCTTATTCAAAGGCAAGATCTTAAGTGCATACAAGAAAAAGGATTACGGTTAGGCATTAGCTGCCACAATGAAACAGAGTTGGCTTATGCTCATAGCTTAAAGCCCAGCTACCTAGCATTTGGCCCTGTATTTACACCCAACTCGAAAATTGTAGAACACTCACCCCTCGGCTTAGCAAAGCTAGCCCAGTGGTACAGCAGCTACGGGAAGCTATACCCTACAACCTGTATTGGCGGCATCGACTTGAATAATTTTGCACAGGTATTAGCCACAGGCATGACTTCAATCGCCGTGATTTCAGCAGCCAGTGAAGAAAGCAGCAACGCTTTTATCAAGGCCTTTAATAAACTCACTCTCGAATTGCATTCTTGATCAGCCCTCTGAACTGTCACCAATACTAACAATTCAATAACCCCACCTCGCATTATCGCGACAAAAATACGAAATAATCTGGCAAGGATTGCTAGGTTATGGAAGTATGTCCATCTAATTCATTGGTTTTAATCGTTAAAATAGAAGCAGCTATATGTCAGAAGCGCGCGTATTACTCGAAGTTAAAAATAAAATTGCTTACGTCAGCCTAAATCGCCCAGAAAAACACAACGGTTTAGATATGGCTATGTTCAAAGAAATGATCTCGACCGCAAAGAAGATTCGTAAAGATCGCTCTATTCGTGCCGTCATCATGCATGGAAATGGACCATCTTTTTGCGCAGGTTTAGATTTTGGCGCACTTAGCAAAGACCCAATGATGGTGCCAAAGGTGTTTCTAAAAATGCCTTGGTCCAAACTTAATGTTGCGCAAGAGATTGCACATATCTGGCGTGACCTGCCAATCCCGGTAATCTCTGCGATTCACGGCAACTGTTTCGGTGGCGGTATGCAGATTATTTTGGCGACGGATTATCGCATAGCGACTCCAGATACCAAGATGTCAATTTTAGAAATGAAATGGGGCTTAATCCCAGATATGAGCGGCATGGTGACACTTTCACGCTTAACTCGCGTTGATATCGCACAAGAGCTAACAATGACAGGTCGTTTCTTCTCAGGCTTAGAAGGTGCTGAATACGGGTTAATCAGTAAAATAAGTGAAGACCCAATGGCTGACGCAGAAGTTTTAGCAACTGAAATTGCTAGTAAATCCCCTGATGCCATCGCCGCGACAAAATACTTATTCAAGAAAACTTGGAAAAAAGATACTTGGGGAGCATTACTATGGGAACGCTGGGTTCAGGCACGCTTATTAGGCAGAAAGAACCAACGTATTGCCATGGCAAATGGCCTAGCAAAAGATGGTAAAGTGAAATCATTTAATGATCGTACATCTTTCCGCTAAAGCGGCCTCTCTCCTATACGTCTAATCATCTATGCATCACAAAGAAGACACTCAGGCAGTGCTCATAGATGATTAGGATAATACATGTTTAGATAGTCGCAAGATTATAATAAACGGCTCGAATCCTTTAATGACCAACTCCTCTCAAAGCGAACAATGGCACCTACCTTCTGATCAACAGTTCACCCTTGGGCAAACATCCCATAAGGGTGCAAAAGCTCAAAATGAAGATGCCATTGGTATTCGTATACCTCAAGGAATAATTCAAAGTCACAAAGGCTCTGTCGCCATCATCGCCGACGGAGTAAGTGCAGCTGAAGCTGGTAAAGAAGCCAGCGAAACATGTGTACGAAATTTCCTTAGCGATTACTATTCCACCCCAGATACCTGGAGTGTAAAGCAGAGCACAACCAAAGTTCTAACCGCACTCAACCGCTGGCTATATAGTCAGGGCCAGCGCTTTAGTGATGCGCAAAAAGGCTACATCAGCACATTAAGTTGCATTATTTTCAAATCAAATACTGCGCACATTTTCCATGTAGGCGATAGCCGCGTTTATCGGTTACGTGACGGTGCTTTAGAACAACTCACTCGCGACCATGCAACGGCCGTAAGCCCGACACAAAGTTATCTTGTTCGCGCAATGGGATTGGATGTAAAACTGGATGTTGATTATCGCAGCGTTGATATTGAGCAAGGCGATCTTTTTTTCTTATCGACTGATGGTATTCACGATTTTATTTCAGACCAGCAACTGCGCAACCACCTTAAGCCACTGACAGAACTTCAGACCGAAAACTTCGAAGAAAATTGTCGGCAGTTAGTTGATCTCGCGCTTACACAAAAAAGCAATGACAATCTTAGCTGTCAGATTATACGTATCGACAAATTACCGAGCCAGGATCTTAATGACGTCCACCAGCGATTAACCGACTTACCCTTTCCACCAGAACTTGCGATAGGCATGTCAATTGATGGTTTACGTATAGAAAAAGAGCTCCATAACAGTAATCGCAGTCAGCTTTATAAGGTCGTCGACATCGAAACTGGTGAAGCTTTCTGTATGAAAACTCCTTCAGTAAATTACAATGATGATGCGGCTTATATAGAACGTTTTATACTAGAAAGCTGGATTGGTAATCGAATTAACAACCCTCACGTACTAAAAGTTGCGGGTTTTAATCGCCCGAAAAACTATTTGTATTATCTAACTGAGTACATCGAAGGAATTACACTCGAAAAATGGATTAAGGAAAACCCAAATCCTCCCATACAAAGTGTCATTGTTATTATTCAGCAAGTTCTAAAAGGATTGCGTGCATTTCATCGTCGCGAAACGATCCACCAGGATTTAAAACCTGGTAATATCATGCTCGATAAAAATGGTGAAGCTAAGATCATCGACTTTGGGTCTTGCCATGTAAAAGCTATTGCGGAAATNGCTACCCCACTGGAACGCGATGGCATTCTTGGTACTGCAACCTATGCAGCACCAGAAGCCGTATTAAAAGGCCAAAGTTTACAGCAAAGTGATATTTTTTCGGTTGCGGTTATTCTGTTTGAAATGCTGACCAATNAACTTCCGTTTGCGGGAAAGTTAGAAGAGTGCCGCAGCAAATCTGCTTATTTAAAAACACGCTACACGCCAAGCTATGAAATTAATCCGCTGGTCCCTGTATGGCTCGATGGCACTATTAAGAAAGCATTAAGATTTGAAGCAGGAAATCGTCATGGGGATGTTTCTGAGTTTCTTTATGAGATTGAACATCCAAATCCAAAATATAAGAAAACGTATAACGTCGCTTTACTACGTTCTAACCCGAGCCTTCCATGGCAGTTATTATCGGGTGGGTTGTTTATCGCGCTGTGTGTATCAGTTTATTTCAACCCGAGGTTCTTTGGCTAGCTATTCTGCAACGAGTGTCTGGCAAAGGCTAAAAGCTTTGCCATCGCCTCGGTCTAACTGTTTAACCAACTTAGGCAATACNTTATCTAGCTTAGCTTTCAGCGTCCATGGTGGGTTAATTACAAGCATACCCGCCGATGTCATGCCCATTTCATGGCTATCTTCCGCTAATCCTAATTCATATTGCTGAATATTTTTAACACCCGCCTGCTTTAATTTGCGCCACATAAAATCTACACGCTTACGTTCAACAACCGGATACCAAATAGCATAAGTGCCTGAATTAAATTTCTTATGAGCTTTAATAACAGCCTCAACGACATCGCCATAATCACTTTTTATTTCATAAGAAGGATCAATTAATACCAAAGCACGTCGACTGACAGGCGGCACTAAACTCAACAAACCTTTCAGACCATCTTCTTGCTTAATACGTATTTTNCGCGCTTGAGCTTTCGAATCGGATGTCATTGATTCAGATAAAATTCGAAAATCACTTGAGTGCAGTTCAAACAACCAAGCCTTGTCTTTTGCACGCTCAGGATGCGTAATGTAGTGATGTGCAATCGCAGGCGAGCCTGGATAGAAAGTTAAACCCTTCTTTTTAGTATCAATACCCTGCTGAGCATTGATTAAATCAATCACATTAAAATAAGCGTCCAANTCCGGAAAATCNATACGCTTAAGTTTAGCGATACCTTCTTTATACTCAGACGTTTTATTTGCATTAGCCGAACGTAAGTCATACAAGCCAGCGCCTGAATGCGTATCAATATAATCAAACGATGAATCTTTCTTATTGAAATGCTCTAGGCATTCAACTAAAACAATGTGCTTTAACACATCTGCGAAATTACCCGCATGATAAGAGTGACGATAGCTCAGCAAAATAGTCTCGATTCTTCAAGAATTAGGAAGGTATATTGGGATTCTAACGATTTAAGACAGTGAAACAAGCAGCTTTTANTATTCAATCCATAAAGTATTAAAATCAAAGACTAAAGCAGCAAGATTTAGCGCTAAAAGTGCATGTTTGGCGCATACTTTACACTACACTGAGCTCATCAAAATGATTATAAACATGCATCACATGAGCCGCCTCGTATTCAGCTTTCGTTAATTGGCCATAAGCAAAGTGCGGCTCTAGTGTTCCTTCAAATTGATTAAAATCGANAAACGCTTTTTTCAATCGAGTTAATGCCTCAANTTGCTCTTCAGGCATCGCCTTATCATCAATAGAGATAACTGGAGCTCCAGGAATCACCTCATCTAACGCATGAACCATAGAGCCCTTCAGTGAAAATGCAGAAAATGCGAGAGAGCCTAACGTGTTTTTAAATAGATCAGACTTATGCTCAGGATACCCTGTCATTGAANACTCAATACTCTGTGCACAATGAGTAAAGATTTTAGCGGGATTCCAAGTACCTGTATGTAAAATACGCTTACCAGACAAAGCCTCTAATTTAGCAATCACAGCNGATACNGTTAACGCTTCAGTTTCATCCTGTCCTTCTTCATGGGTACTNAGTAATACTGATGCACCACCCAATAAACCAATCGTCGACAAAGCACCCACTTTTATAAACTGTCTACGTTCCATTCTTACTCCAATATTCGCTTATCAAAACAAAATCATTACAATGCGTGCGTGACGATAAATAATGCAGCTATCTAACCAGACTCACAGAAATAAAAATAGGCTCTACTTGTGAAATTAAGCAAAAGATTACAGCAAATTAGAGCTATGACAGCATCAAATTATGATCATATATGGGATTGTTGCTGTGATCATGGCTTGCTCGGCATGAGTTTGCTTGAAACAAACTTGTTAGATCAATACACACCCAAAATTCACTTTGTCGATATCGTCCCTAAGCTAATGGAAGAATTAGAGAAAAAACTACACAAGCATTTCGTAAATCACACCAAGAGTCACACCCCAAATCCTCTNCAAAATGATTGGCAAACTCATTGCTTAGACGTATCAGATTTGCCACTAGCATCGNATCCCGGCAAGCATCTTATTATCATTGCCGGCGTAGGTGGNGATCAAACCTGNCNNTTTATNGAAGATATNTGTAAAAANNANCCANANCTATCNTTNGATTTTTTACTCTGCCCNGTNCANCAGCTTTANCATGTTCGCAGTCAACTGATTAAGCAAAANCTTGAACTCAAATCTGAAGTTTTACTGGAAGAAAACCAACGTTTTTACGAACTAATACTTGCTTCTAAATCGCCTAAAACAAGCAACAACATCAATCATACAACTCACGCAGTAAGCCCTGTGGGAAAACAGATCTGGCAATGTGAAAGCAAAGACTCTTTAACCATTGCACAAAACTATCTCAATAAAACCCTAGGACATTACAGACGAATACTGCAAGGTAGTGAAAATAAGGAGATCGCTGGCATCATTGAAAAATACCATAAGATACAACAAGATTTAGATGTTCAAGCCCTGAAGATAAGCGGCGCGCGCTAACTCATCACGAAAATCTGGATGAGAAATACTAATAAGCGCCTTAGCACGCTGAGATAATGACAAACCTTTTAAATTAACGCAGCCATATTCTGTTACGACAAAATGCGTATCCATACGAGTATCCGTTACTGCACCGCCTTCAAGGCATGGAACGATTCTGCTAATTGTCCCTTTTTTTGCCGTCGAATTAAGCGCAATGAATGAACGACCTCCTCTCGATGCATAAGCTCCACGCACAAAATCTAGCTGCCCTCCCGTTCCGGAAAACGGCTGACCCGCTATTTGTTCGGCATTAATTTGCCCAGATAAATCGACTTCAATCGCGGCATTAACTGAAACCATATTATTATTTTTACGAATAATACTTGGGTTATTTACCCAGGATGCGGGATAGCCAACAATCGATGGATTATCATCCATAAAGTCATACATCGCTTTATCACCTAAAGCTAGGGTAAATATATGCTTATGCTGCATCCAACTTTTCATTTTGCCGTTAATAACACCCGACTGAATCAATTCAACCATCGCTGGACAAAACAACTCTGAATGTAAGCCCAAGTTTTGATGATTCTTCAATAACCCCAGTACCGCACTTGGTACACCGCCAACGCCCATTTGCAAAGTATCCCCATCATTAATACGAGCCGCAATTAAACCTGCAATAGCAATATCGGTTTCGGAAGGGGCATGAGAAGGAATTTCAGTTAATGGCGTATAGTATTCAATTACTGCATCAACTTCAGATATATGGACAGAACACTCACCAAATGTACGAGGCATATTTTCATTTACTTCAACCACAATATTATGTGCTTTACGAATAACACTCGCACCGTAATCAGCATTGGTGCCTAAGCTAAAATAACCGTGCTTATCCATCGGTGATACTGTCACCATAAAGCAATGAGGATCAATTTGTTCTGTTAATAATCGGCCGACCTGATGAAAGGTCGAAGGGACAAACTCCATTGATGAGCGATCTGGTAAGCGTTTCAATGCGGCTCTATCATATCCGCTCATAAATAAAGATCGCGCTCGAATTTTTGGAGCAAGTTCAGGAGTTAATAAGGTTTCACTCAGTACCTTACTACCATGCATATAATAAAGATTTAATTCAGTAAAAACATCACTTTGAAGTTTCTCTGCTATCGTACTTAAGAGTTTAGGGGGCATAGCCACCCCCATGCCTAAAATCAAATTTTGCTTATCTTCTAGCACATCGCAAGCAATGTCAGCACTCTTCAATTTTTGACGGTACAGAGTCTCGATATCCATATATCTCAGCCTTTAATAAATCTACTTTTACATTTATTAAAAAATATACATACCAATTATTACGTTGCAACCATCACTTTGATTTTAAAATAATTCTACATTAAATAGAGTCAGCTTTAGGTTTATGCACGGCTGCTCTTGCTAAAATTTCAACGTAGAACTCAGTTAACTCACGCTCAACCGCACCATCGATACGTTTGTTTATTTCAGAAGTGAAAACAACTTCCGCTTCAGCTTCTGAAGGGCCAAACTTACAATCAAATGTCCAATAATCAGTGCCTTCTGGTAAGCTCTTTCTGCGCTCTCTAGCAAGGTATTTTTTGATATCATGCTTAATAGAATCCACCAAACGGGCAGTCTTAATTTTAGGGTGAGTCAACGCAATCGTTTTTTTCATGGAATTCCTACAGGGATGCATACAGTATGCAAAAGCTGGGTGTGCGAATAAAGGCGCATTCTACATGGATAGCAAAAATATAACTGCTACTTTTCGTAATTAGCAACAACTACCCGATTACGACCGGATGCTTTAGCGCTATATAAGGCTTCATCTGCAAATTTAATCAAATTTTGGCAACGAGCATTTTGATCTGGAATCAAGGTAGCAACCCCTAAACTTATCGTCAGTTTTATTGGCGCTATATCTTGACTAGTGGTAATCGGTGAGAGCTCTACAGCTTGACGAATCCGTTCGGCAATCAACATAGCCTCATCACTGGTAGTCGTCGGCAGAAGCACAGCAAACTCTTCTCCACCATAACGAGCCAGTAAATCTTCAGTGCGTTTAACTTCATTATTTATCAGATTCGAAACGGCGACCAAGCAATCATCACCCGCTAAATGCCCAAAAGTATCGTTTACTTTTTTAAAATAATCGATATCTATTATGATCAAACTAAGTTCTTGCTCACTCCTAATAAGGCGTGTCCACTCTTCATCAAGTTTTTCATCAAATCGACGGCGGTTGGCTACCTGGGTTAAACCATCAGTTAGACTGACCGCTTTCAGTTTGTCGTTTACCTTTTGCAATTCCTCTGTTCGCTCCATCACTCTAGCCTCAAGAGTTAGATTGGCTTCGCGCTGAGTCTTCAGGGCAAGCGCTTGAGCTTGTTGCCTTTTCTGACGTTCTATATTTATTCGATAAGCCAATGCAAAAGATAAAAGAATTGCCTCTAGTGCAACCCCTGCCTGAGGAACAAACTCAGTAAATGCACCTATTGGGGCTAATCCTAACTTACTAACAGCAAGCGCCAAGTGACCCAACAGCAAGGGTGTCCAGGCCAACACATAAAATCCAGCAAGCACTTGTCCTCTTCTCCACACAAGAAGCCCCACGATCCAAGCGGCTGGAGTCACAAGAGCAGCAAGCCCGCTCACCATCACAATTCCCAACTGATACGAGCCAACAATTCCATAAACAACCAATAACAAGGCCATATATCGAAATGTATTCAATGCTCTGTCGCCTCCAATACTAAATTGACGAACCGATAAGAAATTCATGGCAAATGTAAGTGTAAAAAACAAGGCAGCACCCACAGCAGAAACCGTAAAATACTGATTTAATAACGGCCAATCAGGCCACAAAAACTGAAACAGAAGCCCCTTAAAGTTCAACTGAACCAAAGAGGTAATCAACACCGTTAGCACATACCAAAGATAGGTAGACTGGCGCACAATGATGAATAAAATAAAATTATATAAAGCCAAGGCTGCGACAATGCCAAAAAACATGGCTTGCCAACCAAAACCTACTTGTTCATCTGCTAAAAATTGAATAGATGACGACACCGTTATAGGAACCTGAACGGAGCCACTGGTATGCACTCTTATCCATGCGATAACGCTATCATTAACGGTGGGAACAGAGAAAACAAAATTTCGGTGATTGATAGGACGGCTATTAAAAGGGAGGGAGTCACCCGTATGGTGAGCTTCTATGATTTCACCACCACGTTCCCAGTAAATTGATACTTCATCTAGCAGCGGATAGGCGATTTCAAGCATTTGGTTAAAAGACTGAGGTGATAATTCAAGCTTTACCCAAAAGGCTCCATCACTAAAGCCCTTATTTAGATTCTTTTCAGTTGTTATCGTCTGCCAATGACTTTTAGGGAGCGCACGCAAGTCTTGAATACTAAGATCATCGAATACTTCAACCCATTGATAAGTTAGTGTCTGTGCAGAACTCATAGCACTCGTAAATAGCAATATTATTAACAGACAAACTTTCTGAAAAGCATTTCGAGTCATATCACTCCTAAAACTAATAAAGTTCATTAACACTGAAAATCTACCCATATTGATAGTCTAGAGGCTAAAGTCCTTTATAATCAATAAGATTACTGATAAATATCAAAATCCTGACCCTACTTTCATCAACTCGGTAAATACTTTTGTTCCGCTTTCCTACACTACCCACTCACCCTATTATATTAGGCGCTCTATTTATATTACTTGGCGAAGCATTACTCGCAGTCATGGGCGGTATCATCAAACATTTGTCAGACGACTTATCCACCCAACAAATTGTATTTTTCCGCAATATTGCTGGGCTAGCGATGCTATTACCTATATTAATGAAAACGGGCCTGAATGAATTAAAAACGACGAGACTTCACTGGCACATAATGCGAGCAGTCGTGGGCTTAAGTGCCATGTACTGTTACTTCTTTGTACTAGCGCGCATGCCTTTGGCTGAAGCTTTTTTGGTGAAATTGACCAGCCCATTTTTCATGCCGATCATTGCCTATGTTTGGCTAAAAGAAAGCATTGGTCCCAATACACGCTGGGCCATTATCGTTGGCTTTATCGGTGTCGCATTTATTCTAAGACCGGGCACAGATAGCTTCTCTTATTTGGCCGTTATCGGCTTAATTGGCGCAGCATTAGCAGCGCTCGCCAAAGTAACGATTCGCAAAATGGGCAATACCGAAAGCAGCGTAGCTATCGTTTTCTACTTTGGCGTAATTGCAACAGCCATCTCTGCTCCACCCGCCTTTTATGCATGGCAACCCGTTCCAGAAAGCGCTTGGGGCTGGATTCTATTAATGGGCGCTGTCGCAACGCTAGGCCAACTAGCCCTGACTCGTGCTTATCGCACAGCACCGACGGGAAGAATAGGAATTTACGTGTATTCTTCAGTGATTTACGGCGCTTTTATGGGGTGGTTATTTTGGAATGAAATACCGCTTTGGACAACTTGGCTAGGCAGCGCCCTGATTATAGCGGCAGGATTGATTAACATCCGGAGAAACAAACGGGGCGCTAAAACCTAGCGAGGAACGAACACCCTAAATAACCAGCATCACTATGCTTTTCACTACCATTTAATAAGTGATCTATCATCATTAATTAAACGAAAAGTGTATAAAGGGTGACAAATAGGGTTGCAGTAGTTTGCCCAATTATTATCAAAGAAGTTGATCGTTATTTTATTACCACGATTCGTTATTGCTTGGATCTCTACCAGCTTATCAGGCTTATTTGAATCCTTAAGCCTTTTTTTAGGAACAGACCACTTAGCAATAACTTCCCCACCCTTAACTTCCCTTACTTTTATTTTGGTATAAAACATGGCTTCATCAGAAGCCGCATTAAATCCAGGTCTAGCGTAGAATTCTACAAAATTCTCCCCATCAGGAGTAAGCCACTGCAACCCCTTTTTAAAGGTAATAAAATGGAGTCCTCCCATGCATTTTACTTCTGCAAAGCCTGAAGCGATGGAAGGGAGATCCGTCACCGAACCTTCAGGCATATTCTTGCAATCAAGCTGTGGTTGTTCTGAGAAAGCCAATAAAGATAAAAACATACCGAAAATGAAAGTTGATATTCTGATCATGATTTTCCTTAATACAAAATGCGCTTATTAGAAATTTACTGCATTACACTATAATGCTACCTTTTAAATACTGAACAGCATTACTGCCGCAGGATTTCCCCCAAATACAGAGTCAGCAAATGCATCAATTACGTTAATTTCAAGTTCCATTTCATTCTCAAATTTTGATCAATTTCTAACGCCAACATTGTGAGGAGCAAAAGCGTTCAAGCCACGCAGCGGTTTCGCAACATGCTGTTGTTATGCATTGTAGAAAATAGCTACCATGATCTTGATAGTATCTTTTCTAGCTCAACAACACGCTCTTCGTTCAACCTTCGTTTACAATACGCTATAGAAAGATTTGTACCGTTAAAATTATCTAAAAAATTGGCTGTATTCGTAAACTCGCAATGCTTATCCCTATAACTCTCCCAAGATAAAATAGAGCTTTCAAAGAGTAAAATTTCTTTAGTATTTGAAGAGTTTTTATTTATCCTTTCCTTTATCTCACTATTCAAGCCCTGAGACCTCCGGTTTGCAATCTCTCCATGAATCCAGCCACATTGTGCCTTGCCCCAGCTACCTCCAGCATCTTCACAGAGATCATAAATTTTCATATTTACACATTTGATTAAAGTTTCTTGATTCTTAGTAGCTCTACATGATTTTCGATCGATGGTAAACGTATCTAAGAGAACACCTTCATCTAACTTCTTTCTTAATTTTGAAATCCTGACGTTATAGATTTTCTTACATTCTTGAACATTTACACATGCGGAATTTCGACTCTTTATCCATTTCTTTTGTTCTATTACTATTTGAGATTTTTCTAAAGATGAATATGTTGCCATTAAAGACTTATATACATCTCCTAAATCCTCATCGATATAACCTAGGTATTTATCTGAGCAAATCATTTTCTCGGTTTCTGTCGAAGCTTTTTTACAATCAAAGCTTGCTGAATAAGCTATTGGTGAGATAAATACCAAGAGACTTAATAGAATGGACTTACTTGTCATAACCTTTCCTTTTATTGCATAACATTTTAATCATAGGCATTCGCATGGAAGTAGAATTTCACAAAGAAAGCTTCTTTCGCACAGCAACCATTTGATTTTACTTGGTGCTTTACGAAATCCATTTCCAAGCTCCATTTTTCATTCCAGAAATACACGCATGCGCGTTTACCTACATAACGAGGGTCTCGTTATTTCAGATTCTGTTTTGATAATTTAATGATATTGCACGAGTTCTATTTATCCTACCAGTGCCAATGCCAATGCCAATGCGCATTATTGAATCAACTTCCCGTGCAAACACGNAAAAGGCCAGCATAAGCTGGCCTTTTATTCAGGGATATTGATTCCCGCGCTAGCGATTACCCCAAAGGATTAATCGTCTGAGTTAGCACCGATTTTATGAATCGATAAATCAGCACCGTTAAATTCAGACTCTTCGTCTAAGCGAATACCGACTAATTTATCGATGATGCCATANACNANGAAACCACCAATAACCGCAATCGCGATACCTGCAATAGAGCCAATCAACTGAGACATAAAGCTAACGCCACCCATACCACCAAAGGCTTCTAAACCAAAGATACCAGCAGCAATGCCTCCCCATAAACCACATAGACCGTGAAGAGGCCATACACCTAACACATCATCAAATTTGGGGAATTTGTTTTGTACATACGTAAATACAAATACAAATAAACCACCGGCAATCGCACCGACAAATAATGAACCAACTGGATGCATTACATCNGACCCAGCACATACNGCAACTAAACCTGCTAATGGACCATTATGAATGAAGCCAGGGTCTTTTTTACCAACAACCATCGCAGNAATNGTACCNCCAACCATCGCCATNAAGCTGTTTACAGCAACCAAACCTGAGATACCNTCNAGAGTTTGGGCAGACATTACGTTAAAGCCGAACCAGCCAACGGCTAAGATCCAAGCACCTAGCGCTAAAAAAGGGATATTTGAAGGAGCAAAAGCCACAACACGGCCATCACGATAACGGCCCTTACGAGAACCTAAAACAAGAATCGCTGCAAAGCCAATCCAACCACCAACGCCATGAACAACAATAGAACCCGCAAAATCATGGAAACCCGCACCGAAGCTCGCTTCCAACCAACCTTGAAAATTAAAGCCCATTACCGAATTACCATTCCAAATAATGCCTTCAAAGAACGGATAAACCAACGCGACAATCAAAGAAGATGCGATAAGCATTGGATAGAACTTAGCACGCTCTGCTACACCACCAGAAACGATGGCTGGAATTGCAGCCGCGAAAGTTAANAAGAAAAAGAATTTAACAAGCTCATAACCGTTGCTTTCAACTAACTGATTAGCGCCAACAAGAAAATCCATGCCATAGGCAATTTGGTAACCGACAAAGAAGTAAGCGATGGTAGAAATACCGAAGTCAGTTAGAATTTTAACCAAAGCATTTACTTGGTTTTTGTGACGAACCGTACCTACCTCTAAAAAGGCAAAACCTGCGTGCATGGCTAATACCATGATCGCACCTAATAAAATAAACATGGTATTTGAACTTTGAACTAAAGTTTCTACCGCGCTGGATACATTTGCTAAATTTTCAGTTGCCACAATGAGGCCCTTTTTCTATTAGAGTCTTTAAAAATGCCCGATAACCATTATCAATCAAAAATCTTTGATCAAAACAGTCGGGTATTTAATTTTTGTTCAGAATAAGCAGGGATCGTACCAATTTGTCGACTTTGGCAGTTTTGAGCAGAATAAAACGCTTCATTATTGTGCAAACANAGTAATGAAGCGCCCTACAAGGAGGCTTTAATTGAAATTATTTTTTCTTCGCGTGACGAATTTCGAAGCAGTGGTGAATATTAGCACGACGAGAATAATCATTAGGCACTGATTTGGCGCTAACATTTTCAATTTCGAACTGTTTTAGTGCACTAGTATCCATATCAAACTTACGTAAGTTGTTTGAAAAGATCAATAAACCGTGTTTTGTTAGACGCGCCATCGCCAACTCAATCAATTCAACATGATCTCGCTGAATATCAAGAACCCCTTCCATCTTCTTTGAATTAGAGAATGTTGGTGGGTCCATAAAGATCAGATCATACTTTTCTTCTTCAGATTGACCCTGAATAGTCTGCAACCATTCACGGCAATCAGCTTCGATAAACTTATGTTTTTCATCTTTCTTTTCTGCTTGTGACTGCCCCCAAGGATTACTCACACCGCGTGTGCTGCCCTTCGTTTTATTGTCACTAGAGGAAGGCATAGCCGCAACTTTACCCTGATTTCCCTGAGTCGTATTTTTTAAAAAACCGTTTAAACGAAAGTTATCNTCCGCCCAAGCAAGATAGGTTTTAGATAAATCAACTGAAGTTGTTGTCTTGGCTCCTGCCACAGCAGCATGAACACTGGCCGTTGCGGTATAACAGAAAAGGTTTAAAAAGCGCTGCCCTTTAGCAATAGAAGCTATCTTCATACGCGTCGGACGGTGATCCAAAAACAAGCCTGTATCAAGATAATCATGTAGATTTACCCAGATTTTAGCATTACCCTCAATCACTTCCATGCGGCGAGCTTCAGCTTCTTGCTGAAAATCACCACGACGTTGATATTGCTTCTTACCCGATTGGCGCTCACGGCGCTTCAAAACAATATTATCAGCCGCAATGCCAGTTACTTCAGGCAATACCGCTAATAAATCCAATATTCGACGTTCGGCCTTATTTGGGTCAATTGTCTTAGGAGCCACGTACTCTTGAACGTGTAAGCAGTCGTTATACATATCAATTGCCACCGAATACTCTGGCAAATCAGCATCGTATATACGATAACAATTGATGTTTTCGCGCTTGGCCCACTTACGCAACGGCTTCAGATTTTTCTTCAAACGGTTCGCAAAGGCTTCAACTGGGCCGCGAATAGCACTGGTCAATTCAACCATCGAGCGCGCATCACAAGCNTTGAAAACTAAAAAAGTACACGGAATGGCGCCGTTATAAAGGGCATACTTTTTATGTAACGGACGGCGAATATTTCTCGCCAAATCAACATTACCCGTAATCATTGCCATTCCCCATTCNGGAAGAGTAGCACGCGTTACTTCGTTCAAATCATTATACAGCGGAGAAAGTTGAGGCAACTCACTCAAACGCTCGCCGTAAGGCGGATTACAAATAATCAAACCGCCTTTTTTAATTGCCTTTTCACGCAACCATAATTCCTGGAATGGCTTAGACTGTATTTGAACATTTTCGTCCAATACTTCATCACCTGCTCCCGCACGAGAAAAGTTGGAAAGCGTTGCTTCAATTTGGTCGGGATTACTGTCATAACCAAAAAACTGGCTTTCCAATTTNGCNAAACCATCAGTTCGACGCTGNCGCGCTTCATTAACAATGGTTTGCCATACAGAACGATCATGCATTTTCAGAGCTTCNAANCCCTGAACCTGACGATTCAAACCAGGCGCAATATCCGCCGCTATCATCAAGCCTTCGATCAATAACGTACCCGAACCACACATAGGGTCGAGTAAATTTTCACCCTGGGCTGCTCGCGCTGGCCAGCCAGCACGAATCAATAACGCAGCGGCTAAGTTCTCTTTTAATGGTGCCTGACCTGGCATTAAACGATAGCCACGCTTGTGTAAGCTATCCCCAGCAATATTAAGACTGATCGTGATGCGACCATGACGCAATTGCACCTCAATCTTTACGTCCGCTTCCTTATCGACATTTGGACGAGCGCCNACATCAGCACGAAAACGATCACAAATAGCATCTTTAATTTTCTGACCACCAAACTGAGTATTGTTAACAAACTCAGACTTGCCGTGAAAATCAATACGGATACTATTATCAACGGTAAACAATTCAGACCATGGGATGTCATACGCCACTTGATACATTTGGTCCACATCGTCCACCTGACATTCTTTCAGNGGCAATAATAAACGGGTAGCCAGTCTGGTCCACAAACAAAAGCGATAAGCTAGCTCAAGATCACCCAACCAGCTCACACCAAGGTGACTTTCTTTAATCACCTCTCCGCCTAACTGTCTGATTTCATCGGCTAAAAGCTGCTCTACACCTTTTGGACATACGGCAAATATTTCGCGCGGCTGACCCATTGTTAATTCTTGCATGCTCTGCACACCTAATATGTCAAAGAACTGATTATTGTAAGAATCAGTTTTAATAGAAAAAAATAATCGTTAACAGCCTAGCCATTAACGCGGTACAACATGTCATGGCATTAAGAATATAAATAAAACATTCTTAATGTCTGACCTAAGATCTGCAGTGCTTATTAACGGTTATTCACCTTTAGCTTAGCAGGCTTACTGTTTAATATTTTGAGTGAGGATACTCTATGAAGAGACAGAAACGCGACCAACAGCAACGCGCTTTTACACGCGGATACTTAGCAGGCGCCGAGCGTCGCTCCAAAGATCTTGCCCCTGCTGGCTCAGCCCATGAATCATGGATGTCTGGCTGGCGAGAAGGTAGATCTGACAATTGGGATGGAATGACGGGTGTTTCTGGCATTCATAAACTGACTCTCTAACTTATATTCAAGATAAATAACTCAGTTCTCCTCTCCCAGGAGACATAAAATAAAGAAAGCCCAGCTTAGATCTGGGCTTTCTTTTGTTTAACAATCTCTATATTGAATACTTTATTTACTGCGCGAAAAATGTGCAGCAATCGCATCAACACTTTCACGAATCAATTCNGGTCCGCGGAAAATAAAACCACTGTAAATTTGCACTAACTGAGCACCCGCCTCAATCTTCTCAACTGCACCAGCACCGTCTAGAATGCCACCAACACCCACAACCGGTAACTTGCCATCAAGGGCTTTAACCAAGGCAGCAACTGTTTCGGTCGCAGAGTCTTCAAGAGGCGCACCACTAAGGCCACCCGCTTCATTACCAAACTTGTGCCCTTCTACTCCTTCACGAGACAATGTGGTATTGGTTGCAATAACACCATCAATTTTATTTTTGATCAGTGTCTCTGCAACCAGCGCAACATTCTCTTCATCCATATCCGGTGCAATCTTCACCAATACGGGTTTATAGCCNAACTCTTCTGCCAACTCTAACTGACGCGCTTTAATAGGTGCTAAAAGTTCATCTAAGGTGTCGCCAAACTGTAAATCACGAAGCCCTGGCGTGTTTGGAGATGAGATATTAACCGTCACGTAAGTTGCATATTCATAAACTTTATTCAAACAAATCAAATAATCATCAACAGCTTTTTCGACAGGCGTATCGAAGTTCTTTCCGATATTGATACCTAACACACCTTTAAACTTGGCTTTTTTGACCTGTTCAACAAGGTGATCAACACCTTTGTTATTAAAACCCATGCGGTTAATAATCGCTTGCTTCTCAGCGATACGGAATAATCGAGGCTTAGGGTTACCCGGCTGAGGTCGTGGGGTGATAGTACCGATTTCGATAGAGCCAAAACCTAAGCTGGCAAATGCATCAATATAGTCACCGTTTTTATCGAGACCAGCAGCCAAGCCCACTGGATTTGGATAGGTAATACCCATTACCTCAACAGGACAATCAGGAATTTTTGGTGCTATGCGAGAAAGTAGAGATAGACGCTCCGCAGCACCTAACATATCAAGGCCAAGTTCGTGAGACGTTTCGCCGCTCATTTTGAACATTATTTTGCGTACTAAACCGTACCAATCTAGACCTGACATTTTCTTCGCCTTTTGAATTCTGTTTAACGTTGTGTGTGCACACTAAAAATCGCGCGCAATTATACGACAAAAGGGCTTGTTTTAAACGTACTATTTAATGCGTTCTATGCCATCAAATTTGTTACTGCTATCAAAACGGATTCTAAACGTGCCATGAATGCCTTCATGACCAACGACGTGTTTTAGAATAAGGGCAGGAAAACGAACAGTCCGCCCATCTGTTGCAGTCGCTACAACCGTTTGAACCTGACCTTGATAAAATGAGAGGTAGTCTTCTCTAGAGATGTGTAATGAGACAATAATTTCTTTCATAATCGGGATAATAGCTAACATAAACCCCGCCTTCAAGCTTCTGCTCTAAGCTGGTAGAATGCACTATGAATGAATTAAAAACACAACTCAGCCAAGCATGGCTAAATCGCTCTGACTTGCAGCAACAGTGGCAAGAAGAAAGTACCGACTGCTATCGAATTTTTCACGGGACAAATGAAGGATTACCGGGCACAACACTTGACCGCTATGGCCCTTTGTTAATTTTACAAACTTTCCATAATTCCGTTTCAGAAGACGAGCTTGAGCAAGTTCGCCAATTTAGCGCAGAAACATTTCCAAATTTACATTTGGTGTATAACGACCGTAGTCGTAATAACTCCCGCATTGAAACAACCAATGAAGTGCATGAGCTCGATAACCTGCCAATGGAAGCTAGCGAGCTGGGTGTTAAATACCGCGTTCAGGGCCGTCATCAAGGACAAGATCCTTGGTTATTCTTAGATCTACGCTCGGGCCGACGCTATGTGAAAGCGAACAGTGAAGGTAAAACCGTCCTAAATCTGTTCTCTTATACTTGTGGAATAGGCATTGCCGCAGGGGTTGGTGGTGCAAAACGCGTGGTCAATGTTGATTTTGCGGAGTCATCATTAGCTGTAGGCATGGAAAATGCAAAATTAAACAAGCTTAATCAAGTTGAATTCATCCAATCGGATGTATTCCCTGCAATCAAGCAGTTTGCCAACATGCCGATCAGTGTTCGTCGTGGTAAGAAACTGCCTAAATACCCTAAGCATTCACCTGAGCAATTTGATCTAGTGTTTTTAGATCCTCCGCGTTGGGCAAAAAGTGCATTTGGTAATGTTGATTTAATTCGCGATTATCAGTCACTGTTTAAGCCAAGCTTATTAGCGACGAAAGATGGAGGCCAATTAATTTGCTGTAATAACGTTGCGCAGGTTGATCTAGATGAGTGGCTTGAATCACTAAAGCGTTGCGCAATAAAAGCAGGACGCCCACTGAAAAGCATTGAGATATTGTTACCAGATAGCGATTTCCCAAGCCCTGATGGCAATCCACCGCTTAAGATTGCGATTTGCCAGCTGTAGTTCTGTGCAGGCTAAAAGTTAAATAAGAAATAGCATTAGCGGCTCGAAATTATGTACTTCGTTCTAGGCCTTCTGAGGGAGGGATCCCGAAGAGAGTCTACAGGGACCGTATTCACGACGTGCCGTAGAAGGAAGTACATAATATCGAGCTAAAGCGAGCTAGCCACAATCCTGAGACAGATGCTTACTTGCTTGCGCAAGATCCAACAACTCTCGTAAAGCAACCGAATACATCGCATATTCCACTTTATCCGATGCTCTAAGTTCATCCAGCATTCTCTGCCAGCGGCTAACCAAATGCGGATGACCTTGCTTCCATTGATCCATCAATTCAAGAATAGGTTTATCTTCACCCTCTTCAGAATTTAATACTGATACAGTCAAAGAACGTAATTGCCAATCCATATCATCACGGAAGGCTTCACGCGCTAAGCCCTGCCAATGAGAGTTAACTTCAAGATTATTAATTTGCTCCAAGAACCAATTCAACGACAGCGTTTCACCCACACAGAAATAGGCCTCTGCAACTCGCTCTATTGTTCGTTCGGTCTGCTGCGAAGCTTCAATAATACCTAGAGCTGAAAATAACGAAGTTGTACCCGCTGCTAATGCAGATACATTTTCAGGTACACCCTGCTCAACATAGCGATTAAAATGATTCTGCCAAGCGTCCTGAGTCGATCCCTGAAGCCACTGCGACAGGTTACTTCTCACTGCATCAACACTTGCTTTAAACGCTTCCACTTCCGCAGCGACATCCATATCTGAACGACGATTACGTAAGAACCAACGACTGGCTCGACGTACCAAGCGCATCAAGCGACTCATCATATCTGCCTGAGCATTCGCTGGAATTTGATAATCAAGCTCTTCAATTTTTGACCACAAATCATGCAAACCAAAAACGTCACGTGCAGCAACATATGCTCGGGCAACTTCAACAACCGTTGCCCCTGTCGAATCAGTTAGGCGATTCACAAAAGTGATTCCCATATGATTCACTAAATCATTAGCCAACTGAGTTGCGACGATTTCAGATCTCAGCTTATGGTTCATTAAAGAACTATTGTAATCATCGACCAGTTTTTGCGGGAAAGCCGTTTCAACAATTTTACTCAAATATGGATCTTGGCTAATCTCTTCAAGATTTAACTGCTCTTTTAAATCAGCTTTCGCATAAGATATTAAAACTGACAACTCAGGTTTTGTTAGGCCCTCACCTTTCAGTTTCCTATCAGCAATCGTTTCTTCATCAGGAAGGTATTCTAATGCTCGATTCAATTTACCCGACTCTTCAAAGTCATGAATCAAGTGCACATATTCATCCATACGCTCCTTACACTCTCGGTGCGCTAGAGCAATCGCCTGAGTTTGTTGATAATTATTATTTAACACCAACGCCGACACTGCATCAGTCATTTCCATAAACAATTGATTACGCTGCTTAGGAGTCATATCACCAGAAGCAACAATTTCATTCAGCATAATTTTAATATTTACTTCATGATCTGAACAATCAACACCACCAGCATTATCGATAAAATCAGTATAAGAAGAGCCGCCCGCCAGCGCGTAATCAACACGACCCAGCTGCGTCATCCCCAAGTTACCGCCTTCACCAATAACTTTGGCTCGAACTTGATCACCATTAATTCTCACCGCATCGGTCGCTTTATCACCCACATTCGCGTGAGTTTCGTTACTGCCTTTAATATAGGTTCCAATACCGCCATTCCAAAGTAAATCAACCGGCGATAACAACAAGGCTTTAATTAATTCATTAGGAGCCATTGAATCCTGTTTAATATCAAATCGCTTTTTCATTTCTGGGCTGATTTTGATCGATTTGGCACTACGAGAGAATACCGCTCCACCTTTTGAAATAAGCGACTTATCGTAATCATCCCAAGTCGAGCGAGGCAGTTCAAACAAACGTTTACGCTCAACAAAACTCGATGCAGAATCAGGATTTGGATCTATAAATATATGCATATGGTTAAACGCGGCCGTTAAACGAATATGCTCCGACAACAACATACCATTGCCAAACACATCGCCCGCCATATCACCCACACCAACAACCGTGAAGTCTTCTTCTTGAATATTCACACCATGTTCACGGAAATGACGCTGCACAGATACCCAGGCACCTCTCGCCGTAATCCCCATTTTCTTGTGGTCATAACCAATAGAGCCACCTGAAGCAAATGCATCACCCAGCCAAAAACCACGCTCAACTGCTATACCATTAGAAATATCAGAGAAAGTTGCGGTACCTTTATCGGCCGCAACAACAAGATATACATCATCCTCATCATGGCGTACAACTTCTAACGGCGGAACAACTTCACCATCCACCAGATTATCCGTCACATCCAATAACGAACTAATAAACGTTTTATAACACTCAATGCCTTCGGCTAACCATTCATCTCGAGACATATCAGGCGTTAAGTTTTTAGCAACAAAACCTCCTTTTGCACCTACCGGAACAATAACCGCGTTTTTAACTTGCTGAGCTTTCACCAAGCCTAAAACTTCTGTACGGAAATCTTCACCTCGATCAGACCAACGTAACCCGCCTCGAGCAACCTTGCCTCCTCGTAAATGAACGCCCTCTACTTTGGGTGAATATACGAAAATCTCAAACATAGGCCTAGGCAAAGGCATATCGGTAATTTGATGAGGGTCGAGCTTAAAAGAAATGTAATCTTTCGCATTCCCCTCTTCATCTGTCTGATAAAAATTGGTGCGTAACGTCGCTTTAATAAGCTCTAAATAGCGGCGTACAATGCGGTCTTCATTTAGCTGCTCAACATCATCAAGAGCTTCCATAATCTCTTTTTCTATCTCAGAAAACACTAGATTTCTTTGAGCGAGATCCCAGTCATTATGCAAGCCAAAACGAACCTCAAAAGCCTTCATGAGCAACTGGCTAATATTTATATAGCGACTTAACGTAGCAGCAATCGATACTTCACTAATACCAAAGCGTGTTTGCTTCATATACCGGGCGTAGCCACGCAACATAGCAATTTCACGCCAACCAATTTCCGAGCCCAATACTAATTTATTAAACCCATCACTCTCAGCATGTCCGTGCCATATGTTCTTAAACGTGTCTTGGAAAAGCCCTTTCACCGTTTTCATATCAATGCGTTCGGCTAAGGTATATTCCAACAAGAAATTATGAATCCATACCTTACTGCCATCCGCATACTGCAAACCATAAGGATGCTCACCAATCACGCGCAAACCTAAATTTTCTAAAATTGGTAAAACATCCGACAGAGGCAAAACATTATCAATATTAAAGAGTTTGAAACGCAGCTGATTGGCACCTTCTTCTAACTCGCGATAAAAACTCATCGCAATGCCTTTTTCTGGATGTGCACGCAGATCTTCAATATGTTGAATATCTGCTACTGCAGTTCTAGAGCCGAAATCTTCTCGGTAACCTGCAGGAAATGCATCACGATACACTTGATGATAGCGATTACCTTTTTCTTCGCCGACTTGCTCCAGCAGCGCAGTATGAAGATCATCACCCCAGCTACGAGCAACCATCTGAATTTTACGCTCAATTTCATCGCTATCAATGTCTAGCACTGCATCGTTTTTCAGGCGCAAAACAAAATAGGTACGAGCCAGAATCGACTCAGAAAAATGCGTATTAAACTCAACAAATTCAGGATCACATGCTTCTTCGAGGACTCGCTGAATTTTGATACGCAATTCTGTATTGTAAATATCCCTAGGAGTATAAACCATGCAGTATAAGAACTTACCGTAGGTTCCTTTACGTAGGAAAGCACGCGTCTGACGACGCTCTTGTATATCTAAGATACCCAAGACCGTTTTATATAATTGCTCAGAACTTGACTGAATTAACTCATCCCGAGGATAGGCCTCAAGAATTCTATTCAGTTCTTTTTCGCTATGACTATCTTTCCGGAATCCTGCAAACTTGAGAACTTGCTGTATTTTATGACGTACCAGCGGAATATTAATAGGACTCTCGATATAAACAATCGACGTATATAAGCCCATAAAGCGAACGCCACCAATCACTTCACCCTTTTCATTAAATCGTTTGATAACGATATAGTCTGGATACGCAGGTCTATGAATACGGCTGCGGTTACCCGACTTAAAGAAATTTACGATTTCTGAGTTCAATATGAAGTCTTGAATTTCTGCAGGCAACTCTTCAAGTAAGCTTCGGTTCTTTGATGCATTATTAAAACGGAAAATGCCCAAATCAAAGCTTTCATCACGAACAATAAATGTTTTTCCACCTTCTTTTTCTATGGTGAACTCATCACACCCTAAGAATGTAAAGTGCTTGTTATTCAACCAAGATAGGAAGTCCTGTGCTTCTTTTATTTCTTTTTTAGGCTTATCGCACGGCAAATGCGATAACTCTTTAGACACGTTATCCACTCTTTCAGTCAATCTAGAGAAGTCTTTAACGCAGTATGAGACTTCATTAAGAATACTGACCAGAGTATTGGATAAATCGTCAAGTATCTTGGTATCAGTATGCCGATCGACCTCAATATAAATAATCGCTTCGGACTGACTATTTTCGGAAGCTTCAAATATAGGAGAACTCGCCTTCTTTTTATGATGGCTATCACGCTCTATATGAGCAACACAGGCATTAATAGAATGAATCGATATTTGGCGACGATTAATCTCAAGACGAACAGAATCAATCAAGAAGGGCTTTTCTTTTGCAAGCACTTCAATAACAGTGTGCGTAGACTGCCAACCATGAGTTTCAAAGTCTGGATTAAATACTCGTACTTTCGGTTGTTCAATATTGTTCTTTTGAATAAATAACCAGCAAGAAACCGTTGCTCCATATAAATCTTCGGGATTACGAGCATTTAAATCGGCAACCGGAGCATCTGCATAATACAATTGAGCAAAGAGTTTTATGCGCTCTGCCTGGGCTTTTTCATTTCGTTCATCAATTAAACGGTATAGTGCGGTTAAATCTGGCTTAGTTTTTGGCTTGCTATTGCTCATCTTAAGCGATTCCTACTAATTCATTTAGAGTATTCCTTACATTATATGTTAGACCAATTTTCTCTAATAACTGCTGATCTAAGACATAAATAAACGACTTGGCTTATGACGACTATTTACATTCTTCACAACAAGGTTATGTAAAGTAGTGTGGAGTTAAGAACTTTTCTTGATTTTCCCAATCTTAACCATTGACGTAAGCGCGTCATTCAATAAAATCTGTATGAAATCAAATAATTACACCGAATAGAAAGTGAGTAGCAAGATGCAGCAGGGATTCAAACAGCTAACACAAGCATTGAGCGCCAATATTATTGGTCAGCACCATCTAATTGACCGATTATTGATCGCACTACTAGCAGATGGCCATCTTTTAGTTGAAGGTGCTCCGGGTCTTGCAAAGACCAAAGCGATTAATGCTTTAGCCGATCACATTGAGGGGGATTTCAAACGCATACAATTTACCCCTGACTTATTACCTGGTGATATTACCGGCACAGAGATTTATCGCCCAGAAGAAGGAAGCTTTAAATTTCAACAAGGCCCTATTTTCCATAATTTGATTTTGGCCGATGAAATCAACCGTGCTCCTGCAAAAGTACAAAGCGCATTACTAGAAGCCATGGCTGAACGTCAGGTTTCTGTGGGTGGCAATACAATGCCACTAGAAAAATTATTCTTGGTTATGGCGACTCAAAACCCTATTGAACAAGAAGGCACCTACCCGTTACCAGAAGCACAACTTGACCGTTTTTTAATGCATGTTGTTATTGGTTACCCGAATGCAGAAGCCGAACAGAAAATCCTACGCTTAGTGCGTGGTGAAGCTATGGATCAAGCACCTGTAATCGCAGAAAAGATGACTCAAGCAGATATTTTTGCTGCTCGCCAGGAAACACTCAACTTGCACCTCAGTGAATCTGTTGAGAAGTACATCGTTCAACTAATTATGGCAACCCGCGAACCACAGCAATATGGTGAAGATATTGCCAACTGGATTGATTATGGTGCTAGCCCACGTGGCACAATTGCTTTAGAACGCTGCGCACGTGCACATGCTTGGTTAAACGGTCGTGACTTTGTTAGCCCTGATGACGTTCAAGCCATTGCGCATGATGTTTTACGTCACCGTATTTTATTAAGCTTTGAAGCAGAAGCCAGCGGCATGACGACCGATAAGGTCATTAATGAGTTAATCCTTCGTGTTCCTCTATCCTAAGCGTTCACCATTTGACGCTGAAAGACTTTCAAAAGGATTAGGATGATGGCACACAAAAAAGATCAGCCACAAGGGTTATCTACTGGGGCTAATATTACAACAGATAACTTAGTGGCCATGCGCCACCTTGCCAATCTTTTGCCCATTCATAAGCAAAAGAAAGTGCTAAACGAATTAGCGGGTATTCATACCTCTAACTTACGTGGGCGCGGCGTCGATTTCTCTGAAGTTCGCAGCTATCAACCTGGTGATGATATTCGGGCAATGGACTGGCGCGTGACGGCTCGAAATCAAAAGCCACACATCAAGGTGTTCCGCGAAGAGCGTGAGCGCCCCATCATGATCGCCTGCGACTTGCGCTCCAACATGTTTTTTGGCACTCAATACGCTTTTAAATCTGTACTAGCCGCAGACATTGCCAGTTTATTTTCTTGGTCAGCATTAAATAATGGAGACCGCATTGGCGCCCTATTATTTGATAACACGCGTGAAATTGATATTCGCCCTAAGCCTGGCCGTAAACAAGTGATGCACGTTTTACATGAGCTGGCTGAATTCAATCAGGAGCAAAAACCGCTAGATGCAACCTCACCTAATAATCGTTTAGCTGAGATGTGTCGTCATGTCCGTCAAATAACTCGTCCCGGCAGCACGGTTTATTTTATTTCAGACTGGCAAGGTTTCGATCAGGACTGTGAACGCCAACTGCATAAGATCAGCAAGAGTAATGATGTTGTCGCGATCAATATCTTTGATGCATTCGAAGAAAACATATTACCCCTGGGAAGCTACCCGCTAACCGATGGCCAACAAAGAATGCAGCTAGAATGTTACTCAAAATCACAAGGCATTGCTCATCAACAAGCATTTCGTGAGCGCCTACAAGATTTAAAACACAGAACCTTAAAATTAGGCATTCCATTAATCAGCTTACAAGCCAAAGGCGACATCATTTCTGATTTACGTTCTGGCTTAGGTTTAAGCCAAGCAGCGATGAACAAGCTGTCTTAACATAAGCTGCGATAGGATAAGGTCCGTTAATAATGCAAACCCCAGCGCCAGATTTATCACAACTTAAAGATATTCATTTACCCAGCCCAGTCACCGATTTACCTATCGCCTTTGGTTGGTGGCTACTACTCACCGTTTTTATACTGTTAACAATTGCAGGAATTATTTACGGATTAAAAAGGCATGAAAAAAATAAAACTAAAAAAGCCGCATTGTTATTGCTGTCACAGCAATATGAGCAATTGAAAAAGCACAAGGACACCCAAGTTTTTTTACAACAAAGCAACGAAGTGCTTAAACGTTATTGCTTAGATAAATACCCTGAGGCTGCTAGCTTATCTGGGGATGCTTGGACGAGCTTTTTAAATCGTCAAAGTAAAAAAACCTACTTCGAAGCTGACGTAGGAAAAGCAATCAGCCAAGGTTTATATCAGCCGCAATGCGAATACGATACTCAAACACTGTTTAGCGCCTGTGTGAGCTGGATTAAAAACAATAAGGAAAGTTCAAATGATTGATTGGCATTGGCCTTGGGCTTTTTATCTTTTACCACTTCCTTTACTTATATTTTGGGTATTACCCAAAGTAAAACGTCAGGAAGCTGCATTAAAAGTACCGAGCTTATCACTATGGAAAACATCAACCAGTAGTGCCCAGATACAATCTGATAATGCTTGGCCGTCTTTCATACTACCTGCTCTATTATGGTTTGCCTTGCTAACGGCATTGGCTCGCCCTCACATACTAGGAGAAACCGTTGAGCTGCCAACGTCAGGTCGTGATCTCATGCTTGCCATTGATTTATCTGGCAGTATGGATATTGAAGATATGCAATGGAAAGGAAAACCTGTTAACCGCTTATTTACAGTAAAAAGCGTACTCAACGATTTTATTAGCCAGCGCCAAGGTGATCGAATCGGCTTGGTTTTATTTGGTACTCAAGCGTATTTACAAGCACCCTTGACCTTTGACTGGCAAACTGTGCGAACACTAATGAACGAAGCGCAAATTGGCCTTGCAGGAAAGTCGACAGCAATCGGTGATGCGATTGGCCTTACCATTAAGCGACTTCAATCGCACCCAGAACAAAGTCGTGTTGTTATTTTATTAACCGACGGGGCCAATACTTCTGGTGAAGTAGATCCATTAAAAGCCGCTGAGTTAGCTCAACAAAGTAACGTGAAAATTTACACCATTGGCCTTGGTGCAGATTCCATGGAAGTATCGAGTTTTTTTGGTACTCGCCAAGTTAACCCATCCCGCGATTTAGATGAAAAGAGCTTGCAACAAATAGCTGAGTTAACCGGTGGACATTACTTCCGTGCCAAAGACAGTAAAGATTTAGAACAAATTTATGACATGATTGATCAACTAGAACCGACCGAAAAAGATCCTGAAATCTTTCGCCCTCAAATCAATGTTTATTTTTGGCCACTAGCAGCCGCTTTACTAATAAGCTTTATCATGGCATTACAGTCTATTGGATTGTTCCGTAATCTAACCTATTTTGTTAATACTAAAATGAGAAAATTATAACCATGGAATTATTCTTCTCTCAATTTCATTTGCTACGCCCAGCTTGGTTAATCGCACTAATTCCAGCCATAATTATCTTTTCATTCTTATTAAAACGTCGTCTGGCATCAGCACGCTGGAATGGAATTATCGACAAAACATTAATGCCTTATGTATTAGATCAAATGCCAAGTGAACAATCTCGCTGGCCTTTATGGTTTATTTTATTCGCGTGGGTCATTGCCTCAATTGCTCTAGCAGGACCTACTTGGCAGCAACTTCCACAGCCAGTTCAAAAGAAAGACGATGCCTTAGTTGTTGTACTCGACATGTCGCTATCGATGGCGGCGCAAGATGTCAGTCCAGATCGTGCAACGCGGGCACAGCAAAAAGTTATAGATATCTTAAAACAAAGAACCGAAGGTTTAACAGCGCTCGTGGTTTATGCGGGGGATGCCTATACCGTTACACCACTGACTGACGATACAGAAACAGCAATAAATTTAATCCCCTCGCTCTCTCCTTTCATTATGCCAGCAATGGGAAGTCGACCAGATAAAGCACTCATATTAGCCAAAAAATTAATTAAAGATGCAGGCTTATCAAAAGCCAACTATTTATTAGTAACCGATGGCATCCAGAAAAAAGATATTGGTCGAATTCAAAGCGCTTTGGGCAATCAGCAACAACAACTCTCTGTACTCACTTTAGGAACAGAAGAAGGCGCTCCTATTGCAATGCAAGGCCAAGGCTTTAAGCGCGATAACGACGGCAATATTGTGTTACCAAAACTCGATCTTAACCTCATTAAATCCCTTGCCAGTGAACTGGGTATACGCTGGCACCAAATGAGTTTTGACGATCGTGACTGGCATTACTTATTAGGCATCGACAGTGCTTTTAACAACCTAGATACCAGCGACTCGAGCCATTCGAATAATAATGATATAAATAATAAAGCTTTAGAACGCCAGTTCGATCTTTGGGCAGACCAAGGCTATTGGTTAATCTTTATTATTGTAATCATTGCAGCTTTGTCTTTCCGCAGAGGCTGGTTGCTTTCTCTCGTTTTTATAATTTCACTCCAGCCAGAAAACAGTTATGCCGATCTTTGGGACGATGCTTGGAAAACCAAAGACCAACAAGGACAAGAAGTATTTAAACAAGACCCAGCTAAGGCCGCTGAGCTTTTTGAAGACCCTAATTGGAAAGCCAGTAGCTATTATCGTGCAGAAGACTATGAAAAAGCCGCTGAAACATTTTCTATCAACCAAGACCTCTCACCTAAAGAGCAAGCAGATAATATTTTTAATCGCGCCAATGCTTTAGCAAAAAGTGGCAAGTTAGAAGAATCGCTTAAAGCTTACGAGCAAGCACTGGAATTAAATGCTGAATTTGACGATGCTCAATTTAATAAAAACCTCGTTGAACAACTTTTAGAGCAACAGGAACAAGAAGAGCAACAACAAAATAAAGACGACAATGAAGACCAGAAAGACAAAGACTCTAAGGATGACAAATCTAAAGATGAAAAGTCCAAAGATAAAAAATCTGATAATAATGATTCAGATGATAGCAACTCAGATAACCAGACTGATTCCGAAGAAAGCGATTCCGA
>PAOL01000059.1 GCA_002708475.1 Oleispira sp. | reverse complement strand
CCAAAAAATTTAATGTTTCACTCAGATCAGGGTTGTCATTACACCAGCTTAAAGTTCAGGCAAACATTGTGGCGCTTACAAATTAAACAAAGCATGAGTCGTCGCGGAAACTGCTGGGACAATGCGCCTATGGAAAGATTTTTTCGAAGCTTTAAAACAGAGTGGATGCCGTCAACAGGCTATCAATCATTTGCTGAAGCGAGATCGGAAGTGTCGCGATACATAACGGATTATTACAGTCGTTATAGACCACATACTTTTAATGGCGGGTTAGCACCCGCTGAAGCTGAGGCAAGATATAAGCTTGCCTCTTAACTTGTGACCAGATTTAGTTGACCACTACAGATCACCCTCTTCCGACTCCAGTCGAAACAACATAGCAGTACGCGGCAACAAGCCCTGAATCATGAATTCTTCAGGATCAGCCTCCATAGAACCGACTTTTCCCCAATGCCATTTATTATCGATTTCTTTAGAGGTTTTAAGCATGCTGATTAGCTGGTCGCCCATAACGGAATGCTCACTGATATTTTGAGCAATACGAAGCGATTCAAGAATAGAAACTTCATCGAAGTTCTTTTGTTTGATATTGTCGATTAGGAAATTGAATTCATCCTGTTCTAGTGCGCTAGCGCTGTAAGAACACAACCATAGAGATAGGCTTAATAGTAGNTACTTCACGNAAAATCCNTTTCATNCTTNTCTNCCCTTATTTATNCAAGNCGACAGACAGCAGTAGTAATCCACANATAGTAACAATGTATTATATCAATGTTAATGCCTTATTAGTCACAAGGGCTTTCCGTTAGGTTAATCAATCGCTGCCTCTATTCTATTCTATTCTATTCTATTCCAATCGACTCAACTAGACACTACATTAGTACTAGATAAGTAGATTTTGCAGTACTTTCATTTGTAGCACTTTCTCAATATGTTTANCATGCGGCAGCCATTGAAAGGCTGCGAGTCTTGATGGCAGAGGCAATAAAGCACAGATAAGGATATTGATATGTATGAAATCACGATAAAAAGAGAGGAAACCGATGGTATTTTAAAGTTTACTTCGCCTAACAAGGAAATAACTACAAAATGCTATTGGAATTTAATGAAGAAAATTCCAGCCGGTTCATATCTAAAGTGCTCAGCCACGACGATGTCTAGAAAAAAGAACTCTAGAGGTAATCCCAGAGAAGCCATTTTTATACCTGAAGTAGTAGGGTTTACAGAAATATTTGTTCACATGGGAAAACCACCTTACCCTAAATGGTCTGATGGCTGCGTCGTAATTGATGAAAATATAATGATTGAAATTTACAATGCGATCACTCCCAANAATGGCCATAATGTGACGATAACCATTAAGGATTAATCTATGAAACATTTAATTCTACTTAGCATCTTTTTATTAATGGCTTGCTCTAACATTAATGCAAGTAATCAAGCCTATGATGAGGCGTATGATTATCACACTCTTCTGTCTAGCTTATTGAGCGTTAATGAAAATAAATACACCTATTTAGACACCAATGATGAGAATAAGCCGGATTCCTTAAAGTTATTCAAGGAACTTGAGCGGATCTATTCTAGAAATATAGAGCCTGATCAGCCTAATGGACAAACTAGCGAGAAGAGACTTAAAGTCATCATGTACTTTTCATTTTATGCACAGATAAAAAACTCAGGTGCATTTCAGGAGTATCTAGCTGAAGACTTAATGCCGATTTTCTTGAATAACATGGATAGTTTCTCTGCAACCATGAAAGAGCTACCTTTCCTGATAGATTCAAACTGCAACAGACTCAATGCTTACTTCGGGCACGAAGGTAAAAACAAAGAGAAAAAACGATATTTCGTTACCCATAATGTTCAAGCATTAACCCAGCATCTGAATGAAGATCAAAGAGCAGTGTGTATGAGTAATTTTGAATTAGGATTTTAATACTCACCTTTTTGTTACTTATTGCCTCTTGCATACAGCTAAGAATGATAATAATTTAAATGAAAGAATTAATTTTCAAGGCTTGCTTCTTTTACAAATGAAATCAACAATTTAGAATTTCAGTTGAAATCTAGAGTTTCTAATTCATGGTGAGATTAGTTTTTTTGAAAGTGATGAGCTAGAAAGGACTGAACAAATATAACGTTATCGGTTTCAACCGAGTGCTCTATCACATAGGATAGAAGTGAGACTAAAGATATAGCAGAGAAAGATGGTATGTAATTTATAGCTATTAATGCAGAAGTAATTAGCTGTAAATAAGGTTTTTACAGCTCCTAATACACTAGCGATTATTTAAAGACTTTTCAGTAACTAGGTTTATGCAGGTTTCTTTATCTTGAGTAAAAACGTATTTTTATACAGCATCCATCGATAAGACATCGGCTCGCACTCTTGATAGCTGTTATCGTCTGTTATCGTCTATTATCCGATTAACTGATAGATGAGCAATTTGTGGTAAGACAAACATCACCACTATTGCAATCAACGCAATTTTTATCAAGACCTTCTCAATGCTAAATGAGACCCTCCTTTGATAAATAGCAGTGTAAACGACCGCTATAGCAAGCGAGAGTGCTCCAACTCCTGCTCCCAATACATACATTGCACCTTTATCAAAGGTAATAAGATTGCGCATATTTATCAGGTCAGGGACTAAATTATTTAGACTGCTACCAAACTAAACNAAACACGCGACTGGTAATAATACAAATAATAGAGTACTGAGGATCCTAGTATAAAATGGTTGGATTACCTGCTCACTCATCTAATCAACATCCCTTGAGATAAAAACTTATCTATTGTGTGTTTAGCAACATTAATGGAAATAACTTTTACTGAGTCTATCGCATAATCAATAACGCCTTCAACTGCACCATTTATTTGTGATTGTGCATTTAACTTAGCCCTTTCGATATACAATTCTATACCTTCATCTACTTCGTCTAGGGCGATAATTATTCTATCTGTAATCCCATAATGTGTATCTAAAGCAGTTAGTGCTGCTTATGTAAGGATTCTAAAAAAATACAACAGCGGCTATTGGACCAATAGCAATGGAAAATACAGCGCCAACAGCCCCTGCTCTGCCAAGGCCCATAGTTACTACTTTAGGATTTTTGATTCCATACTTGGTACCTGTAAAAATCTTCCTTAATCCTGGAAAACCCTTGATAATAATATAAGGCTCTCCACCGTAGTTTTTAACATATGCTTTTATGGTAAACCCGCCAATATCTCCAACTAGCTTGCTTATCGTTCTTAGATCATCAGCTGACGCATAATAACTAGCCCCAAATTCTGTTTTCCCTTTTACTTTACTCCAAGCTAATTTCAATTTTTCACCCCAGATCTTTTGGGAGGATCTAACAATGGCGTCCACCTCTGCAATCGACACTACAAATACTTCATGTTGATTTGATTAAATTTTATGCTTGAATATTTTCTTTTCTTCATTAGATAACATTTCCAACTAATTCCTTTTGTTGAATTTATGAGTGAAGGCTTAGGCTTTTTAACTTTGGTATACCTTAAAAATCATTAATCCTATAATTAACAGAAAACAGCCTTATTTCTTTGGCTGAAGAATACCTGCTGTATCCCCACCAGTGTACCGGAATAAAGGACTAGTTCCCTTTGAACTTAATTAATTGATTGCCTACCTGCGCTCAACACCCCATCAATCGCCACTCCCAAGTCNATAGACCCACAATGCCTTATAGCCATAGGGTCTTTCATTTAGGCCAATGCTAATGAAAGTCACTATGCCTTACTAGAATTACGGTTATTTCATGCAATATCGCCCTCAGCTTCTATAATGATAGATAACTAATTAGGCAACTAATACTTACTTAATTACAACAGACTGGATAAAGATTAAGTGAATAAAACTTAATACAATTATGATAAAACGACTGGTTTTTACATTATTCCTACTCACGGCAAGCACTCTATGGGCTAAAACTGCCCCAGACTGCCTTAATTTACATGTTATAGAGAATGCACCTATAGGCTTTAACAATNCCGGTGGGCAGCCTGCTGGCGTTCATTGGGAGTATCTTGCGGCAATAGAAAAAGCCAGTAACCTCTGCCTCGATAAAATGATATTACCCTACCCTAGAATCTGGCAAAGCATCGAGAAAGGAAGGCACGATGGCGGTATCATCTTCAAATCTAAATCCAGCTCAGAATTTGTAGATTACGTAGCCAAAATCCGTAGGGTAAAAATCGTTGTTATACCTGTGAAGGGAGTAGAAATAAACAGCTACGAAGACTTGAAGAACATAAGAATTGGTAAAACAAGAGGCACTAATTTAAGTGAGCAATTCGACCAAGATAGCAGTCTCAATATTATAGAACTCAATACTTACGACCAAGCCACCAGAATGATTGATCACGGGCGTATAGATGCAATCGCAGGCAGTGCTTTGGTGCTTAGCTATCAACTTAAAANACTTCATGCACTTAATAGTGTTGATTTAACGCATAAGCTCGTATTAGGAGAAAAAGAGCAATGGTTGCAACTTTCTAAAAAATCACAACACCTCGATAAAATCCCACAACTTAAATTAGCTATTGAAAAACTTAAAAAGAATGGTTCATTCGCTAAAATCATGGATAAATATTATGGTAACGAGTGGAGAGTTATTAATCAGTAGTTAGAATATTCGATATCGACCACCGTTCTCTTTTTATTTTTATTATTAAGAGATCTGTAGGCCACGCTTTATAAATTCTTCTAGCCATACATCATAAGAGCCATTTATTAGCTCTTTGGAAATCCTTAAGTATTCACCAGTATCATCTTTTACATTTAAGTTCAGGTTAATGATTTTTTGTGGGCATGATTTTTTATTTTGATCGAGAACCAATAATATTCTTGGTTTTAATTTATTATTTTCGTGGGTTTCAATAACGATACCGACCTCACCATTTGTTAATTCAACAATGGCTCCTGGTGGATAGATACCTATGCATTTAATAAATTCCAATGCGAGCNCTGCGTCAAATTGAGTGTCTTTGCATTTGTAGATAATATCGAGCGCTTCCATTGAGGCTCGCCCTTTGTCATAACAGCGGCTACTGGTAATCGCATCATATGCATCGACTATGGAAACGATTTTTGCGAAATAGGGGATCTTGCTTGCATCTAGTTTTCTAGGGTATCCCTTCCCATCCATGCGCTCATGATGACTGTGAGCTATATCAATAACATAATGCTCTCTTTTCGGCATAGTCATTAGAAGGTTCCGCCCGAAAACGGTGTGCTGCTTCATAATGTCAAATTCTTCATCAGTAAAGCGCCCTTCTTTGTTGAGGATCTCTACCGGAATTTTCGCTTTTCCTACATCGTGCAGTAAGCCACCTAACGCAATTTTTTTAATATCGTTCTCGTCATGACCCAAATGTCTGGCGAAGGTTGCTGAAAGAATACTGACATTCAAAGAATGCTCTGCGGTATATTCATCTTTATCTTTGATCTTGGTCAGCCAAGCCAGCGCATCTTTATTTTGCAAAATACCATCAACAATATGATTAACCGTTACACGCGCTTCATTCATATCGATCATACGACCAATGCGAATACCATCCATAATGCTGTTAACGGTCATTTTGGCGGAGCTATAATCTGCTTTCGCTTGTGGAAGTGCTTTTTCAGTCGGTATTTTATTGATATAGGATATGCGCTTTTTACCTTGCGGTGGCCTACTCATTATTACCTGATGTTTTCTATTAATCGTATTAGGAGCAGGTTCTTTACGTGAAAAAAATCCTTTTTTCTGTTTACGAGGCCGAGGAATTGAATGTTGAGTATGTTCGCCTTGAGAGAACGACTTACCTTGAATATAAACAAATTCGCATTGTGAAATTAACGAATCAATTTCGTCATGATTCTCAATGATAAATCCTTGCATCAAGAAATTTGTCTCTGTCCAAGGGCGGTCCAATNGAACAACATGCATACCTAACTGCAATTCGCTAACAGGTATCATAACCTCTGTGTATTCGATGGCCATTCAATATCCAATTTGGTTGAGTATGCTTTCTAGAAAACAACGTTTGTTTATTAAATATAGTAAAAACCCTTTGGTTATCAACATTTTATCAAATAAACGAGGTTGACTATATACCCCCCTATTTTAATCGCACNAGNAAATAAGAATGATAATAATTATTATTTACAAATATTAAAACAGTCAGTATTATTGGTTCTTTAATCCAAAATCTATTTAACTTCTCCACCAAAAGACAACGGATGTTATTTTGAAATTATTACTTTCTTGCTGTACTACATCATTTCTAATTGTAGCTAGCTCAGCACTTGCAAATTCCGACACTCGCAAAGCTCCTAATTCTCTAGATCTAGGGATTGGATACAAACTGTATGCTATGAACCTACCTTCACGGGTTTCAGCAAGTAAGAACGATGATACTAATAAGTTTCCTGCACTCGCACTAATCGCAACAGATGATATTAACGAGTATGTGAGTATTCGATTTGAGGTCGCAAAAGGCCTTGAAGATGCAAGCTCTGGGNATGATTTTTCAATTGATGCCCCCATCAACCCAATCAAAATTAAAGAAACTTATACAGCTGAATTAGATTACAGCCTTAGCGTTGCTGCAAAATTTAGTTTACTTACTAATTCACCAATTCGACCTTTCTTCATATTAGGTGGCAATACCTCTGCAGTATCTTATGACTACGAACAAACACTGTCAGAATCTATAACGGATGAAGAATCAAAAACATTAACATCCAGTGGCATTATGTATGGTGCGGGACTTGAATGGATAACAGACGACAATATCGAGTTATTACTGTCTTACGAGAACTTATCGCACTTTAAATACGATGCTTATGCTTTGTCTTTTAATATTATTTTTGAACTTTAAATAACACGCATCCACATCGTTCCGTTTCTTTGATTAAAAGACTATTACATCGTTTATTACTGGCTATAATTAAAGCTTGTAATAAAGGTCGATTTTTATGCACTTCCTATCGTTTAACACTACTCGCTTAACATTAACATTAACCTTTCTATTGGTTAGCTTAAGCTCAGTTATCAGCAGTGCGAGTGCTTCGCAAGATAATGTCCCTTTTAACCCTGCAAGGGCCTTTCAAAAAGAGTTCTACGTACAGAGCAATCTAGAATTTACTCTATTGCATGAACTAGCCCATGCCGTTATTGAGTTAAATGATATCCCTGTATTAGGTGGACAAGAACAGGCTGCTGACCAAATCGCATTAATGCTGCTCATTATGGCTGACAATACGAATAAGAAAGATATCAACCCAGATGTATTGAATAAGCTTCTGGCAATATCTGGTGAATGGATGCTGGAGTGGCAAGAAGAAAAAAGACACAGTAAACCTGTTTATTGGGATACGCACCCTTTAGCTATTCAACGATTTTACGAAGTGACTTGTCTCGTTTATGGGTCTAATCCTGATCAATTAGAATCGTTAAGAAGAGAGAAGATATTGCCCGTTGAAAGAGCGTGGGATTGCGATATTGAATTTGAAAAAACTCGCGAAGCTCTGGCTTGGTTAGTTAAAAAGGTCAGTGATTTTGAATTCAATGAATCTTGGGATCTGGTAAAAGTGAGAGACAATAAAGATCAATTACCTGGTCGTATTAAGGTAGTTTGGATTGAGCCTAGCACTCAAGAACAAAAACAGATTTATGCCCAATTAAAATCATTTAACCATTTGGCTGACGTTCTTAAACGGATTAATAACTTACTAAATCTAAAAACCGATATTACTGTTTATATGGAACCCTTCTGCAGAGCACCAGATGCTTGGTGGGATGGAACTAAAAATAACATGACGGTTTGCTATGATTTAATAAAAGAGTTTGAAAAAAACTCCTTATTATTACCTGACTTAGTTAAAAAGCTTAAGTCAGGCTCTAAGGATTAATGGTTTTTCTCTTTTGACTTACAGCTTTTGCGCTAGATAGATCGTATGCTTACTGCCCTTGCCCTTATGTGCTCTAACTGTTTTAGTATCTACTTTGAATTTGGCTTTTTTGAGTTGGGTAGTGAACTTAGGGTCATGATATGCAGACCATACCGCAAGCATGCCTTTCGGCTTGAGAGTTTTACGAATTGCCGCCAAACTTTCTAGCGAGTATAAATTATTATTTTCACCATGAGTGAAACCTTCAGGGCCGTTATCCACATCTAATAAGATTGAATCATATTCAGGATGCTGTTCTTTTCCTGGCTTAGATTTAAATAATTCTGCTACATCACCCAATTCAACAACCACACGATCATTATCAAGAGGCCTCCCTGCGCACTCTCCTAACGCGCCTTTATTCCATTCAATAACATCAGGTACCAACTCAGCAACAACCACGGTAGAGCTTTCAGTAGTGGCTTCCAGTGCCGCAGCCAGAGTGAACCCCATGCCCATTCCGCCAACTAAGACCTTTGCATTGTCAGTATTTTTTACATGAGCACAGCCTAAGTCAGCCAAAGCCAGCTCAGAGCTGTGCATGCGACTATTCATTAACTCACCACGAACACCTTTTAAATGAATCGAAAACTCTTTATCACGCTGGGTTAATTCTAATTCACCGCCGTTATTGGGAATTTTGGCTAGGCCTAAGTGAGTCCAAGGAATCATGATGTATCCAGTAATTTTAAGGTGATAGTGAGTATATTTAGATAAAGGAATTTTAACATAGTATCTCTTCCATCTATCAATTAGTGATTGATAATAATTTTTAAGAAAAAAGATAGCGGTTGCTTGAAAATAGCCCGTCACCTAAAATTGGCAACATGAATATCCCAGACTTATCTCAAAATTTAAAAGCCCTACTGTTTAAACGTTACGAATGGTATGAAAAAGAGTTGCTCATCTCTTTAGAAGCACAGGGGGATGTCAGTTTAAGCACAGCGCAAGCTCGTGCTCTCGCCGTATTAAATGGTCAAAGTAGCAGTATCTCTGCCTTAGCCAGAAGCCTAAATATCTCTCGCCAAGCCGCTCATAAAACGGTAGTTCGTTTAATCGAACTCAATTGGATTAAGCTCGTAAATAGCGATCGGGGCAACGAGAAGATTATCAACTTCACAGAGTATGGCCAGCAAATGCGNGCCAAAACAAAAGAGCATATGGATCGCGTTGAAAATGATATTGCTCAATCTATAGGACCTGAGCGATATAAGTTGCTAGTCGAGATTCTGAATGCTGATTGGGATAAGCAGCCAAGCTAGCTCATGAAGCGACGTAGCTTTCTTACTTGTCTCATACTGTAATAAACGGCCAGTAAACCCAATGCATGTTCACTGGTCGTCATGCACACAGCCGCCACTGTAAAACCTGAAGAATATTTCAATGTTCGTAACTTATTCATAAATCATCTCTGTAAATCTATCTAGTTTGGCAAATACTACTTGAACACTGTTCAAAATGAAACTATTATTATGAACAGTGTTCAAAACAATAGAGGCCGATTATGGCAAGGCGCAAAGATCATACCCCTGATGAATTAAAAGCATGGGTAATCCGCTCTGTTTTAGAGTTCTTGCAGGACTTTCCTGCGAATGAATTGAGTTTACGCAAGGTCGCCAAGAGAGTGGAATACTCACCAGGAACGTTAATCAATCTATTTGGTAGCTATGCTCACCTTCTACTGGCCGTGAACGCGAGTACTTTAGATCACATCAGCGAACGCTTAAATAACAGGCTGTCTGCCTCTCAGGAACTAGAACCACAACAACAGTTATTGTTGTTTGCACAAGAATATTTAGCCTTTGCGAAAGAACATCCTTTTCAATGGCGTTTAATTTTTGAACATAGGCTTGATGACGATGTTCCAGAGTGGCAGCAAAATCGCATTAACCAACTATTCGAGTTGATTGAATTGCGCTTAATAACGCTCCGCCCCACCAGCACCTCGGCCGAACTTCAACAAGCTTCTCGAACTATTTGGGCGTCTGTTCACGGTATCTGCATGTTAGACGTTGATAATAAGATATTTGCAACTGATAACTCGAGTGAGCTATCGATTAATGGTGAAAGTATGATTCAATCATTGCTTAAACATTACCTGTCGTCGTGGAAACTTTCCTCTAATACACACACACCCTCTCAATAAGGATATTTAACATGAGTCAACAAGGACAGTTTTCATTACTTAAACAGAAGCGTTTTCTCCCCTATTTTCTAACCCAAGCATTGGGGGCTTTTAATGACAATTTATATAAAAATGCGCTGTTATTATTAATTACTTTTGGTGGCATTAGTGCCCAAAGCGATTCTGCTTTGTTAACCAATTTAGCCGCGGGTTTATTTATTCTTCCTTTCTTTCTCTTCTCTCCTATTGCCGGTCAGATCGCTGATAAGTTAGAAAAATCAAAACTTATACGTTGGGTAAAAGGGTTAGAAGTCGTCATTATGGCACTAGCCGCCACCGCTATTTTAATGGGAAACATTGCCATGATGATGCTGCTGTTATTCCTAATGGGATTACAGTCGGCCATTTTCGGCCCCGTTAAGTTTGCGCTATTACCACAACATCTTAATGATGAAGAGTTGGTCGGTGGTAATGCACTGGTTGAAATGGGGACTTTTCTTGCGATCTTAATTGGTACGATTACCGCCGGTATTTTCTTCGATTTTGAACAAAGCCAGTATTGGATCGCAGGAGGCATTGTTGCTTTTTCTGTTTTAGGTTTTTTATCGAGTCAATTTATTCCTAGAGCCGCAGCTAATGACCCTAATTTAAAGATCAACTGGAATCCCTTCACTGAAATGGTGAATACCCTGAAACAAGCCAGAGAAAACCGTTCGGTGTATTTATCGATTATGGCGATTAGTTGGTTTTGGTTTATTGGTGCTAGCTATTTAACTCAGTTTCCAAATTTTGCTCGTGACTACTTAGGCGGTTCTACTCAAGTCGTTACCTTACTCCTTACTCTATTTTCTTTAGGCGTTGCGGTAGGCTCTTTGTTATGTGAAAAATTATCAGGTCATAAAATTGAACTGGGGATTGTTCCTATTGGTTCTATTGGTATGAGTATTTTTGGAATCGATTTATATTTCTCTGTTACCGGCATTCAAGTTATTAACGATATGTCTGCAATGGCATTTATTCAGCAAGCTGAAAACTGGCGTTTGATGTTTGATATTGCCATGGTTAGTGCTTTTGGCGGACTGTTTGTTGTGCCGCTACAAGCACTGATTCAACACCGCAGTGACGAAAAAAATCGCGCACAAATTATTGCCGCAAATAACATGCTGAACGCTATTTTTATGGTGGCAAGCGCTGCGATTGGTATTTTGACATTGGTTGTTATTGAACTGACAATTCCTGAATACTTTTTGGTATTAGCGCTGATGAATATCGTTGTTGCAGTATATGTGTATTCACGAGTTCCTGAGTTTGTTTTACGCTTTTTCATTTGGATGCTAGGTCATACTCTTTACCGAGTACAAGATAAAGGATTAGAGAATATTCCTGAAAAAGGCCCAGCCGTTTTAGTCTGTAATCATGTAAGTTATGTTGACGCGATGCTGATTGCAGGTACGTATCATCGTCCTATTCGTTTTGTAATGGACCGCAGTATTTCAGAAATGAAAGGCTTAAAAACCTTTTTTAAAATCGCTAAGACAATTCCTATTTGTTCACCTAAAGCTGACATTGAAGTTTATGAAAATGCTTTTAAACGTATTAAAGAAGATTTGGATAGCGGCGAATTAATTTGTATTTTCCCTGAAGGAAAGCTAACAACCGACGGTGAAATTGATACGTTTAAATCAGGTATTGAGCGTATTTTAAAAGAGTCACCAGTTCCCGTTGTCCCTATGGCACTTGATGGACTTTGGGGCAGTTTCTTTAGCCATAAAGATGGGCACGCATTAACAACTCGTCCCCGACGCTTTTGGTCAAAAGTCACGTTAACAGCAGCGCCTTTGCAATCAGCAGAAACCGCTACAGCACAGTCGTTAGAACAAAGTGTTAAAGCACTATTAAAAACTTAACCTAAAGGCCAAGAATTATGCGATGATGAACGCTTGTTCGTCATCGTAATTAAGTGAACTTTCATGCTCAAATCCAATTGGCTATCAGTTGCTTTAATAATTATTGTTACCGCCATTGCTCCAATATTCTGGGGATCAACTTATATTGTCACGACGGAATTATTGCCACCAGATAGGCCTTTTATTGCTGCATTTTTACGCTTACTACCTGCCGGCGTAATTCTTGTGCTTATTAGCCGACACTTGCCTAAACGCAGTGAATGGTTACACATTAGCATTATGGCAATTCTCAACTTCGCAGTTTTCCACGTTTTACTATTTACAGCCGCTTACCGTTTACCCGGAGGCTTAGCCGCCGTTGTCGGGGCAGTTCAGCCCTTAATCATGATGCTCTTGATTTGGTATGTGGATAATCGTAAGCCTGCACACCTTGCTTTAGTTGCTAGTATTTTCGGCGTACTTGGGATGGCGGCTTTACTGCTTTCTCCAACATCAACCTGGGATCTAATTGGTATTATTGCGGCAACCGCCGGCGCAGTACTAATGACCTTTGGGGTATTTCTTGCTCGTCGCTGGCGAACCGATATGCCTTTATTGGCTTTCACAGGCTGGCAATTACTAATCGCTGGAATATTACTTGCGCCCTTCGCTGCTTTTTTAGATCCTGACTTACCAACATTAACAGCAAAGAATTTATTAGGTTATGGCTACCTTTCTCTGTTCGGGACGACATTGGCTTATGTTTTATGGTTTAACGGCATTGCTAAACTCTCTCCTGTCGCCGTCTCTTCATTAGGTTTATTAAGCCCTATTACGGCGGTTATTATTGGCTGGGCTATATTAGGACAAAGTATAACGGGGATCGCGCTAGTAGGATTGATTACGGTATTGGGAAGCGTACTGACTGTTCAATGGGCGCTGGCGCCAAAGTTTAATCCGAATAAAGTGAGCATTGACCATTAAGATTAATCACCCTGGCGGGTTCTTTTGCGAAATTTCACCTTACATTCTGCATCGACCAAGGTAAAAATGCTGTAACGCTTCTCACCGGTTTTTATATAACTCGCAATTTCTTTTCGGCCTGAGGTGTTATGAACTTTCTGTACCACTGCGGGATGAAACACTTCACCGTCTTTAAAATAAGAAGCGGCTTTCGCGTTAGCGGCTGCAATTGCATCAAAATCTCGGCATTCGGCACTAGCAGCAATCCCGTAGAACCCTAAAATGCCGATAACAGTTAAATACTTCAACACATAACTTAATCTGCTCATAACCACCTGAAATCAGTAATAAATGTAATGCTAATTAAAAACACAAGCTGCATTCTATTTATTTAAGCCTACATTTACCCTTATCACCATCGAGATGCATTAGTAATAGACACTGTTTATCATGACTATTTTGGAAAAACATCTAAGACTTGTATATAATTCGCGCGCTCTAAATTAAAGAGCCAATCAACAATGCTCTGGATTTACGTTCCAGATCGCAATAAAAGGAAAGACCCATGTCTGAGCAAACTGCTCCTATCGTCGTATGCGCGATGTATAAATTCGTCACCCTAGAAAATTTTCATGATATCCGTCAGCCATTATTAGATGTAATGGAAGCCAATGAAGTCCGTGGAACCTTGCTAATAGCCCAAGAAGGTATCAATGGCACAGTTGCAGGTTCTCGTGAAGGTATCGACGCCCTTCTTGCTTGGCTCGCCACCGATGAACGTTTAGCAAATATTGTTTATAAAGAATCGTTTGATGACACCATGCCGTTCTACCGTACTAAGGTAAAACTGAAAAAAGAAATCGTTACAATGGGCGTAGAAGGCATCGACCCTAAACAGGTAGTGGGCACTTACGTTAAGCCACAAGACTGGAATGCCTTAATTTCTGATCCTGATGTAGTATTGGTTGATACTCGTAACGATTACGAATACCAGATCGGTACTTTTGAGGGTGCTGTAAACCCTAATACCGAGACTTTTCGTGAGTTTCCACANTACGTGAAAGAAAACATGGACCCGACNAAACAAAAGAAAGTCGCTATGTTCTGTACNGGTGGTATTCGCTGTGAAAAATCAACGGCTTACATGAAAGAGCAAGGTTTTGACGAGGTATATCATCTAGAAGGCGGCATTCTGAAGTACCTAGAAGAAGTCCCTAAAGAAAAAACCATGTGGGAAGGTGAATGTTTTGTCTTTGATAACCGCGTCGCNGTNAATCANGANCTTGAAAAAGGCCAATACGATCAGTGTCANGCTTGTCGCTACCCAATTACTGAAGAAGAAAAANTAAGCGCTGANTATCTGCAAGGNGTTAGTTGCCCNCATTGCATCGATAGCTACAGCGATGAACAACGTGAGCGCTTTNANCANCGTGAACTACAAATGCAGCTAGCGAAAAAACGTGGTGAAGCTCACCTTGGNAGTGATGTNCAAGAAGCAGTAGAAAAGCANCGCCAAGAAAAGCTTCGCTTCCGTGAAGAGCAACGCAGCAAGAACTAACAGCTAAGACTAAACCTGTTTCTGCTTGCCAAATAGGCCTATTGATAATCAATAATCGATGGGCCTTTTTATGCGCATTACCTCCCCTTCATATAACTATTTACGCTAAATTCAACCGTTCTTATTCTGAATTTACGATTTAAATAACCTCGCTCTCCTCTATCGCTGTTCAGTCTTAAAATCCATAAAAAATAGTCTACTCTTAAAGCAAATATAGATGCTTAGCGCATTTAAATAAATTTGCAAAGGAACACCGAAATGAAGGGTGTTGTATTTGATATTTTAAGAGACATGGTCGAAGAAAACTATGGTTTAGAAGGCTGGCAAGCTATTTTAGAAGCGTCAGGCTCACATGGTATCTACGTAGCCAGTAAGACCTATGAT
>PAOL01000058.1 GCA_002708475.1 Oleispira sp. | reverse complement strand
GTTTCTTGCCAAACAATTGCCATAGATGATTGCCGTGGGTATATCTAAGATGAGGTTAATTATATTGCAAAAGAATACAGAATACTGGAACTTGATATAGAAAAAAACTCTCGAGCCTACAGTCAGGATGGCAACCTCGTAAGCTCGAGAGCTAAGACCGAGCATACAGTGGGACAGCTGTATCACTCGTACTCCTTAACATTAGGCACCTGCTAAAGAATAGATACAGCGCAGGCAGATCGGCTATATCAGTTTCTAGCTTAGCCCTAGTTTTGCTAAGCGTGAGGGGGTTTTAAGGAATATACTCAAAATAGCCCTGACTTTAAGACCTTTATTATGCCTACTGTCAGATGTTCCAACTGAGCTATCATCATATAAAAATTTGATTCGCTTTACTGGCCATATCGTTGATTAATTAAGTATTTGCATAAAGTTTTACCAGGTCTACAAGTTTAGCTATAGTTTAAGCATCAACTCTGTTTTTAGTAGGCAATATGACGGCATCTAGCGACATCGATATCAAGCAATTAGAAGGCTTTATTCCTTTTGATTATTTAACCCCTGCTTGCATCAATGATTTGACTACAAAGTTTCGCAGTCATGAACTAGACAAAGGTAAAATTCTATTTAAACGTGGTGGTGAAGATCCAGAGTGTCACTTTCTAATTCGCGGTAATATCGACCTTGCCGATGAAAATTTTGATATTAGCAAGGTCTGCGCAAATACCGACGATAATTACTTAGCCCTTGATAACAGCTCCCAAATTCACCGCTCATCAGCAATTACTACGACTCCTTGTCTAATTTATAGTATTAATCGTGATTATCTAGATTTGGTTACAACCTGGTCACAACTTGCGGAAGGTTTAGAAGAGCAAGAAAATGAATCGGATGATGAGGAAACCTTGGATTGGATGGATGCTTTATTGGGCTCTCCTCTATTCGCACAAATTCCTGCTGCGAATATCCAAAAGCTGCTTGTCCGCTTCCAAGAAAAAGAAGTATCCATTGGGGAAGTAATTATTAAAGAAAATCAGCATGGCAACGAATTTTACGTAATCAAAGAAGGCCGAGCGATTGTTACTCAGGGTGAAGGCCATAAAGAAAGAACTGTCGCAGCTATTCAAACTGGTGATTGTTTTGGTGAGGATGCTTTAATTTCAGGGAGTGAACGTAACGCAACGGTCACAATGGCCAGCAATGGTTATCTTATGGTCTTGGGTAAAGATGATTTTGATGAGTTGCTAAAAACTCCAACAATTAGATCGATTACGATGGATGAGCTGCACACTCAAATGGATGAAGGCGATTCTGGCACTGTATTGATCGATGTCCGCCATCCCCAAGAGTTTCGTCACGATCGTTTAAAAGGCAGCGATAATGTTCCATTAAATCATTTACGAGAAAAGCTCAAAAATATGAATCATGATTTTCAATACGTTATCTACTGCGATGGCGGCCGACGCAGTGAAGTAGCCGCTTACATCATGGCAGAATCTGGCTTNAANGCAGTTTGTTTAACCCGCTAAACAGTTTCACCTTGTTCTTTTCATTCCATTTAGAAACTAAATAAGCAAGTAAGTTTAACTAGCCTTTGTTTAATGCTTAATGTTCAATATTAAAATATTCTAAATAATCCTGTTCAAAAGCCTCTGCTTCTTTTTTACCTAACCAACGCATCATACGCTGACGGTTTTCAATATTAAGCACTTCTTTAGCTAAAAATTCATCCAAAGCTTCAATAACTTTTTTACCATCGTCATTGCGTGTACATGCCACATAAGCGGCAGTATATTTAGGTAAGCCTTCAATCATTAAATGTACGACCTTTATTGAGTCGTTCTTCAGGACTTTCTCAAAATAAGCAGTAACCCATGGATATTCCAACATAATATCAATACGTTCACTGATCAACATTTGATAGAGCTGACGACTACCATATCGGCCAGATGTTTGGATGATATCATTCTCACCACGTAATACTTTGGAAAGAATATGATCAATTTCTTCACCATAAGAGCGCTTAGAAACAACCCCAAAGTTCTTCTTGTTATTTGCTATGTACTCTTTGATATTAATCGAGTCTCTGCCAGCAAACTCTTTTTTCCACATATCTTCTCGCATAACTACTCTTAANACAGGGGTTATCAACCCTGGCTGAGTGAAATAAGCAAACGCTTCACGTTCAGTCGTTTTTAAAGCGCTAGGGTAACAAACTAATTGCTCGTTCTTTGACATCTGATACCAAGTCCGAGCAGGTGTCATAATTTGATTGGTATGAAGATAACCAGGCAAAGCGTTCTGAGCATTTATTATATATTCATCAACAATCCCCTGGCCTTTATAGTCACCTTCTAGGATATGGATAGGCGCATAGGGAATAATACTCCACACAATCGTCTGTTTGGATTGTTCTAAGGTGCTGCTGATAGCAGATGAATCTGCCTGTGAGGCTAAGGAGCTGACGAACAAAATCAGCACTAAAAATAAACGCATGGATATTCCTAAAAAAACGTATATTAACAGTCTAGCAGAGTCTTAATTAAGTTCAGTCTAATAAATTATTATTATTGCCAGATAAAAAAAAGCCCCGCAATGCGAGGCTCCTTCATCAACTACTTTAATTGCTTAAAGTTTGTCAGATTCGTCAGCAAGGTATTGAGCTACGCCTTCTGGAGAAGCGTTCATACCTTTATCACCCTTATTCCAACCAGCAGGACAAACTTCACCGTGCTCTTCGTGGAATTGTAGAGCTTCAACTAAACGTACTAGCTCATCCATGTTACGGCCTAATGGAAGATCATTGATGATTTGAGAGCGTACAACGCCTTCTTTATCGATAATGAATGCGCCACGTAATGCTACGCCACCTTCAGTTTCAACGTCATATGCTTTAACGATTGCATGATTAATATCAGCTGCCAAAGTATACTTAACTGGGCCAATACCACCTTGATTGATTGGAGTATTTCTCCAAGCATTGTGTGAGAAGTGAGAATCGATAGAAACACCGATTACTTCAACACCTAGCTTAGCGAATGTATCCATACGGTGATCCAAAGCGATCAANTCAGATGGACATACAAACGTAAAATCTAATGGGTAAAAGAATACGATACCGTATTTGCCATTAATNGTTTCAGATAAAGAAAACTCGTCAACGATAGTGCCGTTACCAAGTACTGCTGGAACTGTGAAATCCGGTGCTTTTTTACCAACTAATACGCTCATTTTAAAATCTCCATTAATGAGTGAGAGTATCCTAACGCAAATGACATTAGGGGAATTATTAAAGGTGATAATAATACCCTGCTAATTCTATAAATCCTACTGCTACCATGGGTTATTTGAGGAAAAAGATGGAGCCTAACCCTCCGCTCTATTATGATGGATAAAACCCTTACTATAATAAGAAAAAGGATTGGTNAAAAAACGTGCGCTCATCTACTTCAAAGCTACTTTTAACGCTAATGCTTTCCTTAGCTGCGCACAGCTTATTATTGTTGTTCTGGATTGAGCCTTCTCAAAAATTTCTAACTGAAAATTCAATTATTCATGCTCGCCTCGATAAACAAGATCGTGAACTTATTCAGCAGGAGCAAACCGGACAAATNAGCCAACAACATACGAAGAAAATTTCTCAAGCGAGTGATCCTTCAGATGCAAAGGATGACCAACCGCTCAAGCANGAAGNAACTAAAGAAGTAAANAAAAGCCAAGACGAAAAACTGGTAAGTAGCCAAGCTAAAAATAAACGTAAAACGTTACTTGAAGACGATGAGATTNCACCCGAAATTACNACACCTGAAGTAGAAGTTGAAGAACTAGTAGAAAAAACAGAAGCNGTTGTAACTCAACCAAAAGAGCAACANGAAAGCNAAACCAATAACGATAGCCGCGCACAAGTTGAGGCATTAGAGGGCAGCGAAGATCCAACTTATCGCTCATACCATCGAGTACTTACTCAGTATCTTAATCAACGTCTAACTGCCAAAGCTGAATATCAAGGTATTGTGCGCTTGAAAATTAAGCTTCAATACGGATCAATTGCAACCAGCGTTAAAATTATTCAATCCAGCGGCAATTCAGAAATTGACCACTGGGCGAAAACCGCAGCATTGGCGGCGAACCCCTACCCTAAAATACCNAAAGAGCTCGGCTCTACATTTGAATTTTCACCAACCCTTCAACTTGGCACGAGTTACTCTGCGCCATAATATGTCAAATCAGATTCTTTATTAAGGCTATCTATGCGCTATCAATCGCTGTTCATATCTGAAGAAAAACACAAGCTTCATCTTATGCATATTAACCAACCAGGACATAATGGCATCCCCATTTTAATGGTTCATGGCATGGTAGAAGATGGGCGTATTTTTTATCACAAAAGCGGTAAGGGTCTTGGCAGCTTTATGGCCAAGCAAGGCTATGATGTATATGTGGCTGATTTAAGAGGAATGGGCTTAAGCACACCTAAAGTCAGTGCATCTAGCGAACACGGNCAAACTGAAACAATTCAGCAAGATATCCCTAGCTTGATTCGCTTTGTATTAGCACATAGTGGCCACAAGAAACTTCATATAATGGCGCACTCCTGGGGTGGTGTGTATGTNAATTCAGCTCTTTTATTTCAGCCTGAGTTAATACCCCATGTTATTTCATCCACATTTTTCGGCAGTAAACGAACGGTTCGAGCAAGAACCATTGAACGTTATTTTAAGATTGAATTGATCTGGAATCGTTTGTCTTTAGCCGCCAGCAAACGCTCTGGGTACTTACCCGCAGTTCGTTATAAATTAGGCTCAGAAAATGAGAGTTATAAAACCCATAAACAATGTGTCGGTTGGGTAAAGAATGATGCTTGGGTAGATAGCGATAATAATTTTGATTATGGTTCAGCAGCGCAACAGATAAGTCTGCCTGCAACCCTTCACATTGCAGCATTTCATGATATAAGCATGGGCCATCGTTTCGATGTAAAAGCCTTTATGAAAGAATCTGGACCACACAGGGCCGAATACTTACTACTAGCAAAGAANCACGGAAACACCCTCAATTACGATCACATCAATATGCTTACTGCTCCTGAATGCGTCGACGATCACTTTCCAGCAGTTGCCAGTTGGGNTAAGAAGCAAGAAAAATAACCCGTATTTTCTTTCAAACGTACTTATTAGACGGACACAAAAAAGGCCATCCTTAAATAAATAAGGATGGCCTTTTTTTAGAACATTCCGACTTACGAGTAAGTCGGACTAACTAGTCTCAATTAAGAGAACTCTCAATTAAGAGAACTGGTTAGAAGTGTTCTTAGCGCCACCAGCTTTAAGAGCGTTTTCGCCAGCAAAGTATTCTTTGTGGTCGTCGCCCATGTCTGAACCAGACATGTTNTGGTGCTTAACGCAAGCGATGCCTTGACGGATCTCTTTACGCTGTACGCCAGCAACATAACCCAACATACCAGCTTCACCGAAGTACTCTTTAGCCAAGTTATCAACAGACAATGCAGTTGTGTGATAAGTAGGAAGAGTGATCAAGTGATGGAATACGTTCGCTTCACGAGCTGTATCAGCTTGGAAAGTCTTAACGCGAGCATCAGCAACTGCAGACAATTCAGAATCGTCGTAGTCAGCAGACATTAGGTTAGAACGATCGTATGCAGAAACGTCTTTACCTTCAGCAGCCCAAGAATCAAAAGTCTGTTGACGGAAGTTCAACGTCCAGTTGAAAGATGGAGAGTTGTTATAAACAAGTTTCGCATCTGGGTGTACTTTACGTACGTCGTCCATCATGCCTTTGATTTCGTGTACTGTAGGAACAGCAGTTTCGATCCAAAGCATGTCTGCACCAGCATTGATAGCACCGATACAATCGAATACGCAACGCTCATGACCAGTACCTTGACGGAACTGATATAGACCAGAAGGAAGACGTTTAGGACGTACTAGTTTGCCATCACGGCTAATTAGAACATCGCCAGGAGCTGTTTCTTCNGGAGTAACTTCTTCAACGTCTAGGAAAGAGTTGTAGATATCGCCAGCATCGCCTGGCTCTTTAACTACAGCGATTTCTTTTGTAAGACCAGCGCCTTCAGAGTCAGTACGAGCAACGATGATACCGTTGTCGATGCCTAGCTCTAGGAAAGCATAACGCAATGCGCGGATTTTAGAATGGAAGTCAGCGTGAGGAACAGTTACTTTACCGTCCTGGTGACCACATTGCTTTTCATCAGCAACTTGGTTTTCGATCTGAAGTGCACAAGCACCTGCTTCGATCATTTGCTTAGCCATCAAGTAAGTCGCTTCAGCGTTACCGAAACCAGCATCGATATCAGCAATGATAGGTACGATGTGAGTCTGGTGAGCGTCGATTTTAGCTTGAACAGCAGCTTTTTCGCTTTCTGGAGCTGCGTCTAGTTCACGGAAAAGACCGCCTAGNTCACGAGCGTCAGCTTGACGAAGGAATGTGTATAGTTCTTTAACCAAAGAAGCAACAGAAGTCTTCTCGTGCATAGATTGGTCAGGAAGAGGACCGAACTCAGAACGTAGAGCAGCAACCATCCAACCAGAAAGGTATAGGTATTTACGTTCAGTAGTACCGAAGTGCTTCTTAATAGAGATCAACTTCTGTTGACCTACGAAACCGTGCCAGCAACCTAAAGACTGAGTGTACTTAGTCTTATCTTTGTCGAAAGCAGCCATGTCTGCATTCATGATGTCTGCAGTGTACTGAGCTACTTCTAGGCCAGTTTTGAATTTGTTCTGAGCACGCATGCGAGCTACAGATTCTGGGCTGATTGTTTCCCAAGGGCTACCAGCAGCTTCAATTACTGTAGCTGCGGCTTTGATATCGTCTTGATAAGCTGACATGTGTCAATCCTTCAATAATGTGAGTGGGGGCCAGTGCTAATCCCGTAGCGTGTCTCAATGCACCAAACCTTTTTGCTACGATGCGTATAGTAGATAGATTCACGTCATAATTGAAATTAATAAGATGTATACCTGTTATTTATTTGCTGAATACACCTTCACCCGCCACTTCACATCATATTTCAAGACATTCTTGACGAGTTTTATCCAATTTGCATCGGATTTTTTTCTGTAATCTCATCATACCTTTATTGTATCCCCCCTCCGCTGTAATTTGCTCACGGATAGCAGCTACTTTACTATCAAGCAGTTTCTTTTCTCGAGTTGAAAACTTAAACATTTTTTCTCTCGGAACCTCGCGACTGTTTTTTTCAACTTCGCGATACATCATATTCAGCTTAATAAATAAATCTTCTCGAAGAAATTGACCGACCTCAGGCGGTATCGTATCAATGCGAGAAACCACCTGCAGTGTCATTTGTGCAATAGGATAATCAACAATTGATCCGTTTTTTAAACCAACACCCAAATTAAACATGTTGTAGCCAACCAACGGCGCAATCACAACATCAGCATCCGCTAAATTATAAGCACCTGCGGCGGCTGCTGAATTTTGGTCTAAAATGACCTTCATTCCAAAGTCGTCAAACAACGCTCTTTGTCCAGCATCACTACTCACGACAGCAGCCTTACCTTTAAAAATGCGTTTTAACGTCGGCTTACGCTCCTCATGAGTGAATAGGTAACTAGCACCAATAGGGATAACACCAACAATATGATAATCCCCTTGCTGCATTTTCTTATGTGCACGAGTACTTGCTAGTACCTGCATCAAATACTTCATGTGCTCACGAGTAGGTAGGCTACCTAAAGCTTCTATCGATCCAGTAAAATCATTAAATTGCTTCGCCTGCCCACCGCTCATGATGCTGGTATCACAATATCCGGACTTTAATTTATCAACCACATCCTGCTCATTTGTATAAGCCTCTACTTTTAAGCTGATGCCATAATGTTTCATGCGCAGAGCTTGATCAATCGTACTGGCATAAATAGGCCCCTGTTTACCCAATACATCCCAGACGCAAGTTGTCCTGGGAGGAATTTCACCATCAATCAGCATATGAGAATANAGTTTTTTGAGAGCNCGGATACGAGACTGCAATGTTCGTCCTTGATCCATTGATCGAGCACGTAATTCATCGTCTGTAAGTTTTTTAGCAACCGCAACATTTGAGACCATTCCGCCCATAAGGCAAAGTGATAATGAGAGCAGCAGCGATGAGAATGTTTTCATTATTATTATTCCTTATCGGCACTATCCAAAGGCTAGCATAGCGATAAATATCGCTGCTAGCACTCTTTACCTGAGAATAATATTAGTAATTAAACGACAATAATTATTAACGCTTGATTACTGAATGGGTGTTGCAGTTAGGTTGGTTGTTAAATTTAANTTTTGCATAACCACGCCATAAAAGACAGTTTGCGGGGTAGCAATATCTGGATGCTTAAGCTGTACAGCGTCGATATTTAGTTCTTTAAAAGAGATATTACCCTTTACGGCAAAGCCTAAAGGTCTCAGTGCTTCCTGNTCTTCCGTTGGCGAGGCAACATAACTATAACTATTGCCTCGAATAGGATCATCAACAGTTCCTATGTTGTCATAAATCAGTTCATCACCGAAGTCACCAGAAACCCCGTTCACATCATCTTCGTCAGTTTTCTTGAGCACTTTTGTTTCATATACGTCAATGCTTAAGTTAGCCTGGAATCCATAATCGTTCGTATCACTCGTGCCCCTGCCATCATTAGTACTGTAGTTATCAAAAATAATTTGAGTTCCACTATCACTAATATATTCCCCTGACCCTGCACTCGTCTCAACACGGTTATTTTCCCACGTTAATCTGTTTCTTGCCGTTGCTGTTCCATCAGTAGTTGAGCCTGCATTAGCAAACGCGGCTTTAAGCGCAATAGTCATCCCTTGCTCACCGCGATCCTCCCAGCGGCCACCGGAACTACCGCAACTAGCTTCATCTGCTGCACTAGCACCAACGCATACTTGGCCTGCCCCGCCTGGCATAATCGCCAAAGAAGATCCTTGTTCAAAACGTTCAAGTTTTACACGCCCCAGGCTTCTGCCAGAATTTTTGTCTCCCCAACGAAGATTAGCAATGTCCATCGTGCTCCACTGCTCGCCTCGGTTAATTTTTAGTCCATCAGCTTCCACATCAAAAGTAATATCTCGCAGGTGAATATCGTATTTCACATCTGTAGCCCAGATACNCTGGCCGTTTTCGTCAACTGATAAACCGATATTGGTATTGCTAAAATAATAATCCCCATCAATACGAATACCGCCACCATCAGCACCACCCGCTGTAATCTCGGTATAACCATCAAGATCGAAATCCATCGCTTGGTATACCTCAAGTGATAGCAATAATTCTGCCCCACCTTGCAGGGGTGCATCGCTATCTCCAACTTTTAAGCCATCAATACTATAAGAACCTTTTAAATTCGAAATACCGATCGCAAGGGTTTTGTCGCGGACATCAATGGTGGTATCGGCTGAACCAAAGGATTTAATACCACTAAAAATAACGCGACGACCATCATCAATATACGATAAATCAGCATTGGCTAAATTCCACTGAGCCGCAATGCTTATCCCTTCACTGTTAGCATCTAAATCTTGATAAAAACTTTCGGCATAACTTTTAATTTCATCAGGCATTGCATCAAAATCAGGCTGAGTGATACCNGGGTATAGTTGAAAACGGTTATAGCGATCATTAACAGTGTCGTCATTTAACAAGAAATCCAATTCGATAGAACCAATAGATTTAGTACTGTCTCCAATTAATATTGTGCCTGCTTCGAAGGAACCCTCTAATTCGTCAAAACCTATGGCTAAATGATCTGATTCAACATCCAGAGTCAGGTTCGTTAGGTTAATTTCACCACTAAAATCTTCCATAGAAAGTGAGTTACCCTGACCCGAAGCATCGTAATCAGTAAACCGTACATAGTTATCAGGATTAGAAAGGATATCCACCTGAGAATGAAGCGTTAGCCCTTCGTCGCCATATCGGCCGCCACCAAATATTTGAAGATTAGCCGATAAAGCCAAGTCACCTGATAGNTCACCCAAGCTCACTCCACCCAAGCTAACTGCTCCTGTAGAAAATGAAAAATCAAAGTTATCCATTCCCAAATCTAAGCCTGTACGGGTAAAACTTTTGGTATTATCAATAACATCATATTCAAATGTATAGTTATCAACACTTGCGTTATAGCCAATATTTTCGAATGTTAATGCGTGACCATTGGTCTCCCAAATTAGTTGAGCATTTGAGATGCCTATCTCAAAGTCTCCTTCAAAACCTCCATTAGNCATGCCTTTCATACTGAAATTAGATACGGCTTCATAATTTAAAGTGAAGTCACCAAAACTCCCCGCGGAATTATTTATTCGTATAGCATCAATATGCATCTGTGTTGGTTTTATTTCAGTTTGAACTCTGAGTGCACCGTCTTGTGAGACATCAAGCACATAGGTTCTATGTGCAACCTCATCAACACTCGTCTGAGATGAAAAGCGCAAGCCTTCTACAGTTAAACCATTTCCATCATCGCTATAAGTTAGCTCATCAATATTTAATAATCGGCTTTGCTCTACGGTTAAGCCTGCTTGTCCTTGCACAACAGATAAGGATTCATCATCAAGGGCCTGTAACGCTAAACAAGAAGAAGATAAAGACAATGTAATACTAGAAAAAACCAGAGATTTAATATTCATGCTATGGATTCCCTGTAGGGAATAATAGAAGGTTNCCTCGCAAGCTAATATCACCATCAATATTCACATTAAGAATATCCGTTTGCTGGAAACCCGCATCAGTAGGTCGTGCAGAGTTACTATTTGCCAATGTAAAACTAACATCACTGTAGTTAAGTGTATTAGGCAAACCAATCTCTAAAACATCACCATCAAAAACGGCACCATCACTGTCACCGTTACCACCATCATCAAAACCAGAATCAATGGTTCGTGTTTTTAATGTCAGACCTTCAAACGAAAAACGACCGCGAATATTATCTAAAACTAACCAGCCAGAATTNCTATCATCTCCGGCATTTACTGCAAGCCGCGCTCCGCAACGCTGATTTGTTGACCCTACCGAACAGTCTGCCTGCCATATACCAGGATTAGTGGTGTCGCTCATGTCATTTAATGGGCCGCCCGTTTCATTGATCGTTATATCCCCTGAAAGGTATACACCACCTTGACCAAGTACTTGTTGAAGCTCTTCTTCCCCAAGTGGCTCAAGAGCCTTTGTCTGAGGTAGATATAAAGCAAATAGCGTAATAATTATTATTTTTATCATACAACCATTCTCGTATTATAAATCGTGGCTTTTAACTTCAAGATATTGAATCTGAAGATTTGATATTGTAGAACTTCCAAAATTACCAATAGTATTTATTGGGGCGTCTCCAATTCTCACATTACCAATATAAGCATTCGTCGTAGGGCCCGTATTATAATATTCCGTTAGTCTTTCTTTATCAGCNCCNGCAACACANCCACCNGTNGCATTNGTNNCGCACTTACCNNCNANNGANCCNACNAGAAAAGANAATTGGCCNTCAGGNGTNACNTCAAANGTTACNGGCTGANANCTGCCATCACCAAGCTGAAATTCAATACCAATATTATTAAAACTCACAGCATCACCACAATTATTACCAAGAGAATTACATGCTCTAAACTCAAGCTGTGTCGCATAAATATTTAGATTTAGCTCTGCTTCAACTCGAGTACCACCCCATAAACGAATGTATGATCCATCAATGGCAAAATCCTTAATGTGATTTTCTAGAGACTGAGCACTACCTCCATTCACCTCTAGATCAAAGCGAATTCCCAAGTCAGCCATTTCACTTTCTCTAGATGATAAAATAGTATTATCAAATCCACTAATGGAATCAACTCTCGACCCTGATGCTACTTGCTCCCCTGGATATCGACGTTCAGATCTGTTTTCACTTGTCGTTTGGAAATAACTGGCATCAACTATTTTTTCCGGAGCCGCTAACTCCAATACTGCCTTATCAGTAATCCCTAATTTATTACCATCACGTAATTCAATATTATAAGGGTACAGTAAGCGGCCTAGGTTAACGGGATTATCAATAACATTAGTCCCACGATTACTATTACTACCAGATACATAAAATTGAGATATGCCAAATACAACCTCTTGGCCACTAGTGTTTTCTAAACCTGATATTTCAAAAGTACCACCATTGACTTGCTCGCCTGCCTGAAATACAAAGTCTTCTAATACAACACCAATACCTTCACCATCAATTTTTTTTAAGGTGTCATCACCTAATGGAATTAGATCAGCGATTGCCAAACAAGGTAACGTCATCAATAAAGCGGAGCGTAATAAATTAATCATAATAAGCATCCACATATTTAGTTCTAACTCTTTCAGTTCCATTAAAAGTTTGCTGAAAATCAACTTCAAGGCCGCCATTTGGCACATTCAAGAAAGCGCCAGTTTCTGCTTGCTGAGTCCCAGGCTCCCAAGTAATTTTTTCTGATAAGAATGAAAGAAATAATCCAGGAGCTTGTGTGAATGATCCGTTAGACTGTTTATTCCCAATTTCTAAAGTACGGTATATATCAATAGGGAAACAGGTTGCAATGCCTAGAACATTACAATTATTAGAGCCCAGTAAATTCAGAGCAACGCCGGTTAATATGCCGCAACCAGATTCACAATCTAAATTATCTCCATTTGGTATTCCCACAGTAGTTGCCCGCACAGGGTTAGCGACACCGTCAGTTTGAACTAATTCAGCGCCAGCACGGAGTTTTGTAGTATCAGAGATACCTGCAAAGCCTAACAGAAACCTATTGAATCCTGTTGTCGAAGCTCGTATTGGAGCTGCTTCGCCAAAAATTTCAATATTAATTTTACCTGTTAGTGATTCTATATTCCCCGACAACGCCCCTTTCGCACCACCGAACCCCAAGCGCAACCCAATTAAATTCTCTCTACCAGAAGCATCAGTATCGAAGGCGAGTTCTATAAAAGGATCTGATATTTCGAATGGAATAATTGCCCCATTAGAATCTATTTTCCCGAGCGCAAAGTCATTAATTCTAATGTCAGATCCGGCAAGGCCATCTCGTTCATAATTACCTAAGTCTAATAAATCAGCATTGACAGAAGTTTTAATATCCAGACCTAGCGTAATTTTCGTTGTATCAATAGTTTGATTAGATGAATTTCTCGCAGTTTCCAGGCGATCGACATTAATAAACGCTTGCCCTGTCATATTAGACAGTTCTTGTTCATCAATTGGCACAAGCTGGGCGTAAGCCATAGAGGTCAGACACATTAGAAACAATATGGTTTTAGAGAATGTATTTAGCATTTTTCACCCTGGTGGCGGGATTGTTATTTTTATTATTTAGTCCTGATTTTTATATTCAGGTTGCTATAGGTTATCTATTTAATAGGTAAAAAATTGAAGAACAAAGTAAATTGATCGATTTTGAAACGTACGTACTTCAAATAAAAAAATTGGATTACCCAAATATGATTTATTGGTACGAACGAACATTAAAATACGGTGTATATCATCAAGTAATCGTATTTACGCGATTGAATAAATAGCATAAAAAAAGGGGCTCGATTTATCGAGCCCCTTTTAATTGGTAATAACTTTCAAAAATTAATGACAGTTCTAGCCGTATAAGGCTTCAACAGTACCTTTTAACTTTACCATTAGAGGCTGACCACGGCGGTCCAGTGCTTTAGGTGAAGGAACTTTTACCCAGCCTTCACTAATGCAATATTCATCAACATCAAAGCGTTCCTTACCATTAAGAAGAATGCGTATCGAATGCTCAAAGATTTCTTCCACATGATGAGGGCTGCGAGGATTACCTGAAAGGCGATCTGGCAAAGGAGGAAGCGATTTAGTGTCGTTCATGTGTGACTCAACGTATATAAAGTAAATAAAAGTGCGGTATTGTAGACAATCCATGCCTGCTGCTCAAGAACCACAGCAGGAATGAGGACTATTTAATCGTTCGCAATACGGCTAAATACAGCGCCTTTTTGGCCTTTGTATTTAGCATCAACGCGTTTGTTATACGGGCGTAATGCAGGGCTAGAAAGTGTTTCAAAAGATAACGCACAAATAACCATTTCAGGGCGCAGTGCTAATGGTAACTTACCGTTATTATAAAACTCTAAAACGATTTGCCCTTCCCAACCCGGATCAATGCGGCCAGCCGTAACGTGAACCATTAAGCCTAATCGCGCAAGAGAACTACGACCATCCAACCAGCCAACTAGATCATCAGGAATAGTGACTGACTCTAAGGTTGCTCCTAATACCAACTCACCTGGATGAATAAAGAAAGGTTCATCGTTTTCGACGATGATCTCTTTACTCATAATCCGCTCCATATCACGAGTTAGCTGTTCACGCTCGCCCGATAAATCTAGGTGCGTTACGGTATTATTGCTGAACACACGAAAGCTATTCGCTAACCGTAAATCAACACTAATGCCGGCAATAGACTCTGGTGCCGGTGCTGGCTCAATTGCGATTGAACCCTGTTCGATTCTTTGTTCTATATCACCATCACTTAAGCGCATGGTTTTATCCTTTTCTATTTTTAACGAACATTCGTTTTGATACGAACATTAGTCGTCGGAGATGCTGATGTTTGGAATCTGTTGATCATTAGCAGTACGTTTTGCTAACGCTACTGCAACATTACGCGCTAAATTACGATACATTAACGCAACATCGCTATTTTCTTGCTCTACAACTACTGGAGTTCCTGCGTCACTTTGCTCACGAATAAACTTCGACAAAGGCAATGAACCAAGTAACTTAGTATCGTACTGATCAGCAATTTTTTGCCCACCATCTTCACCAAATATATGCTCAGCATGACCACAATTTGAGCAGATGTGCATACTCATGTTTTCAACAATACCTAAGACAGGAATATTCACTTTACGGAACATTTCAATGCCTTTTTTCGCATCCAGTAATGCAATATCTTGTGGGGTCGTAACAATAACAGAACCCGCTACTGGAAACTTTTGTGACAACGTCAGCTGAATATCACCTGTACCCGGAGGCATATCAATAATTAAATAATCCAATTCACCCCAAGCTGTTTGAGTAAGGATCTGCATTAAGGCACCGGCGACCATAGGACCACGCCAAACCATAGGCGTATCATCTGTAGTAAGGTAAGCCATAGACATGGTTTTAACGCCATGAGCTTCAATAGGGACGAACCATTTATTATCGATAGTCGCTGGACGAGTACCCTCAGCCACTCCCATTAACAAGCCTTGGCTTGGGCCATAAATATCAGCATCCAATAAACCAACCTTAGCACCGTCTTTTGCTAATGAAATCGCTAAATTCACTGACGTTGTTGACTTGCCTACACCACCTTTTCCTGATGCTACCGCAATGATGTTTTTCACACTGCTAATGGCTTCAACAGCATTTTGAGATTTGTGAGCACTAACTTCCCAGCTAATGTTAACTTCGACGTTTTCTACACCGTCAACATTGCCTACCATGACCTTTAATATTTCTTCAGTGCCGCCTTTAAGAAAATCTGACGGATAAGGCAAATGAATATCAATGCTAACATTCGCACCATTAATGTCGATTTTTTGCACAGCCCCGAAACTAACAAGGTCAGTATTTAAATAAGGATCTTGATAAGACGATAGCGCTGCTTCAATTGCTGCGGGTGTTAATAGAATATCAGTCATAGATTGCCTATACGCTTAAGGTACAAAAATGCGACATTGTATACGAGTTTTTACAGGGATATGGAGCTATTTAAAGGAAGTAAGCTAACCAGAGCTATACTTATAACAAAATGAGCTTAAAAAAACCAAGAACATGCTTGAAAGAAATAACGCCTATTTGGGATAATAAGCCGCCAAAATTCAAGCTGTGCTTAATTTCTATACAAAAATCAGCAAACACGATGAGTTCTCTTAAACAACAGAGAGGGCTAGAGATAATGAGCATCCAATTATGACCGATTATTTATTGATACTGGTCAGTACAATCTTAGTGAATAACTTTGTACTGGTTCAATTTTTAGGTTTATGTCCTTTTATGGGGGTTTCCAATAAATTAGAAACCGCGATAGGTATGTCTGCCGCTACAACATTTGTATTAACACTAGCCTCTGTTTGTAGCTACCTGGTTTACACCTACCTATTGATTCCATTGGATCTGGAATACTTACGTACCATTAGCTTCATTATGGTTATCGCTGTAGTTGTCGGCTTTACTGAGATGGCCATGCGTAAAACTAGCCCCCTACTCTATCGAGTACTCGGCATATTCTTACCACTTATTACCACGAACTGCGCAGTATTAGGTGTGGCATTACTGAACATTAAACGTGATAACAGCTTTGTTGAATCCATTCTTTATGGTTTTGGCGCTGCCGTTGGTTTCTCTCTCGTTATGGTGCTGTTTGCAGCGATGCGTGAGCGCATTGCGGTTGCTGATGTACCCAAGCCATTCCAAGGATCTGCTATTTCTATGATTACAGCTGGTTTGATGTCATTAGCCTTCTTAGGCTTTACTGGGTTGGTGAGCATCTAATCATGAGTTCTATTTTAATTGCCATTACGTTGTTGGCGACCCTTGCCATTATTTTCGGCGCTATTTTAGGTTTTGCGGCTGTTCGCTTCAAAGTTGAAGGCAACCCAATTGTCGATCAAATTGATGATTTACTGCCACAAACTCAATGCGGCCAATGCTCTTACCCTGGCTGTAAACCTTATGCTGAAGCAATAGCAGCAGGTGAAAGCATTAATAAATGCCCACCTGGCGGTGAAAGTACCATTATTGCATTAGCCGATCTATTAGGCGTTGAACCTGAGCCTTTGGATGCGGAGCACGGCGCTGAAAAAGACGTTCCTATGGTCGCAATCATTCGTGAAGACGAATGCATCGGCTGCACCAAGTGTATTCAAGCCTGCCCTATCGACGCCATCATGGGCGCAGCAAAGCAAATGCATACAGTAATTGCCGACGAATGCACAGGTTGTGATTTGTGCGTTGAACCCTGCCCTGTTGATTGCATTGATATGGTACCAGTAGAAACAACGCTGCAAAATTGGCACTGGGACAAACCCGAAAACTTGATTGCGACCTCTGAACAGCCACATGAAGAAAATCTCGAACAAGGAGTGCACTAATGCAAACAATCACACTGCACTCTTTTGATGGTGGTATCCATCCACAAGAAAACAAGCATCAGTCTACTCAAACAGCTATTGCACAGCTGCCTTTACCGACACAGCTTATTATTCCTATTAGTCAGCACATAGGCGCCCCAGCAGATGTTACTGTTTCAGTGGGTGATTCAGTATTAAAAGGCCAACAAATTGCTAAACCGAAAGGTTTTATTAGTGCTGCTATTCACGCACCTACGTCCGGTAAAGTTGTTGCGATCGAAAAGCGCGAACTGCCTCATAGCTCTGGCCTCGAAGGCATCTGCATTATTCTTGATACTGACGGAAAAGATCAGTGGTTAGAAGAAATTAATAATGGTTCATTGGCGATTAATGAGTATTTAGAAGCGGATAACGAATTACTAATAAATCGCATTCGTGACTGTGGCATAACCGGTATGGGGGGGGCGGGCTTTCCAACAGCCGTAAAGATGGCTGTACAAAATCGTACCATTGATACCTTAATTATTAATGGCGCCGAGTGCGAACCCTATATCACATCCGATGATATGCTGATGCGCGAACGCGCCCTTGAAACACTTCGTGGCGTACAAATTTTATTAAAGCTAACGAGTGCTAAAAGTTGCTTAATCGGCATTGAAGATAATAAGCCCGAAGCCATTCAAGCGATGGAAGATGCGTTACATAAAATCCATCGTGAACACCATATCGCTGTTGTTAAAATCCCAACCAAATATCCATCTGGTGGTGAAAAACAGTTGATTAAAATCCTTACAGGTAAAGAAGTGCCTAGCGCTGGAATTCCTGCCGATATTGGTATTGTTTGCCAAAATGTAGGGACTTGCGAAGCGGTATATCATGCTGTTGCGGAAGGAAAACCCCTTATTTCTCGCATTACCACCATTACAGGAGAATCGATTGAACAGCCTCAAAATGTGGAAGTTTTAATCGGTACTCCTGTGAAAGATTTATTGGGATATGCAGGGTTTAAACAAGAAAAAAGTTTGTTTCAAAAATTACTTGGCAGTAAATCAAAAACTGAAAGTAAGCCGCGCATCATAATGGGGGGCCCTATGATGGGCTTCACTTTAAGCAGTGATGAATTACCCATTTTAAAATCCAGCAACTGTATTCTGGCACCGAGTCAGAAAGAGCTACCTGCAAATGACCTAGCTTCCGCCTGTATTCGCTGCGGCTTATGCACAGAGGCCTGCCCTGCTGAATTATTACCGCAACAACTTTATTGGTTCAGTAAGGCCGGTGAGTTAGATAAAGCAGAGCAACATAATATTGCCGACTGTATCGAGTGTGGCGCTTGCTCTTATGTATGCCCAAGCCAAATTCCTTTAGTGCAGTATTATCGCCATACTAAAGGGGCGATTAAAGATGAACGTGCAGCGCAGCAGAAATCAGATCGCTCAAAGATTCGTTTTGAAGCACGCCAAGCACGACTGGATCGCGAAGCCGCAGAAAAAGAAGCGAAGCGCCAAGCACGTGCGGCTGCCGCAGAAAAAGCTCAAGCGGCTAAAAAAGCAGCGGCGGCTGAAGCTCTTAGCAAACAAACAACAGAAAGTGCAGAAGGTGTGGATGAAAATACAAGCACTGATGCTCCTGCTGAGACTAAAAACCCTGAGCCTGTTGATTTAGAAAAGCTGCAAAAGCAACTCGATGCAGCGCAAGCAGGCTTAAAAAAATCGATGGATAAAGTAGCGGAGCTAAAAGCTAGCGCTTCGGAAGATGGTGTTGAAAACGCGCCCATTGAAAACTTAGATGTTTTTGAGAAAGCAGTTGCAACCCGTCGCGACAAGGTAAAGCTTTTAGCACTGCAAATTGCAGAAGCTAAAAAATTAGCGCCACCTGTAAAGAAAGAGGTGTCCCGTGAGGATATCGAAAAGAAATTACGAGCACAGCAAGACCGCTTAGCAAAAACCAAAGAACGCGTCGATCTGGCCAAAGAACAAGGTTTAGATTCTCTACCCGCATTACAAAAAGGTTTAGATAAACAGATGCAAAAATTAAAAGAGCTAGAAGAAGAGCTGGCTCAATTTGATAAGGCAGGTGCATAAGATGAGCTCCAACTTTGTGAACATCACCTCACCTCATGCTCATGGCGGCAACTCAACTAGTCGCATTATGCTGCTGGTTATTCTTGCAACTGTGCCCGGAATTATTGCATTAACTTACTTTTTTGGTTGGGGAAACTTAATCAATATCGCCCTAGCAAGTATCACTGCCATAATTTGCGAAGCATTAATCTTAACAATTCGTAAGCGACCAATTAGCTTTTTCTTAAAAGATAATAGTGCATTGCTAACGGCTGTTTTATTAGGTATTGCACTTCCCCCTTTTGCACCTTGGTGGGTGACCGTTGTGGCCGTCAGTTTTTCAATGGTTTTTGCTAAACATCTTTATGGCGGTTTGGGTAACAACCCATTTAACCCTGCTATGGTTGGTTATGCATTGGTACTTATTTCCTTTCCTGTGCAGATGACAACCTCTTGGGCTTCACCTTTCTTTCTTAGTTTAGGAACAATCGGCGTTGAACAAACGATTTCTTTTACCGAAAGTTTGCAGGTAATTTTTTCAGGCACCACTAGCCTAAGTGATGCTTTTTCTGGCGCAACGCCGTTAGATACTTATAAACATTTAGCTAAAAATGAAACCGCCAACGAAATTCTACAAGGACCTTTGTTTTCAGGATCAGAAAATAACTGGTTCGCAGGCGGCTGGGAATTCGTCAACATTGCTTTCTTAGTTGGCGGGCTCGCATTATTAGCTTTACGCATTTTCACTTGGCATATTCCATTCAGCGTATTAGCCGCACTTGGAACTTGCTCGATGATTTTTGGTTGGGATGCTGACCTTTACGTGCCTTGGTCGCTGCACATTTTTACCGGTGCTACGATGCTCGGTGCCTTCTTTATCGCAACCGATCCTGTAACTGCATCGACAACCCCTCTAGGTAAAATAATTTACGGAGCAGGCATAGGTATTTTGATTTTTGTCATTCGTACTTGGGGGGCTTATCCAGATGCTGTCGCCTTTGCGGTACTGCTAATGAATTTCGCAGCACCACTAATTGATACTTACACACAGCCTAGAACTTATGGCCACGATAAAGCTAATCGTGGCTTACCAACAAAGCCTGATGCTTCAGATAAGGAGGGCTAATCATGACTGAATTGCTAACATCTATCCGTAAAAATGCGATTGGCCTTTGCCTATTTGCTATTGTAACTGCTGGTTCCATCGGGCTTGCGCAAGTAGCCACCAAAGATAGCATAGAGAAGAATATTCAAATTGCGCAAGCAAAAGCGTTACACGAAATTGTTCCGCAAAGTGCTTATGATAACGATTTATTAAACGATACTATTTCCCTGGCTAATAGCGACTCTGATGATATACATGCTCGCTGGAATGTTAGGTTATTAGGCCCGATTGCTGATGATGCTGTTGCTTATATCGCACGTAAAGATGGCAAAGCACATACCATTATTTTACCTGTGAGTGCGCCAGATGGTTACACCACAAAAATTGATATGATTGTCGGTATTAAACTAGATGGTAGCTTAGCTGGCGTTCGAGTTATAAATCATAAAGAGACACCTGGATTAGGCGATAAGGTTGAAGCTAAAAAGAACCCTTGGATTCTTCAATTCTCTGGTCTTTCATTATTAAATCCGACACTAAAGTCTTGGGCTGTTAAAAAAGATGGCGGTGAGTTCGATCAATTTACTGGAGCAACAATTACTCCACGAGCAGTTGTTCGCTCAGTGCGCTTAGCACTACAGTTTTTCAAACAACACAGCAAAGAACTAATCCAAGAAAGTCAGATCGAGGATGCTTTACATGGCGAATAAATCCCTACAAGAGATCTCTTTAGACGGTCTGTGGAAAAACAACCCTGCACTGGTTCAGTTACTAGGCTTATGCCCGCTGCTAGCAGTAACAGGGACGGTCGTTAACGCGATTGGACTAGGCTTAGCGACGATTCTAGTACTGGTCGGATCTAACTTAGCCGTTTCTTTAATTCGTAACCATGTCTCAGATGCTGTGCGCTTACCTGCTTTCGTGATGATTATCGCCTCGTTTGTAACGGTGACTGAACTCGTGATGCAAGCGCTAACGTATGAGCTGTATCAGATACTAGGAATTTTCATTCCATTAATCGTAACTAACTGCGCAATCCTTGGCCGCGCCGATGCATTCGCTTCTAAAAACGGTTTAATCCCCTCCGTTGTAGATGGTTTCACTATGGGCTTAGGCTTTACCGTCGTACTCATTCTATTGGGCATTATTCGTGAGATTATTGGCCAAGGCACTTTATTTACCAATATGGATTTAATCTTCGGTGAAATGGCACTGAATTGGCAGATTATTATTTTTAATGATTATCCAGATTTCTTATTTGCAATACTTCCTCCGGGTGCTTTCGTTGCTATGGGCTTGATTATTGCGGTTAAAAATCTCGTTGATAACTATCTAGATGAAAAAGCTAAGGCCAATAAAGCTGAAGTTGAGGTAGGCTCAAAACGCGCTCGCGTAACAGGTAAGATTAGCTAGATTGGGATTTTTGTTACCTTCGCTAACCAAGCCATACATTCCGTAACTGGCATATTTTGAAAAATCTCCGATACTGAATACTCAAGGAGTGACATTCAGTATCATGCAAGAGAACCAAGTATTTTCCTCAACCGCCATACTAGAGGCGGTTCAAACCTTATTGGGCATTACTCGCCCATGGCTTATTGCTGCCTGCTTACTTACTGCGGCCATGTTATTACTGCCTACAATGGTCCAGCTCGATACGCACTACCAAAGCCTTCTGGCGTACCTGCCTTACGGTTTAGGAATAATCGTCATATTATTGGGTCAGCAGTTCGTACAGGGACGTATTGCAATGGCTGCGGTTAACCTATTAGCAGGTTATGCCATTATTCAAACACAATTACAGGCACCACTTGAGCAAGATGCCATTCGCGCCTACTTCATACTATTAAGTGTTCTCTGGCCGTTAAACTTCTTTATTATTTATTGGCTGCCAGAGCGTAAACTAATGTCACCACTGGGTGCTTTTTTACTAATCATTCTCAGTATAGAAATTTTAAGTGCTTACTTATTGACCCACTATATTCCCGATTACTCGCAATTATTAAATCAGTACTTTGCCCTTCAACCCTTTGGCCATAATCCTGAAAGCATCATGCAACGCTGGTTATTGCCAACAGTAAGCAGTTCAATTTTACTAGCCGCTGGATTTATCTTGCTGGTCCATACTTTAATCAAGCGTGATCGTAGCCATTGTGTTTTGTTTGCCTGCATGATTAGTACGACGTTAATCTGTGCTTGGTTCGATCACGCAAACATCTCGAGTCTATTCAGTAGCCTAATCGCTTGCGCATTATTAGTAACGCTATTATTTAATAGTCATGACTTAGCCTTTTTAGATGAACTAACTGGCTTACCTGGCCGTAGAGCCCTGATGAATGAACTAAAGCATTGCGGTAAACATTACTGTGTTGTTATGGCTGATATTGATCATTTTAAGAAATTTAATGATACTCACGGCCACGATACCGGTGATGATGTATTAAGAGTAGTGGCCCAAGAACTGGCTAAAGTTAAAGGTGGTGGTAAAGCTTTTCGATACGGCGGCGAAGAATTCACTTTATTATTTAAACGCAAAAATATAGAGGATGCAGAGCCTCATATTGAGAAAATTCGTCAAAATATCGCGGACTATCCATTAATAATTAGAGATCAAAAAAATCGGCCTGCGAAAAAGAAGAAAACAACCAAAAAGAAACAGGGTCCAAAAAATCAAGTAACAGTAACGGTGAGTTTTGGTATAGCTCAAAGAGGCTCGGAACAAAAAGCAGAAGAAGTTATGAAAAGCGCTGATCAAGCCCTCTATCGAGCGAAAGAAAATGGACGAAACTGCATTGCTCACTAGCGAAAATAGGCATAAAAAAACCGGCACCCATGTTTCCATGAGGCCGGGTTTTTTATTAGCTTGGCTGCTATAACCCAGCTCTAGAGCCTTACTTAAGACTAACCTAGGAAGCTGATCATTACGCCTGCCGCTACTGCCGAACCAATAACACCCGCAACGTTTGGACCCATTGCATGCATTAATAAAAAGTTCTGACCGTTAGCTTCAAGACCAACCTTGTTCGATACTCGAGCCGCCATCGGTACAGCTGAAACACCTGCTGAACCAATTAGAGGATTCACCTTATCTTTAACAAATAGGTTCATCGTCTTAGCCATCAATACGCCCGCTGCTGTACCTACGCAAAATGCAGTCAAACCAAGAATTAAGATACTTAACGTATCAAAGTTTAGGAAAGATTCAGCACTCATCTTAGAACCTACACCTAAGCCTAAGAAAATAGTTACAATATTGATCAAAGCATTCTGTACAGTATCGCTTAAACGATCTACTACACCAGATTCTTTCATCAAGTTACCAAAGCAGAACATACCTAATAGAGGCGCTGCAGAAGGTAAGCATAATGCCACCAATACAAGCACAACGATTGGGAACATGATTTTTTCAGACTGGCTTACTTCACGAGCCTGAACCATAACCATTTTACGTTCTTCTTCATTGGTGAACAGCTTCATAATTGGCGGCTGGATCATAGGAACCAAAGCCATGTATGAATATGCTGCTACAGCAATTGCACCTAATAGCTCAGGTGCTAACTTAGAAGCAATAAAGATAGACGTTGGTCCATCAGCACCACCGATAATACCAATTGCTGCCGCCTGCTGAATCGTAAAATCCATCAAACCAGCATCTGTTGCCAATACCGCGCCCGCTACCGTACCAAAGATACCGAACTGAGCCGCAGCCCCTAGCAATAGTGTTTTAGGATTTGCTAATAACGGACCAAAATCCGTCATTGCGCCTACTCCCATGAAGATCATCAACGGGAATAAACCCGTTTCAATACCTGCATGATAGATGTAGTACAACAAACCAGCCGGACTGTCTAAATGACCATCTTCAGCATAAACAGGACCTGAATAAAAATCAGCACCCGGGATGTTCACAAAGATAGTACCAATAGCAATTGGTAATAATAGCAATGGTTCAAATTGAAACTTCGGATGAATTGCTAAAAACAACAATAAACAACCGATTGAAATCATCGCAAATTGGCCAATCGTCAACTGATAGAAACCAGTGTCTTGCCAAAGATTAATTAAGCTTTCCATGAACCAGCTCCTTAAGCGATGGTATACAGAGTGTCGCCAACTTTAACAGAACCGCCTTCAGTAGCAGTGATACTACCTATGGTGCCTGCTTTAGGTGCGCGAATCTCAGTTTCCATTTTCATTGCTTCTAGAATGATAACAACATCACCTTCAGCAACTGCTTGACCTGGCTGAACAAGAACTTTCCAGATATTACCCGCAAGAGGAGCCGCCTGTGGTTCACCACCACCGACTGCACCTGTTGGAGCCGCTGCTGCTGGAGCTGCGCCACCCATGCTGATTGGAGCGCCATTAACAGCCGCCAATTCAGTAACATCACCACCATCATCAACTTTAACAACGTATTCATTGCCATCAACTGAGATAGTGAAAGTATCTTCTTCTTCACCCTTAGGTGCAGGTTCGAATGCATCAGGGTTACCGCGATTCGCTAAGAATCCTGGAGCAACCTGTGGGAACAATGCATAAGTCAGTGCGTCATCAATCTTATCTGCTGCAAGCTTAAAGCCTTTTTCAGCGGCAAGCTTATCAACGTCAGCAATGATTTGATCCATTTCGTCTTCGATCAAATCAGCTGGGCGACAAGTGATTACTTCAGCGCCATCTAATACGCGAGCTTGCAATTCAGCGTTCATTGCTGAAGGAGCTGCACCGTATTCACCTTTCAAGATACCTTGAGTTTCTTTCGAGATTGACTTGTAACGCTCGCCCGTCAATACGTTCAATACTGCTTGAGTACCAACGATCTGAGAGGTAGGAGTTACTAAAGGAATAAAACCTAGATCTTCACGTACACGTGGGATCTCAGCCAATACCTCATCAAACTTGTCAGATGCGCCCTGCTCTTTCAACTGGTTTTCCATGTTAGTTAACATGCCACCAGGAACTTGAGCAACTAGGATACGTGAATCTGTACCACGTAGAGCACCTTCAAATTTAGCGTATTTCTTACGTACACCACGGAAGTAAGCTGCAATTTCTTCTAGCAACAATAGATCGATATTAGTATCACGACCTGTACCTTTTAATGCCGCCACAACAGATTCTGTTGCTGTATGACCATAAGTCATAGACATAGAAGAAATAGCTGTATCAACGCGATCAACACCCGCTTCAGCCGCCTTCAAGATTGTCATATCAGACAAGCCAGACGTTGCATGAGCATGTAATTGAACTTCAAGATCAGTTTGCGCTTTTAACTTAGTAATAAGTTCAAAAGCATCGTACGGAGTCAGAACACCGGCCATATCTTTAATGGCGATAGAGTCTGCACCCATATCTTCAATTTTCTTAGCAAGGTCTACCCAAGAATCCAATGTATGCACTGGGCTCGTGGTATATGACAAAGTACCTTGCGCATGCTTACCTTGGTTTTTAACGGCTTTTAAAGCAGTTTCCAAGTTGCGCGGGTCATTCATTGCATCGAATACACGGAATACGTCAACGCCGTTTGTAGCTGCGCGTTCAACGAATTTTTCCACAACATCATCTGCATAGTGGCGATAACCCAATAGGTTTTGACCACGAAGTAGCATTTGATGCGGAGTCTTAGGCATCGCTTTCTTGAATTCGCGGATGCGATCCCAAGGGTCTTCACCTAAGAAGCGAATACAAGAGTCAAATGTTGCACCGCCCCAAGATTCAAGTGACCAATAGCCAACCTGATCTAGTTTTTCAGCGATAGGAAGCATGTCGTCAATGCGCATGCGTGTTGCCAGTATAGACTGGTGTGCGTCGCGTAATACGACGTCTGTGATACCAAGAGGTTTCTTAGAATCGGTCATGGGTGATGGCCTTTTCTTCCGTTTACGTTGTTGACGTATAGGTTATCCGAAATCGTGCGCTACTTTTGGCGCGCACGATGCTCTTTTACTGCGGCTGCTAAAACATTTAGCAACTGCGGGTCTACACCTTGAGATGGTGCCGTTACCGCAACTTGCGGAACAACAACTGGCTCTGGAGCAAACTTATTTACTACTTTGGACATCAGGCTGGTAGCGAAAATCAGTAACACCAAAAAGGCAAATACTGTTCCCATACCGAACGCCATAAGTTCCAAACCACTCGAAACTAGCTCAGACATGCCGGCTGATCCTCATATAAAGTTTACGCGCCCATTTTTTGAACTTAAATTGTCCGCCCAAATAGGGTAAAAGGCATTCTAATGTACTGAAAATACTACATTTTGACAAGTTGTATGACACTTTTTGTGAGATTAACTGTTCTTTTCGTGTACTAATGTCTACCACCGACTTTTAGAAAACTCAAAAGCCAATACTTCTTGATAAACCAACAAAAAAAATGGCCCAATAAGCCCACATTTATAGAAACAATCGTCAGGAAAAATTCGAAAAGACATAATCTAAATGACTTAGACTAAAAAGATAAAAACAATGTGATATTACAATAAGTACTAAGAGTAAACGTAAAGTTTTAGAGGTAGAACATAAGGGAAGAAATATAGATATCTTAAATGGTGCGCTTGGTAGGAGTCGAACCTACGACCACCTGGTTCGTAGCCAGGTACTCTATCCAGCTGAGCTACAAGCGCATATCGTGGCGGCGTATTATATAGAGCAAGTATTCATTGTCAATCTTTAATTTAACATCAATTCAAAATATATTTTAAGCTGACTTCAAAAAAAACAAAAATAACGTTTTCTTACTTTTTACACCTATTGTGTCCCACTTTAAAAGTGGCGGAGAGGGAGGGATTCGAACCCTCGATAAGATTTCTCCTATACACCCTTAGCAGGGGCGCGCTTTCAGCCACTCAGCCACCTCTCCTCAACACAGGGCGAATAATACCAGATTATTTCCCTTTGCATAGTCTATTTATGAAAATAATTTAAATTTCTTCATAAATATTAATATGTTAGAAGTTTCCGCTTGGCTCACCTTCACCATTTTTCTCACGCTGAATACGCTGATAGATTTCTTCACGGTGTACTGCGACTTCTTTAGGGGCATTAACGCCAATGCGCACTTGATTACCCTTAACACCTAAAACGGTTACGGTAACTTCGTCACCAATCATTAATGTTTCGCCAACTCGGCGAGTCAAAATTAGCATTAGATTCTCCTAATCTATCCTTGTACCTTCATAGTACATTTAATATTTCACAAACTGCTGTTTCTAGGGTGTATTCTTAAATACAAAATTAGATTTCTAAGATATGCATCTAAGCAAGATGTTTCCCCACTCTTCTATTCAGTATTGCCTACCTTTGACAAAATGAAAGAAAATGCAGGGATTCATCCAGAACTTTTACAGATGTGCAGGCACTCCGTCCCACACTCAAGGTTATATCAGACTTTCGCCTGACTTATTCCTCGTCCTTAGCATCAAGGTCAAACGCGGTATGCAAAGCGCGTACTGCAAGTTCTAGATATTTTTCTGAGATAACTACTGAGATTTTAATTTCAGAAGTAGTGATCGCTTGAATATTGATGGACTCATCCGCCAATACTTTGAACATTTTACTAGCTACGCCTGCATGAGAGCGCATACCTACACCGACCATAGATACCTTACAGATATCATCTGTACCAGATACTT
>PAOL01000057.1 GCA_002708475.1 Oleispira sp. | reverse complement strand
CACCATAAAATTTCGAGTTCAGCTTCAATAGCGACTACTCAGATAAAAGATAAATAGAAATTAAATAAAGGTAATTACATATGAAAAAGAACACATTTCCTAAATTGCTAGCAACATCAGCACTTTTAAGCAGTGCATTATTAAGCAGCAATGCTTTTGCTGTTGGTACTGATGCGGGTATTTCAATCGAGAATACAGCAACCGTTAGTTTTACTCGAAACGGAAGCACTGATAGTGAAGAAGCCAGTGTAAGCTTTAACGTCGATGAAATCATTAATGTAAACGTTACTGGTAGCACTGCCATCGCGAATGTTACTAATGGCGAAGAAGGTGTTGCACTTTCTTATACTGTTACAAACCTAGGTAACGGCCCTGAAGAATTTACATTACTCAAAACAATTGGCGCAACGAATGACCTACCTCTTGCGGTTGGCGATTTAAAAATCTACTACATAGATACTGCTAGCGCTGATGGTTTTGATCCAAACAGTATTAACGAAACACTTTATACAGCGGGTGATTCAATTAATATCCTTAATGATGAATCTATAACCGTTTACATCGTTGCCGATGTGCCAAATGCCGCGGTATTAGATAGCTTAACCGATCTTGAATTAACGGCTGTTTCTCAAACAGAAGCTGGCGGCGTTAAAGCAGGCGAATCTTCTTTCGGCACTGTAATAACAGGTGCTGGTGAAAGTGGTACTGATGCCATTGTCGCTGTTGAACAAGGTCGTGATGACGCAAGCTCTGAATTAAAAGTTACTATCTATGACCCAAGCCAAACGTTAGAAGTATTTATCGATAAATCGATCCTTGGTTCTGGTGCTCTATTAAATGGTACAACAACCGAGACGAGCAAAAAGATTCCTGGCGCTATGGTTACCTACTTTATTAAAGTAACGGTTGAAAACGACACAGCTACTGCATTAACTATCAGCGATATTATTCCTGCTGATATGACCTATGTTGCGAACAGTCTTCGTAAGCAAAGCGCTGTAGGTAGCACAATTACGACACCGACTTATGTAACACCAGCATTGTCTACAAATACTCCTGCTACTTATGTGAACTTTACAGCATTAACAGATGTTGATAGTGATACAGATGGCGCGGCAACTGTTCCGAATACAGGCGAAGTTAATTCAATATCCGTTGAATTTGGTGATCTAGCACCTGGTGAGTATGCCATCTTGCTAGATGCAACTATTGATAACTAATTTAGTATCACATTACTAAACTTATTCACTTACTGATTCACAACAAGAGGACCGAAGATGATTAAAAAATTGACTCTCGCGTTAAGCCTCGCACTAATGAGTACCTTCGTTAGTGCAGAAGTAACGCTAACGAATTCAATGTTTGAAGTAGTAACCATTACTGCAGCAGACGGCAGCACTACCGACCAATGGCAAAAACCAGATAAATTGGTGCCCGGCGAGCGTGTTGGCTACCAAGTTGAAGTAAATAATCAGGGCACCGAACCTGCAGCGGATATCGTGATTGCGAATCCAATTCCTGAACATACTGAGTATGTTCAAGATTCTGCTAAGGGATTAGGTACCCAAATAGAATTTTCTGTTGATAACGGAAAAACCTTTGCACTGCCTGCTCAACTTTTTGTTGAACAAAATGGCGAACGTGTGCAGGCGCAGGCGGCGGACTATACCCAAGTTCGCTGGAAATTAAACCAACCTTTGGCTGCCGGTACTTCATTAACCGTGCAGTACATTGTAAAAATTAAATAATTAAAATTTAAGACAAAAGGAAAAAATTATGAAATTAAAAACCCTAGCGTTTATTGCTGCTAGCTCAGCAATGACATTACCTGCTTTTGCAGCAGATTATGATATTACTGAGTTCGATACCTTATTTGGTACTGGCGTTAGTAATACGGCAACATTATCGTACACATCAGGTACGACAACGATTGATGAAACAAGTAATACTGTTGATTTTGTCGTCGACAGAAAGGTTATCTTTTCTGTTACCGATAACCAAACAGCTACAGATCCAGTAGTGGTTAATGCCGGTGATGATGCCGTCACTGTTTACACTATTCAAAATGACAGTAACGCACCGATTAGCTTTGAATTACCAGTACCACCTACTGGCACTACTTACTCTTATGTAGATCCTACTGATGGCACAACTGTAATCACAGTTGATAGCTCAACTACGGGTTCAGATCTAATCATTCCTTTGGCAACTGGTGATGCAAATACGCCAGTTACTGTTGATGTTACAGTAACTGTTGCTGTCCCAGATGATGCTGCAAGTGGTTCTCAAATCTTCACTCCATTGAATATTACTGCGGTTGAGCCTGAAGACAATGCAACTATTGGCGGTGGCGTGACAGCTGGCGATCAAATTGTTGCAACTGCAGCAGGAACGGCTTGGGATGAAGACGTAATTCAAACAGTTACTATTGGCGATCTTTTAAATGCCGATGGTGTTTCTGTTGAATTAGATAACAATCAAGAGTTTATTGTATCTGCTTCTGATATCGCGCTTGTTAAGAGTGTTGCGATTTTATCAGATCCAGTAAATGGCACTAGCAACCCTAAAGCAATTCCTGGCGCAGTTGTTCAATATACCTTAACCGTTACCAATTCAGGTTTAATTGAAGCTAGCGATGTTATTGTGGTTGACGCAGTACCAGCCGTTTTTGACTTTACTGATGCCTATGTTGAGCTTTATACGCTAGACGGCGTTACTATGACAACAGATCCAACACAGGTTATTGATGCAGGTACTGGTGTTACGACACTGACCTTTGCCAGCATGAGTGTTGCTGCTGCAACGGATATTGCAGATGCTAGTACTTATGGCGAAAAAGTAATTACATTTACGGTAACTCTACCTTAATGTTTTTATTAAGTACGCTTCGTTCTCACAATCTCCAGAGCTCTTGCTCTGGGGTGCGTGAGTGCGCTCTTTTTAATGCAAAACTTTCAAAATCTGAAAGCGAATTTACTCATAAGTTGTTTGGTACCTTTATGTTAAAACACCTTATGAGTGTGTTTGTTTTATTTTCTTTATTTGTTTCTTTACCAACTTACGCAGCCCAAGCTGGCGATTCTTTAGGTAGTAACGCATCGGTTAACTATTTTTACAACGGCCAATCATTTACTAAATCGGATGACGCGTATTTCATTGTTGAAGAAGAAGCTGACAACTCTGTAAGTACACCTGCTGAAATTGATGTTTGGGGCCCTGTCGATAATAGTGATTCAGATGCTGATATCAGTGTCTCAGGATCTCAGTGCAGTGGCTCACCGGTTAGTTCGTCTTTAACCTATGCCGATGGCTCTTCTCTTAATTTACCATCCTCTATTCCTTCGCAAGAAAACGATGTTTTTAAAGCGGGTAACCCATTAATTATTCGTATCCTTGATCTTGATGAGAATACGGATGACAGCCTAATTGAAACGGTTACAGTTACCCTAACCTCTTCCAACCCTAATGACAGCGAAGAGTTGGTATTGTATGAAACAAGCATCAATAGCGGTGAGTTTGTGGGTGTTATTCAAACCACCGCAACGGATGCTGCTTCTGCTAATGACTGCGATTTGGCATTAACGTCTGACAGTGTTTTGTCTATTGATTACCAAGACGACGAAGATCCAAGTGACTCATTAAATAAATCGCTAACATTTGATCCTTATAGCAAAGTATTTAATGCTTATACCGGTGAATTAATCGACGGCATTACACTACGTTTAATTGATAACAACACAGACAGTCTTGCTACTCTATTTGGCGATGATGGCGTTAGTACCTTCCCTGCCGAAATAATATCAGGTGGCACAGTACAAGATAGCAGCGGTAAAACGTACAACTTCCCAACCGGTAGCTACCGCTTCCCTTATGTGCCTAACGGTGATTATCGCTTAGAGGTAGGAGACTCATACGCTTTTAGTTTCCCTTCAGAAACTAGCGATCAAGTAATTCAAACCTTGCCAACAGCGCCTTATGAATTAAATGACTTATCAAAAGGTGAAGTGTTATCTAGCAGCAACCTTTTGTTGACTGCTGACATTCCACTAGATCCGGTTACTGACCGTATTTTACTGGATAAAAGTAGTATTAAATCAGAAGCTGGCGTTGGAGACTTCGTGCCTTTCGATATTAGCTTAACTAATATTGATGCAGACGTTGAAGATCTTCAACTGATCGATACTCTACCGATTGGTCTAAAGTATGTTGAAGGCTCTTTAAAGGTAAATGAGCAGACTTATACTGATGTCGAAATCAGCAGCACTGGCCAACTTATTACAATTAACTTCCCAGATTTAGACGCTTCTGAAGTTGTTAATATTTCTTATGTGAGTCAGGTTTCAGCAACCGCTAGCGGTGAAGTGGTTAACCAAGCGGTCATTGCTCACTCTGTATTGAAATCTAATATCGCAACAGCAACCATCGTTATTAGTGATGATCTAATGCGCAATAGAGCTCAGATATTTGGTCGTATTATTCTTGATGACTGCGATGGCAATTTAGATGCTGAAGGCGTATCTGGTATTCGCTTAATGATGGAAGATGGTCGTTATGTCGTTTCTGATGAAGAAGGCAAATGGCATTTTGAAGATATTGAATCTGGAACTCACGTTGTTCAATTAGATGTGGCAACTTTACCTCCTTATTTAGAACTCGCAACTTGTGATAATAAATTCTTCCATGCAGGTCAAAGCTACTCTCAGTTTGTTGATGTTCAGCCTGGTTCACTGTGGCGTGCTGATTTCCATGTTCAGCCTAAAAAGCCTGAAAATGGTGATGTGCTACAAACACTATTAAATGAGCTAATTCCTTTTACGGATGAAGACAGCTTAGCTAATTACGGATCACCGGTTGATAAGAAAGTTATCTATACAGCTAACGTTGGCGGTGCGGGTGTTGCGTTAAATGAAGTTGTTGAAAAAATCATTCTACCAGCAGGCGTAATATTAAAAGAAGGAAGCTTGACCTTAGACGGACAGCCTTATGCTTATAGCTATACCAACAATACAATCTCCATTGAGCTGGGCGACAAACCAAAAACCTGGTCTCATGAAATTAAATTTTCTGCAATAATTTCTGCTACCGCTAAGAAAGGCATATTAGCAGCACAAGCCACCTTGTATTATAAAATTGGCCCACTATTAAAAGATAATACCCCTGCTGCTGAAACCCGTATTAAGCTGTTTGTTCCACCTGCTAACGGTAATGCTGACCCTCTTAAAAATCCAAAATTTGAAACTTTATCAAATGTTTTAACAGTACAGGATAAAAACAATTTATCGGATGTTATTGATGCATTAGAGGGATTAAAAGATTTAGAAATTTCGATTGTTGGGCACACTGATAATGTTCGAATTGCAAAACGCAATCATCACATCTATCCAGATAACCAAGCACTTTCTGAAGCGCGTGCTACATCTGTGGCAAAATATATTTCTGAGCAAATTGGTTTACCAATTGAAAACATTAAAATTGCCGGGCTAGGTAAAGCTGCGCCCATTGATACGAACAGAACAGCTGATGGCCGTGCTAAAAATAGACGTGTAGAAGTACGTGTATTAAAAGCTACACCGGACGTTGCCTTAGCCAGTATCGATATTGATGTTCAAATAGCAAAAACTCAAACCTTGATCCCAGGGCTCGATCTTAATCAAGCAACTGCAGCTGGGGAACCTGAAGATCTAATTGTTGTTGCACAGCAGCCTACTATTGATGATGCTTGGTTTGCCGATAAGAACATTGAAACTAACTGGGTTTGGCCACCAAAAGGTTATAGCTCTGATATCTCTGCTACGAATATTTTAGTTCANCACCCTAAAAATAATCGNGTTCGTTTAACGTTAAATGGTGTTCCTGTTCACAGCATTTACTTTGAAGGTATTAAACGTGCAAACGGCAAAGCAGTTTCCGTTAGTGAATGGCGCGGGATTAATATTGAAGAAGGCGAAAATAAATTTGTCGCAGAAATTTTAGATCGTGATGAGAATGTAATTGATTACGTTGCACACAGTGTTTATTTCTCGGGCGCTCCTGCACAAGCTGAAATCGTACCTGAGATGAGCAACTTGATTGCTGACGGTATTCAAGTTCCTGTGATTGCGGTGCGCTTTAAAGATAAAAATGGTTACTCTGTTCGTAAAAATACTCAGGGGGAGATTCAAATCTCTGATCCCTTCCAGCTTTTACAGCGCAGCGAATACGACATTAACCCGCTAAACGATACGAATAAACTGAGCTATCGCGTGGAAGGTGATGGTATTGCTTTCATCAGACTGCAACCAACGACTCAAACTGGTGAAATGACACTGACGTTTAACCATGCNAATGGATTAACGGATGAAATTCGCTCTTGGTTTAATCCAGCTCCACGTGATTGGATCTTAGTAGCACTAGGTGATTTAACGGTAGGCGCAAATGCNGCGAGCAGCGATGCAAGCAGTCTATCTAACGGTTCGGTTGATGAAGATATCTATCATGAAGGCCGCCTAGCATTTTATACCAAAGGTCAGATTCCAGGTGATTTCTTACTTACAGCATCTTATGATTCTGAAAAAGAAGAGACTACTCCATTCGCCACCTTGGTTCAGCCTGGCGAATATTACACACTATACGCCGATGCAAGCCAACAAGGTCAGGATGCTAGTAGTGGCGACAAGCTGTATGTAAAAATTGAAAAAGATCGTTTCTATGCCCTTTATGGTGATATGAATACCGGTCTAGATAAAACTGATCTAGCGCGCTACGTTCGAAATTTAACCGGTGCACAAGTTGTTTATCAGAATGATCTTATTGAACTATCAGGTTTCGCCAGTGAAACAGACTCTTCTTTTGTACGTGACGAAATTCAAGCAAATGGTACGTCGGGTTTATATGAGTTAAGCAATGACTTTATTGTTTCTAGTTCTGAAACCATTCGTATTGAAAGTCGTGATCGATTAAACAATCAGGTTATTCTTTCAACAAAAACACTTCAGCGTAATCTTGATTACAGCCTAGATTACAACGATGGCAGCTTGTACTTTAAAAGCCCTATCGCAACTACCGATAGCAGCTTTAACCCAAACTATATTGTTGTTGATTACGAAACTGAAAATGATAATGGCGGTCATTTAATTGGTGGCCGTGCTGGATTAAAACTATTAAATGATACGCTTAAAACCGGTATTACTATCATTGATGAAGACCAAGGCCAGCAAGGTAATCAATTAAACGCTGTTGATGCGACATTAGACTTAGGTGCACTGACGATTTCTGCAGAAATTGCACAAACTCGCCCTCGCGGTGACGACGATTTTACATCAGAGACAAGCACTGTTACTGCAGACACGGCAAACGCTAAGAAGTTAGAAGCTAAGCTACGTACTTCTATTGCAGAAATCACAGCTTATACTCAACGCATCGATGAGGACTTTGGTTTAGATCAGCAAAATCAATCTGATCTTGATCAGCAAAGTACTGGTGTGAATGCAAAAGTTTATTTAACAGATCAAGACCAGTTAGAGATCGACGGCCTTTATCAAACCGAAATCTCTTCTGGCTATGATAAGCAGCAAGGTGCCTTGCAATGGACTCACAATCTTTCTGATAGCAGTTCATTTAATGTTGGCTTGCTAACCAATATGCAAGAATCAGATGACGGCCTTTATTTCGTTGACGAGCTAAGCGTAGGCGCAAGTGCTCCGGTTCTTAGTCAAGATTTACGTGTTAGCGTTACCGCGACTACTGATATTACTGAACGCAGTGAAGAAAATGATCGCATCATATTAGGTACTGAGTATCGCTGGACTGATACTTTAACAACTTACGCTGATTACGAACGTTCATTTAATGACACCAACTTAGAAAGAACTGCGATTGGCCTAAGAACACAACCATGGCAAGGTGGACAAGCTGAGCAGTCGCTTGTGCAAGAAACCCAAAATGATGGCTACCGCTTGTACTCTGAATCGGGTTTGAGTCATGACTGGAAAGTTGATGAACATTGGTTGGTAAGCTTTGGGTTTAATCAAAGTAAAAACTTGGAAGAAGCTCAGCCTGAAGAAGAAACCACGACAGATGATTATAATGCGATCAGTACTGGTTGGGGTTATCGTTCTGATCAATGGCAATGGACTAACCGCCTAGAGCGTCGCATGGCATCTGCTAGCAATACACACAGCGCTAGTTCAAGCTTGTATCACCCGTTAAGCAGTGCAATGGCAATTGGTGGTAGCTTAAACTTCTATAAACAAGTTACCGATCCAGCTTATGATCAGACTTTTGATGCGACCTTAGATTTTGCACTGCGCCCGCGTAAGCAGCCATTTGCTTTGCTATTCCAAACTCGCTGGGTCCAAGATAAAGAATCGACAGGCGAAGAAAGTGGTAGAAGCCAAAGCCGCCGCATCATTAACAATGCTCACCTTAACTGGATGTTTAATCCAGGAAACCAATTAGCAGCTCAATATGGTTTCAAGAATGTATTAGACCAATATGATGATGAAGACTACAAAGCAACGGTTCATTATCTAGCCAGTGAATTCCGTCATAACTTTAATGAAACCTGGGATATTGGCCTGCATGGTCGTGAACTCATCAGTAGCGCGGAACAACAGCAAAATAGCTATGGTTTATCCATTGGTGTTCGCCCAGTGAAAAATGTATGGGCNAGTATTGGTTATAACTTTGAAGGTTTCGTTGATAGCGACTTCTCTGCTGCTAACTACACATCAAAAGGTTTGTACTTGAAAATGCGCTTTAAAGCCGATCAAGACACCCTCTCTTCTCTACGCCAAGCATTTGATTGGTAATTTAACCGCCTAAGGCCTTTCGTCTTAGGCGCGTTTAGCGATAGTAAATTCCCTCCCTATCTGACAGAATCCTAATTATTATAAAAAATAACGTCACAAGGATTTAAGCATGGCGAATGAGTTGTTGATTAATAAAGATGGCCAACCAACTTATGGTGTATTTCCAAAAAGTGTTGGTACGATTAATCATATGGACTTCGATCTACGCAATACGATGGATAAGCGTCTTGGTGCATTAGCAAAACGTTTTAAATTCAATCAATTCCAATTCATTGGTTTCACGAGTCCAGAGCTGATTGTTGGCATTGCAATTGTCGATCTTAAAATTGCCAGCAATTGCTTTGTATATGCCTACCAGCCTGAAACTAAAAAGTTTGAAGAATTCAGTTTCATTCAGCCTTTGGCCCATAAAACACATATCGACCTTAAACCGAATAACGGTATTGCACGCTTTGAAAAAGCAGGTAATAAAGTAGTTATTAAAGCCACTGCAACTCCCCGCTTACGCTCTGTACACGTTGATTTGAAATCTGGATTTAAACTAGATGCGGTCATCGACGANTCTGCAAGCTTCAATCCTCTCGCAGTCTGTACACGCGCAGGATATAACGGTTGGGTTTTCACTCAAAAATCAACGGCATTAATTTGTAACGGCACCATCAAGTGGGGAACTGAAGAATTTGATTTGGAGACCCTAGGGGCTCTTGCATCCGTTGATTGGTCTGCTGGCTATATGCGTCGTGAAACTTCATGGAACTGGGGGAGCCTCTCTTGTAAGTTACCTGATGGACGCCGCTTAGGCTTTAACCTTGCTGCAGGCGTGAACGAAACAGGTTTCACTGAGAACGGCTTATGGCTTGATGGTAAATTACATAAAATTGATATGGTTGATTTCCAATTTAATCGCAATCAACCTGAACACGCTTGGACGATGCGCTCTAACGATGGCATTATCAATTTACATTTTGAGCCTGCTGGCCAGCGTAAAGAAAGAATGAATATGGTAATAGCGGCTTCAAATTTCACTCAGCATTTTGGCCGCTATTATGGTGATATTTTATTGAATGGCGAAGTTATTCATCTAAAAGGTGTTTGGGGCTTTGCAGAAGACCACTACGCTAAGTGGTGATAGCTAAGTAGCTATAAAAGGGCAATCAAATAAAAAAGCCGTGATGTTCATTACAAGTAATAACATCACGGCTTTTTAGTTTATGCACGTTTTAGCTTGTAGAGCGGCTATTCAACGACCTGATCGATTACTAAAGTCACTGAATCAGTACCTTTTACAGAAACAGGTGAAATTATTCCCTGTAAGTCCCCTGCACTTGCCATAGGTTTTCCGCCCTTAGCAACTCGAGCAATAATCTGAACTTCTTCAAACTTGCTTAAAGAGACTCCAGGCACCATACCTTGACTATCATTTAAAGAAACTTCTAACGGAAGATCTTTTGCCATAAGCCTAACAGCCGCTAAAGGCATTGCAGGACCCGTTAAGGCTTTAGCCATAACAAATACCGCGTCACTCTCATTTAACTGAGCATTAAGTTCATCACTAATAGAAACAAACACTTTAATTTCAGCGCGCTTCATCCACGATACATCAACTGTTTTTCCTTGCTCCTCTAAAATAGTCACAAGGCGTTGAATAGCTTGTTCTAAAGCACTTGCGTCAGCACTATTCGATATATTAAACCAAAGTGTCTTCCAGTGGCCAAACGCGTCTTCAAAGTAGTTAAGTTCAAATGCTATAACACCCGCAAGGCCTAACGCTTGAGAGTTATTAGGTTCAAGCTCCAAAGCTTGCTCAACTAGGCTGTAAATTTCTGGCGTTGCTTTTTGCTGAGAAAGATAAAATTTACCTTGAGCAATCTGCACAAGAGTTGCTGATTTATCAGCCTTAGCTTCATCGGGAATAGTCGTTAGTATGTTTTCAAAGGCTGTAACACCTTCTGCATATTGCCCGTCGGCGTACAACATACGTGCATACAAATATGCCCATTCACCATTTTTTGGCTTACTAATAGAAGCCTTACGCAAGCTTTCTTTCAGCGTTTTTTGTTCTTCACCAGTTAGTTGAGCGGTACTCATTTTATTCAATAATTGAGTCGCTATAATTTCGTCTTGCGCTCCCATATCTTGGTATAAATATAAAACACTCGATACCATAATTATAAAGATGGCAAACGCCGAAAGGATTTTGGTTTTAGGTGAAACGTCACCACCGGTAGCAATATCCGAATCAGAAGACACAAGTTCAAGATCTAACTCAAGTAACATTTGCTCACGTTCTTCAGCCGAATAATCAGCGTCAGCAATCTCTTTTTTACGCTGTTCATATAAACGTAAGTTTTCTGCTTCACGACTTATTTTCACATTACGATGAGAAAACGCAGGCCAAACAACAAAGCCCAGTGTTATTAATAATAAAACTAAGGTAATAATCATGAATCGTGTTTCTCACTTGTCTCAACTGAACTATCAGTGCGATCTTTTTGTAGGTGGCTATCGTTCTGTTTTCTAGCAGCCTGTAACTTAGCTAACTTCTTTTGTTCTTCTTCACTCAGCGTTACGTCCTTCTTCTTACCCCGTGTAAGGCTGATAATCATTATAAAAGCGATAAAGACCATCACACCTGGAGCAAACCATAAGAAAAATGTATTCTTTTGAACAGGCGGATTATAACGAACAAAATCGCCATAGCGATCGACTAAATAGCCAACAATTTCATCATCACTCTGACCTTCTATCATCAGTTCATACACTTTATCGCGTAAATCTGAAGCCACTGGTGCATTAGAATCCGCTAAATTTTGATTTTGACATTTAGGGCATCGAAGCTCTTCAGCCAAAACCTCAAAACGTTCCTTATCAACGTTATTATCAAACGGATATTTATGTCCATCCACAACCGCATTCGATGCAGATGCTAAAATACAAAGAGTGAGTGCTAGAATAAATTTCATTGTTTACTCCCCTTCAACATGAGTTTTCATTTTGTCAAAAACACCCTTGTACTTATCCCAAATACGTTGATTCAAATCTCCAACGTGCTTCGCTCGAATAATACCGTCGCCATCAACAAAGAATGTTTCTGGTGCACCGTATACACCCAACTCTAAACCAAGCTTGCCTTTAGGATCGCTAATATTGAACTCGTATGGATTTCCATAGTCACGTAACCATACTTTTGCTTCTTCATCGTCATCTTTATAATTGATGCCGATAATTCGCACACCTTGCGCTGCTAGAGTATTTAGAAACTGATGTTCGGCCTTACAAGTAGGGCACCAAGTTGCCCAAACATTAACCAGCATAGGTTTCCCCTGCAAGTCTGTTTGAGTTAACTGCTTTTCAGCTTCTACCTGTTGCAAAATAAACTGTGGAAACGGTTTATCAATTAACGGGGAAGGCAATACATCTTTATCTTCACGCCCGATTCCTCCACCCAAGAAAGCCGCCATCACCGCAAAAATAGCCAGTGGAATAAACAACATTAAACGATTCATATTAACTACCTAATTCCTTTATTCTTTTAGCCCACTTTCTAAAAACTAAGTGTTTAAGCGCTTTTAACGCGCATACGATAACGCTTATCTAAAATCGCAAGCAATCCACCAATCGCCATAAAGATAGAACCTAGCCATACCCAACGCATAAAGGCTTTTACTTGTAAGCGCATTGCCCAAGCACCATCTTCCAGAGGTTCACCCATAGAAACATAAAGGTCGCGGAATAAACCGGCATCAATAGCCGCCTCTGTCATCATAGAACCTTTCACTTTATAGCGTCGCTTCTCTGCATTCAGAGTGGTAACTCGTTCGCCTTGCTTAGATATCTCAAACACACCGACATGAGCACTGTAATTAGGACCTTGCATGGTTCCAATTTGAGCAAATTTAAAATCATAACCTGAGACTGTCGCTGTTTCACCAGGGTACATCTTCAGTGCTTTCTCAACACTAAAATTACTCACTACCGTAATACCGATAACCGTTACAGCAACACCGAGATGAGCGATAATCATTCCCCAGTAGCTTAAACTCAATTTGGATAATCGGCTCAGCTGGCCTTTTGACTTCGCCCAAACGTCACGCAACGTTGTGGCAACGAGTAGCGTCGCAACAAACATACCCAATGCAACTTTAAAGTTCATTTCACCGGCATATACCAGTGGGAATACCGCTGCGACAAAAATAGCCAAAACAATCGAACCCACAATTTGTGTGAGTAATAACTTACCTGACATAGTTTTCCAGCGCGACATCGCGCCAATGCCGGCTATTGATGTTAAAGCAGCGGCTAGCGGTACAAACATGGTATTAAACCAAGCTGAACCTACTGAAAGTTTTTCACCACTTACAAAATCAACAATCAGTGGATATAAAGTACCTAATAAAATAGTTAAGGTAGCAACAATTAACAGTGCATTATTGGCGAGTAAAAAACTTTCTCGCGACAGCAACTTAAACTTACCCGCTGAAGAAACTGTCGGTGCTTTTAATGCATAAACCGTTAATGAACCACCGACACATAAGCCTAATAAAGCAAGAATGAAAACACCACGCTCAGGATCTGAAGCAAAAGCGTGTACCGAAGTTAATACCCCAGAGCGTACCAAGAACGTACCAAGCAAACTTAACGAGAAAGCAAAGATGGCTAATAACACAGTCCAGCTTTTAAATACGCCACGCTTCTCGGTTACCGCTAATGAATGAATCAAAGCAGTTCCTACTAACCAAGGCATAAAGGATGCGTTTTCAACCGGATCCCAAAACCACCAGCCGCCCCAGCCAAGCTCATAATAAGCCCACCAGCTGCCTAGAGAGATACCTATTGTTAAAAATACCCACGCCGCGGTTGTCCAAGGACGAGACCAGCGAGCCCATGCTGCGTCTAGACGTCCACCCAACAACGCCGCAATGGCAAAAGAAAAAGCAACAGAAAAGCCCACATAGCCCATATATAAAGTTGGTGGGTGAACGATTAAACCAAAATCTTGTAACAGCGGATTTAAATCAGCCCCGTCTGTTGGAACCGACGGAAAACTGCGATCAAAAGGATTTGAAGTAAATAAAGTAAACAGCGTAAAGCCAACGCCTACCATACCCATCACAGCGATCACGCGGGCAACCATATCCAAAGGTAGAGAACGACTAAACAAAGCAACCGCAGCACCCCAGAGACCGAGCATTAATACCCAAAGCAATAATGAACCTTCGTGAGCACCCCATACCGCACTCACCTTAAAAGGTGTCGGTAATAGGCTATTACTGTTATTAGCAACATACGCGACAGAGAAATCATCAACAACAAAGCAATAAGTTAATGCAGCGAAGCTGATTGCTAAAAATACCGCTTGCCCTAATGCCATAGGTCTTGCGTATTGCATCAACCATTCACGGTTGGTTTGCGCCCCGATTAAGGGAACAACAGATTGCACACACGCAAACGCGAGGGCAATAAGTAGTGCTATGTGTCCGTATTCAGCTGCCATTTCTAGTACTGCTTCTCATAGGTTGATTGTTGTGCTTTTTCGCCTGCATTTTGCTGCATCTTTTCAACGCCATCTTTATGCGCACTGTCGAGAGCATGCTGCACTTCAGGTGGCATATATTCTTCATCGTGCTTCGCCAATACTTCAGAAGCGATCATCACTTTACGTGAATCTACTTTGCCCATAGCAACAATTCCCTGCCCTTCGCGAAATAAATCCGGCAAAATACCTTCGTACTCAACAGTCACATTTACTGCACCATCGGTAATCGCAAAACTTACATTCAGACCATCATCACTACGAATTACACTTCCAGCGACGACAAGGCCACCTGCACGAATCGTTTGACCTTCGCGAACTTCACCATTGGCGATTTGTGACGGAGTCATAAACAGATCGATATTTTGGCTCAAAGAATACATCATAAGGCCAACAGCAGAACCAAGCCCTATCACCATAAATAAAATCAGAATCAAACGATTCTTACGCTTCGGATGCATTTTTTTTCTCCCGACGCTGAAGTCGCGTCTGTTGTTCAATCAATTTCTTACGATGACGAATAGGTGCAAGTATATTTGCGATAATTACCAAAGCGGTAATGCCATAACAAAGCCACACATAAAAACCGTGCTTACCCATGGCTAAAAATTCTGCAAAGCTATCAAAAAACATATTATTTCTCTGCCTCTGCTTGTATAAGCTTTTTCACCCAATTTTTCTTACGCTCATGCCAGAGCACGCTATTTCGAGTACGCATAAAAATAAGCGTTGCGAATAATAAATAAAAACCGACAATCATAATCAATAAAGGGATGAGCATTTCCATCGCCATGGTCGATTCTTCGGTTAATTTTAAAGTCGCTGGCTGGTGTAATGTATTCCACCATTCAACAGAGTATTTAATAATTGGGATATTCACTAAGCCGACTAGCGACAAAATAGCACCCGCTTTGGCAGCTGTATCTTCTGTATCCATTGCTTTTTGCAAAGCCATNACACCAAAATATAAAAACAACAAAAGCAGCATAGAGGTTAAGCGTGCATCCCAAACCCACCAAGTTCCCCAAGTGGGTTTTCCCCAGATAGCACCGGTGATTAGAGCAACAAAACAAAAACTAGCACCAATTGGAGCAATAGCTGCGGCAACCCAAGCAGCCATTTTCATTCGCCAAATTAAAAATATTGCTCCAGCAACAGCCATCATGGCATATGCACTTTGCGCAAGAATCGCTGCGGGAACATGAATATAAATAATACGGAAGCTATTACCTTGCTGATAATCCGCCGGCGCAAACGCTAAACCCCAAACAGTACCGATTATTAGACAAAGCGCTGCTGGGATGGCAAACCAAGGCAACCAGCGTGCTGAAATTTCGTAAAACCATTTTGGCGACCCCATTCGGTGATACAGTCGCTTTAACGCTTCCCACATAATCTGCTATCCAAATTCTATTTTTGTATTAACGAGAAAGATTTAATTTTAATGCACCTGCTACCGCAAACGGCGTTAGCGTGATTGAGATACATAAAAAAGAGGCTAAAAACCCTAATTGCCCCGCATACTCCATTTCAATGCCTGCATGATATACCGCACTGGCGCCAAAGATGAGTATAGGAATGTAAAGAGGCAAAATTACTAGACTTAGAAGCAGCCCACCACTACGAACGCCAGCGGTTAAAGCCGCACCAACCGCGCCCAGCAGGCTTAAAATAGGAGTTCCCAATAACAAGCTAAAAAACAGCGCACTATAAGCTTCTTCCGGTAAGTTCATCATCAAGGCAAGCAAAGGCGCTACTAAAGTTAGTGGTAACCCACTAATACACCAATGAACGAAGACCTTGCCTAATGCCATCGCGAATAAAGACTCACCTGATGCTAGCCATTGTTCTAAAGTACCATCCTCAACATCGGCCTTAAAAAGGGCATCCAGAGAGAGTAAGGTAGCAAGTAACGCAGCAACCCAAACCACCCCAGCAGCAATTTTTGCTAGAAACTTAGGATCTGGATCTACCGCAAGTGGAAATAACGCAAGAACCATCAAGAAGAACATCAAAGGATTAAGCCATTCTCCAGGATTTCGAGCAGCAATAACTAAATCACGTTTAATCGTCGCAGTGACTAGGCTCATTTATGTACCCCCAGTTCAATTTGACGTAAAGCAGGAATATCACTCAAGGCATGGTGACTGGTAATTAAAACTGAACCACCCTTTTCAACATGCTGCGCAAGCTGTTGCTCTAACCAAGCTACGCCTTCTTTATCAAGGGCAGTGAAAGGCTCATCCAAAATCCACAGTGGCGTAGGTGTTACCAATAAGCGAGCTAATGCAACTCGGCGCTGCTGCCCTGCGGATAATTGCTGGCAAGGTACATCTTCATAACCCGCCAAAGTGACTTTTTCAAGCGCCTGCCAAAGGTCATCTTCTTTAACTTCTGGCCAACTACTAACAAACCAACGTAAATTTTCAAGCGGGGTTAAGATTTTCTTAATCGCTGACAGATGGCCAATGTACAAACGCTGACGTGCATAATCGTGAAAGCAAGATTGAATATTCTGGCCATTCCAACGCACTTCACCGCTAAAATCTTGGTTGAGGCCAGCCATTAAGCGCAGCAAGGTCGTTTTACCCGCGCCATTAGGACCAACCAGCTGAATTAGGTCGCCTTTCTGTACCGCTATATTAAGGTTTTCAAACAGAATTCGATCGTCTCGCTCACAGCCCACATCATGGACAGATAAATCACTGACTGTCGTAAACCTATTGGATTTATCGACTTGAGCTGGACGGGTCATACAATTCCTAATGCGAGATTTGTTTAATGTATTATCTTAGTACTAGCTTAATCTGCTAGCTTGGTTCTCTTATTGTGCTGCATTATAAACAGATTAAAAGCGTGCAGGTACTAAATGTAGCCCTTGAGATTGATCTAAGTCGGTCGATAATATGAAATAGCCCTAATTAAACACAATTTTCACTCTATATAGGTTTAATTTGTCCTCTATAATCAATATGTTACTCAAAATAAAGTGCTCTCAATAATGGATACTATTCCGCTTATTAACCCCAAATTGATTAAGGTGTCTGCTGCGACAGATAATACCCCTGGGTCAGTATTGCGAGCAGAAGTTGTTTCCTCTACACCGAGTAAAGAATCGAATAGTGAAAAGGCTTCAAGTAACCAACAACAAGAATATAAAGTTGTATTACAAGTTGGCAAACAACAACTCGAAACCGTTAGCACTAGCGACCTTAAAAAAGGCAGCCAAATCGACGTTAAGATATTGCCTGGGCCAGAATTACGAATCATTAACAAGCCACCAGTTGAGAATCAAGTACCGAACTCACAGCTCACAGCCGCTCAGACCTTAGCGCTGCAAGCCAAGCCCTTAGTACAACAGCTTTTAGCTGATCGCACCCCTCAACTTCAGCAGCAAGAGTTACCTAATTTAATTAAGCAGCTTAGTCAGTTAATCAATCAACCCAGTAATACGTTACAAGCAAAATCACCAGAAAGTAATATTGCCTCTCAGTTGATCACTTCGACAGAGATCCGTTCAGAGAACCTTATTGCAACAAAGCCCCCTACTGCTACAAAGCCCTCTAGCCAACAAGTATTGGCCAATAAGTTTTACCAACAGCAAGCAGACATTCAGACTAAAACGCAAAGTAGCGCGTTAAACCCTACTTCGACTAGAGCTACGATAGAACAACTTAAAACATGGATTCAACAACTGCCCAAAGGTCAAGATATTGCAAGCAGCACTGGCTTACGTAATGCTTTAAATAATGCAGGCATTCAAGCCGAAAACCAATTAAGTGATCTTGCTCAACAGTCGCTTAATTTACCGAACAAGAAATCAGCAAATTCTATTTTTCAGCAGCTACAAACCCTACAACAAAATGCTGCAAAGGATTTGGCATTAAAGAATCAATCTTCGTCCACAGCGTCAACAGAAGCAAAACCAGATTTAGCCGCTATCATCAAAAAAACAGCGAAGACGCTGTCAGACAATAGCCAGCAGGTTTTATCGAATTTAATAAAAACTAAGACACCTAGCAATACGGCCTCAATTTCAACATTGTCAGCATCTGTTGCTCCATCCACGCCTCCTAATTCAGCAATACCTGCACCAACGACAACAGCAACTAGCTTAAGCACTTCACAATGGCAGAACCCTTTGCTTAACAATGCACAAATGACTCTTGAAGAGTTGTTGCAAGCGCCGCTATTGCAAAACCCAAGCTCCAACAATAAATTTGCCCTCAGCCAAATATTGACGGGGCATTCACTAGCCAATCAAGGAAATCAGCCTGATGGTAATTTTCGCATTCCATTAAATTGGAACTCAGGTGTTGGGAACGGAGTAGGAAATGAAAATGCACTGATACGAAATTTGCAGAATTTATTAGGTCATATTGAGCGCGAACAAATTCAGCAGATGCAAACAGGTGAATCGAATCAAGCCAATAATCCAAACCAACTGCAGCAGAGCCAACAATGGATACCGCTACTAATAAATCATCAGCAACAACTTCAGCTCATTGAGTTTTTCTTAGATAAGGAGGAACGAATTGATGAACAAGGACAAAGAAAACAACATTGGTTTATTAATTTACATTTTGACCTACCCAAATTAGGCAAACTCGGTATTGAAATATGCATGCTCGATAACGAATGCAGTACTACTTTTTGGTCGGAATCCACATCCTCTTTAAGCGAGCTAACTCAGAATATTCAACCCCTGCGCGAGCGCCTGACAGAACAAGGCATTGTTGTAAGTGATATTCAGTCTCGTCACGGGACATTAGAAAAACGAAAGCATAATATTCAGCAGCGCTTGATCGATGTTAAAACCTAAAAGTTTAAAATAAAAATCGGCAAAGGAGTTGATATGGAAAAAGAATATTTAGACGAAATACCAGAGCATTTATTAAAGGCCAACCAAGCTATTGCGCTGAGTTATGATGGTGAAAAAGCACCGACACTTGCGGCAAAAGGAGATAATGAGCTGGCCCAAGCTATTATCCAATTAGCCTTGCAAGCAAAAGTCCCTATTTATGAGAATGCAGAATTAACCCAATGGTTAAGCACGCTGGATTTGGGAGATGAAATACCCCAAGCGCTTTACCTTACGATCGCAGAGATCCTTGCCTTCGTTTATAAACTGGAAGGCAAGGAACCCGAACAACAATCTAAAAATCAAGCTAAAGATTAAACTAAAGGTTAAGAGTTCTATACTCGAACCAAGCTATACGACCTGCTCGGCCTGCTGAGTAACGGCATTCAGTAACCATTGAATATGACCTTCAACCACATCTTCTGGAATCAGTTCAACCGAATCCATTAAGGTTGAAAGTGCGCGGTAATGATAAACATCGATCAATCCATGAATTGAAGCGGTAAAAAACAGAGCAACCTGTTTTTGACGATTTTCACGTTGATCAACCATTGCAGGAATTGCATCAATAATTAACGTCATCAAATGGCGCTGCCACTCTTCCACTAAACGCTCTAATTGGATTTCTAATTCTTGATCTAGCTGCTCAGAATCCTTCAGTTTCAATCGAGGCGGTTGAAACATTAACTGATAATAACCCGGATCTTGCTGAGCAAAACTAATTAGCAAACGAGCAAACTGCTGTAGTGCTTGTTCCGCGCTGACAGCTTCACCCATTTTTTCATTCATACGAGCAAAAAACATATCAAAACCACGTAAACGCGTTTGAATAAATAGAATCTCTTTATTAGGAAAGTAATTATAAATATTACTCGCTGTCATCCCTAATTGGGTCGCTAGTTTACGCATAGACAAATGATGAAAGCCAACATCGGCCATCACCTGTGATGCACTATCCATAATTCGCTGACATTGAGCAGCAACTTCTTCTGGGGTAAATGGCTTCTTCGGCATAGATCATCCCTTAAGATCATTGTTATTTTTGTTTTAATCGATGAGCGTTCACTATAAAACGACCCTATAAACACAAAAGCAAGACCCTTTTGGCTTTTTAACAAAAAATACAGCAAATTAAATAAAATCTTACACTTACATAGGTCTTTTTCGGCCGTAAGTTACAATTCTTTAGCACTTTATTATGATCTTAACCCTGAGTCACTAGTAACAAACTAGTCAATATATTGTTAATTCTATCTCTGCACACAATCAAAAAATCAACAGCGCAAAACTTGATACAGGACAAGTGAAAAAAAATATCCCACTTTAA
>PAOL01000056.1 GCA_002708475.1 Oleispira sp. | reverse complement strand
TCATTCATTAATCTCTGATTGATTCATAGCGCCCTACTTAATAAACCGGCCTATTTAATTAGAAGCATTATTACTTAGAAACGTTATTACCTAGAAACGTTGTTATCTAAAAAAACATTACTTAAGAAGCTCTCACATGACCGAAAAATTACACTGGGACCCTGACCTCATTCAACGTTACAACCGTTCTGGCCCACGTTATACATCTTATCCGACAGCCGTCGAGTTTAATGTTGTTGAAAGTGACCAAGTGGAAAGAGACTTACTGAGCAAGCGTGACCCTAGCACCCCATTATCACTCTACTTACACATCCCGTTTTGTGCACATGTTTGCTATTACTGTGGCTGCAATAAAATAGTGACGAAGGATCGTGAAAAGTCAGAACCTTATCTTGATTTATTAAAATCTGAGATTGATCGTAAAGCAGAGCTTTTAGAAGGCCACCCTATCGTAGAGCAAATGCACTGGGGCGGGGGTACACCTACATTTCTTTCTGATGATCAAATGATTGATCTGATGGACCACTTGCGTAAGCGCTTTAATTTTAGCACCGCTAATAGTGCAGATTATTCCATTGAAATTGATCCACGTGAAATACGTCCAACAACATTAAAGCTATTGCGTAAATTAGGATTCAATCGCACAAGCTTTGGCGTTCAAGACCTAAATGAGAAAGTACAGCAAGCGGTTAATCGTATTCAACCTGAAAGCATGATTCGTGATGTCATGATTGAAGCTCGTGAACTCGGCTTCCGCTCTATCAATATCGACCTAATCTATGGCCTACCCCATCAAAACCAGCAAACATTTGCTGAAACACTTGATGTTATTATCGATATGTCACCTGATCGCCTTTCGATCTTTAACTACGCTCACCTCCCTGAACGCTTCAAGCCTCAGCGCCGAATTAAAGAAGAAGACCTACCAAGCCCAGAAGAAAAACTGGCTATTTTAGGAAATTGCATCACTAAACTTACTGAGGTGGGCTATCACTATGTGGGTATGGATCATTTCGCCAAAACAGACGATGAATTATCCAGAGCTCAAGCCAACAAAGAACTTCACCGTAACTTTCAAGGCTATACAACTCATGGTGACTGCGACTTAATTGGCTTTGGAGTATCCTCAATCAGCCAAATCAGTGACTGCTACCTTCAAAATAGTCCAGATATTAATATTTACGAAGAGGCTGTTACTAATAACCGTTTCCCTGTTGTGAAGTTAATTGAAACAAACACAGATGACCTTATTCGCCGTCACGTCATTATGGAGCTACTTTGTCACGACCAAATGATTTTCTCTGAATTGGATCAAGCTTTTAATATTGATAGCCGAGATTATTTTTCGGAAGAGCTGTCCAAATTAAGCCCAATGATTGAAGATGAATTACTAGAGGTGAATGAAAACGGTATTCATATTACCGATAAAGGCCGTTTATTAGTACGTAATGCTTGCATGGTATTTGATAGGTATTTACATGCGAATATTATTCAGAGCTACTCTTCAAGTGCTGATGCCAGTGCCAATAAAGAAACGAACCGCCCTCGTTTCTCCAAAGCAATCTAGCGGTAATGCTAAGCTAAGAGACTGTCCATTAATAAAAAGCTACCAGGAGGCTAAAGACCTCCTGGTTGACCTTGCCAAAACCCCCATTTTTGACCGTCATGATGAAGGTATACACGCTTTTCAAAAGGCTTTTCTTTAGATTCAAGAGTTCGCCTTAATGTCCTTGCTTTATCAAAAGCAGGCGCATCTACCCAATCCTGAATGTCAGTTACATACCATTGAATATAGGCTTCGGCATAATATGATCGACCTAGTAAATAAGGCTTCGAGAGATCCATTATATTTTTTAAACGTCCAGTGCCATAATAAAAACCACCTTGAGTACTGGCATGTTGGCTAGCTTCTTCATCAATAAAATCATAACGATAATTTAAGGTTATACGTTTACGCTGACTACCTTCAACTTTGATGACCTTGGTTTCTTTTTCACGAGATAACAATTTGTGGTTAAACAACACTTCTAACATCGCAGCATCCTTATGCTTACTGCCTCGATCAATACTGTAAGGAATTGCAAAACCCTGCCAAAACAAAGGCTGCTGTTTCAGTGCCGCATCAATAATACGGATTGCTTCATTTCTAGTTAACACAGGTTGAGCTGATATTGATGCCCAAGCTATAGTACTGGTGAAGAAAAGTATAAGTATTGAAGTTAAAAATCTATTCATAAACAACTACATAAAAGGTTAAGAAAAATTACTCATCTTATGCAAAGCATAGACTTTGATACGAATCTCTGCGTAATCAGGAGCAAACTTTATTATTTAGTTTAAATAGAGTTGCTTCACTACCGTTTAGTGTCATGCGTTTGTCATAAAGTAATTTTACAGTAGGTCATCTTTTACAGACCTAGAGATGAGATATGACAATGACTGGCCTTTCTCAAGAACGTGTTCAACAAGCAGCAGTACAGAATATTGGATCGCTCACTAAGCCACTGGAATCAAAGCTTGTAGCTAGTTTCAGCAATGACCCAGATGAAATTTACCGCGCGCAGGTATTTCGAGCAAATGTATTCAATTTAACTGAAACAAATCAAGATAAAGACCCTTTCGACGATATTTGTTTGCATCTAATTGTTAAAGACAGTCTTTCGAATAGCATCGTTGGCTATAGCCGTATTATCACTAGCGATCTGATTTCTTCACCTGCTGAGTTCTATACCGCCAGTGAATTCGATATCGCTCCAATTATTCAACCTCACTCTCGCTATATGGAGATTGGGCGCACCAGCGTGGATCCAAACTTCCGTAGTGGTGCCGTTATTGGATTACTGTGGTCTAAAATAGGCCAGTATATGAATGAACATAAGATTGACTATCTTATGGGCTGCGCCAGTATCTCGATGCAAGATGGCGGAGCAAAAGCAATTTCAGTAGTAAACCATTTGCGCGAGAATCACTTTACTAACAATGAACTCCGCGCAACACCACGAATTCCTCTACCACAATTTGATATCGATATTGATGGTAAGCAACACATTCCGGCTCTGCTAAAAACCTACATTCGTATGGGAGCTAAGGTGTGCGGTGAAGCTTTTTTAGATCGTGATTTTAATGTTGCTGACGTGGTTATTCTATTAGCAAAGAAAGATATTAAAGCACGCTATTTACGTCACTTCGCTTAGGAGTGACTTGTTAGCCTTAGGGAATCAACAACAATATGTATCAAGAAAAAATAAGACCAATACTGCGCTTAGTTCGTGCATTTAATTATTTGGCGTTAGTCATCATTATTGTCCCTATAATATTTAGCACTCCGGCAAAAAGACTTCCTAAACGCAGAGAGTTAGCCAGTTTTTTATATCGTAGATTTTACAACGCTTTGAATGTAAAGCTCATAGTCAAAGGCACACCGACAGCTACCCCTTCATTGTGGACTTGCAATCACATCTCTTGGCTCGATGTTTTATTATTAGCAGGCAACAATACCGTTGATTTCATAGCAAAAACAGAGGTTGGAGAATGGCCTATTGTCGGCTCTATTGTTAAGAAATCAGGCACCATTTTGATTCATCGTGAAAATAAATTTCAAGCTTATCGCTCATTGCCCCAACTGCAAGAACGAATGCAATCAGGATCATCAATTCTTGTATTCCCTGAAGGCACTACGACCGATGGAAGATCGACACTGCCCTTCAAACCTATGTTTTATCAAGTTGCAATCCGAGAAAAGGCTATGATCCAGCCAATCGTATTGCAATATTTTGACTCAAATGGCGAAATAACAGACTCTGTTGCTTTTCTTGGGGAAGAAGATTTCCTGACCAGTTTTAAGCGAATTCTCAAACAACCCAAAATCATCGCAAGTATACACTTTTTACCCGCATTGCCCGCACACGAATATCATAGGAAGCAGCTTGCCGAAGTTAATCAACAGGCTATTAACCATAAACTCATGCAGAACAGTAATGCTAACAGCCAAATAGAAGGATCTCTTATCAAAACCGAACTTTCAGAAGCTTATAACTCGTAGAAACTCATCCCCTAGGTCGTAAGCGCTAGAATCTCTGCTAAGATTTAAATAGATTCCATTATTTTAGATAGAGGATTAACGTGAATAACCTAAGTATTGCTGCAGCGGTAGAAAATATATTTGAACTAATGAAAGCACTTGATGATTCTTATTGGGAAGCTAATACCTGCGAAGAAAAAGATTATATTTATAATTTATCCAGTATTTTAGCCAACGAGTATATTGAATTAAGCAAAGTCAGTGTGCAGGATCACCACTTTGATTACGAAGTCATTTCTCTCAGCCAAGAAGCATTAAAACAGGCCCTGACTCAATTTCAGCTACGCATACCTAAACAAATTCGTCGCCAAACTACGCTCAGCAAATTGAATACGTTACTCAATAGACTAATAGTGTCTCTGACACCTAGCTAACATATTCTCTTTAGATTAAAAGAACTGCCTATCAATATGCTTATTTGTTAAAATCGCTGGCTTAAAAAACCAGCTGATTTTCAACAATTACGACTTCACTTCTACAATCCCGTCCAGCATCCTTAGCGCTATATAAGGCTTCATCTGCCGCTGCAATTAACTGGTCAGGCAAATAACTACTATCAGGTTCACACCAAGCTAACCCCATACTTACAGTGACAATATTTCCAGCATTTGAATACTCATGGGGAATACTTAAACTATCCAGTGCTTGCTTTAAACGTTCAGCAACAACTAACAAACCTTCGGGCTGAATAGAAGGTAGCAAGACAATAAACTCTTCTCCACCAAAACGAGCTACAAAATCTCTAGGGCGCTGAACAACTGACTTTAACTGTTGAGCAAGCTTAGTTAAGCACTTATCTCCTTCCAAATGCCCGTAATGATCGTTGAAAGACTTAAAGTGATCAACATCGATCATAATTAATCCCATATTGCCTTTCTCTCGACAAGCTCGACGCCACTCAGCACTATAAAACTCATCAAAGTAGCGACGATTCGCAATATTAGTTAAGCCATCTGTCATTGATAAAGATGATAAGCGACGAAGCTCTTGTACTTGACGTAAGTGCAACTTGAGACGAGCGCGAGTTAACATAGGTCGTCCGAAAGGCTCTGCAATATAATCAATTGCACCTGATGTTAGAGCAAGCAGTTCAATACGCTCATCAGCCTCTCCCATAATAATAATGGGGACGTTGCGCATCATAGGATGGGCTAGCCAAACTTGACAAAAATCGCGAGTCTTATCCAATAAAAAATCGTAATTTAACAGTAATAAACTCGGTATAACATTGATATCCTGTAGCCAGGTATCAAGCTGAGACTTTCGGATAATGCTCGTAACCTGAGCATCTTCTGATAATAAATCACCAATCAATGACTGCCTTTTTAATCCTTTATCAGCGATCAAGACTAATGGTCTTGTATCCATGCTCACCTGCTACCCGATTTTAAGTTATTAAATTTAAGAATATCAAAACTAAATTAAACACTTATACCGCTCAGTTACTGACTGAACAAGTATTTACTTGCCTCTTTATAACATCGACCAATTATATAAAGACTTTAATTATTGCACTAATCAACCTAAACTTAGAATTTTAGACCTATTCAAAGTTAGAGATATTTTAACATGACGACAGTAATGCCTTTTTTTCGAACAGCTATTACAACCTGTATTATATCTGTTCTATTTATTAGTGGCTGCGATACAAAAAACGAAGCGCAAAAAGAAACTGCTAACTCTATAAAACCTAAAGCAGCTATAAGTGTCAATGAAAAGAAAGCTAACTTTTTTGCTTATTTGCATCCAATGATCGAACAGGTCAATAAAGAAGTTTTATCACAACGTGAAATGCTACTGAGTATGCAAAAAGAATTACCTAACTTGTCTCAACAGAAAATCGAAATATTAAACGAATACACTCATACTTATCGAGTTGATAAAGAATTGCCAGTAGAACAAAAAATAGAGAAGTTAAAACGTAAAATCAACACCATTCCTGCTTCATTGATCCTTGCTCAAGCAGCCAATGAGTCCGCCTGGGGGACTAGCCGATTTGCACGCGAAGGTAATAATTACTTCGGGCAATGGTGTTATAGCAAAGGCTGTGGATTAGTGCCTCTCGGTCGAGATGATGGGGCAAAGCACGAAGTTGCAAAATTCAATAGCCCAAAAGATTCTATTAAAAGCTATATCCGTAATTTAAACAGCCACCCTACGTACAAAACTCTTAGGGAGTTACGAACTCAGTCGCTCTCTAACGGAAAAAAACCAAGTGGAGAGTTATTAGCTGAAGGCTTACTTGGTTATTCAATACGTCGCGAAGAATACGTAAAGGAAATTCAAAGCATGATCCGCTATAATAAGCTTAGTCGTTTTGATTCAGTAACTTCAGATAAAAACGAAACCAGCGTTTCAGGTAAGGGATAAACAGTGACTACTAAAGATCGTCGATTTAGTGACCGATATGAGGGAGCGAACTTAAAACTAGAATTGCGCCCTAATTATTGGTTTGGCTTAAAAAAACAAAAGTCTCAAGCTTTAGTGACCAACTTCGCAATTGGTGGCATAAACATTATTACGCCATTAAAACTAAAGATTGGTCAGCGCATCCACGTCACTTTACTAAGTGAGTTCCACAATATAAGACAATTACCCGCAGAAATTGTTCGTTTTGATGGTAAAGACTCTGAATATCGATATCGCTATCGCTATGGTTTACGTTTTAACTTTAATAAGCTTCCTGAAACGGCCAGTAACAACACCCTTTTTCTCCTAAAACAAATAGAGCTGGCTATCCGAAATACATTGATCGCTTCATAAGTTAATTACAAATTAACCTTCATGCTGACTATATCAGTTTGGCTCTAATCAAATTAAAACGGACTATTAGCTTTTATCAAGATAGTCCCTATACAGAATCAGTAATATATTTAAGGCACCTTCATGAGCAGTAACATTCTCGTTCTCAACTGTGGAAGCTCTTCCATTAAGTTCGCTATTTTCGACATGTCCAAGCAAGAAGTACTCATTAGCGGTTTAGCCGAACGTTTATACGAGTCTCAACCAAACATAAACTGGAAAGGTCAATTCAATGGCGAAGCAACTATTAATGATCAAGGGCACCAAGCTGCTCTAGATAAACTTGCGTATCTATTGAACGAATGGAATGTGCTTGATTCTCTTTCTGGCATTGGGCATCGAGTTGTACACGGCGGTGAAAAATTTTCAGCATCTACGCTTTTGAATGAAGACAATATCAAGGCGCTTAATACAATAAGCCACTTAGCTCCCCTTCATAATCCAGTTAATATGCTCGGCATTGAAGCTTGTCACCAGCTATTGCCTGACTTGCCACAGGTCGCTGTTTTCGACACCGCGTTTCATCAAACAATGCCTGAGCACGCTTATCTTTATGCCGTTCCACAAGCTTGGTATGAAGACCATGGAGTGCGTAAATATGGTTTCCATGGCACCAGTTATCGATACATTGCTCAAGCCTGCGCTGAACAATTAAATAAACCTGAAGAAGAGCTCAACATTATCTGTGCTCATCTCGGTAACGGATGCAGCGCAAGTGCCATTTTAAACGGCAAAAGTGTTGATACCAGTATGGGATTAACACCCCTTGATGGTCTTATAATGGGAACGCGCTGCGGCAGTATTGATCCTGGTTTAATCGAATTCATGATGAAAGCAGAAAATGCTAGCATTGAAGATATAATGACCACCTTAAATAAAAAGAGCGGGTTATTAGGATTATCTGGCTGCAGCAACGATATGCGTACATTATTAGTAGAAGAAGAATCCGGCAATGAAAAAGCCAGCCAAGCAATTAATGCCTTTTGCTACCGTATTGCTCGTGAATTAAGCGCTTTATCTGCCTCTCTTCCTGATATTGACGCTGTAGTATTCACTGGAGGAATTGGTGAACATGCTGCTTCGATTCGCCAGCGCATTATCAATTTCTGGCCAAACGCTAAAATTACCCTAGACCAAGATCTAAATGAACAGTCAGGGAATGAACAAGGTCTTATTAGCCTGCCAGATAGCCCAAAAGTTATGGTTATTGCAACTAATGAAGAATTAATGATCGCCCAAGACTGCTACGAGTTATGCAACAATGATTAATATTTTTATCGCACCAACAGGTTTACACAGTGGCTTAAGTAGCATCAGTATTGCACTGCTTCACGCTCTTGATACGCAAGGAATCAAAGCTTCGTTCTTCAAGCCTGTCGCTCCTTATAACGAAGGTGAAGTAGAACGCTCTACACAGATGGTTAAGCAAAACTATCCATTGAATCCCCCCCAGCCAATGCCCCTTAAGCAAGCGCAACAACTTATTAGTACTGGGCAGCAAGATCGCTTACTAGAAGACTTAGTAGGCATGCACCATATAGCGACCCGTGGCACGGACGTAACGATCGTTGAAGGCCTTGTGCCTGATCGCAGTGAACCCTATACCGCCAAAATTAATGCCGAAATCGCAAAGGCTTTAAACGCTGATGTAATTCTAATCAGCAGTGCTGAAAATCGTTCTAATAGCGATATCCAAGCCGATATTAATTTAAACGCGGCTATTTTCGGCGGCTTTAAATCAGGCAATATCATTGGTGCCATTATCAATAAATTTGGTACGCCCGTAGAATCTCATTTCATGCAATCAAATGGCGATGAAAATGATGCTCAACGCATTGAGAAACTGCCAAAAATTGAAATAAATAACTGCCGCCTTCTAGGTACTATCCCTTGGCAGCGCAATCTCATTAGCCCAAGAACGTTAGATATCTCACGTCAGCTACATGCCGATGTAATTAATGAAGGAGATCTTGCTACACGTCGAATCAATACAATTACTTTATGCGCTCGTACTCTTCCAAATATACTTAATCGTTTAACCGCAGGGACATTAATAGTAACCCCTGGCGATCGCGTTGATATTATTTTGGCTTGTGCATTAGCTGAAACAAACGGCACTCCCCTAGCCGGCTTAATTTTGACTGGGGGTCTGCAGCCAAAAGACGATGTACTTCGTCTTTGCCAAAAAGCAATTAATAATGGCTTACCGATTCTCAGCACTGAAAGTGATACGTTTGCCTGTGCTAGCCAATTAAATCGCATCAATAGCGCAGTACCTGAAGATGACCTACAACGTATTGACCTTATTCGAGCGCATATTACTGATCACATCGACATTCAGGCCTTGCTTAGCGCGATTAACGCCCCTCATGCGGTTCGCTTAAGCCCAGCAGCATTTCGATTCCAACTTGTTGAACGCTCACGTGCCAACATTAAACGCATTGTATTGCCTGAAGGCGAAGAGCCAAGAACAATTCAAGCAGCTGTCACCTGCCAGCAACGCGGAATTGCCCAATGTATTTTACTCGGTAAAAAAGACGCTATTTTACAAGTTGCTGAAGCACAAGGCATTGAATTACCAAGCACTCTAGAAATTCTAGATCCTGACGACATTCGTGAAAGCTATGTGCCGTCTATGGTCGAATTGCGTAAGCATAAAAACCTAACTGCCCCTATGGCCAGTGCGCAATTAGAAGATAACGTAGTTCTAGGTACCATGATGTTAGCCCTAGATCATGTTGATGGCTTGGTCTCTGGTGCAATCCACACAACAGCTAATACCATTCGTCCCGCAATGCAGCTGATTAAAACAGCACCAGGCGCCAAACTAATTTCATCTGTGTTTTATATGTGCTTGCCTGAACAAGTTCTGGTCTATGGTGATTGCGCTGTAAATCCTGATCCTAATGCAGAAGAACTTGCGGATATTGCAATTCAAAGTGCAGACTCAGCATTGGCTATGGGAATCGAACCTAAAGTTGCCATGATTAGCTACTCTACTGGTGTTTCCGGTTCGGGCAGTGATGTTGAGAAGGTGAAGCAAGCAACTGCTATTGCAAAAGAATTGCGCCCAGACTTGATCATTGATGGTCCTCTTCAATATGATGCTGCTACCACAGAATCTGTTGCCAAGAGTAAGGCTCCAGATAGCCCTGTCGCAGGCAAAGCAACAGTATTGGTATTTCCAGATTTAAATACGGGTAACACAACCTATAAAGCGGTGCAACGTAGTGCTAACGTAATTAGTGTTGGTCCTATGCTGCAAGGCTTACGCAAACCAGTAAATGATTTATCAAGGGGCGCATTGGTTGAAGACATTGTATACACTATTGCCTTAACCTCGATACAAGCACAACAACTGAAGTCATAGGGAACGATATGCGCGGAAAAATAACGGCAATAATTGCCAGCAGCCTACTTTTTATTAATGTTATTTTTTGGTGCTCAATGCTTTTCATAATGACACCGATTAAGTTTTTACTCCCTGAAATAGCGGTTCGAAAGATAATGGACCCTATTTTCAGCACCATTGCTGGCGCTTGGATTTCTTGCAACAGTGGTTGGATGAAATTAACCCAACCTACTTGCTGGGATGTTGAACTTCCAAGTAATTTAGACCCTAAAGGCTGGTACTTCGTTTCGAGTAATCATCAAACTTGGGTCGATATTTTCGTGCTTCAGCATGTCCTAAATGGAAAAATACCTTTTCTTAAGTTCTTTCTAAAACAAGAACTTATTCGCGTTCCTATTATGGGACAAGCTTGGTGGGCGCTTGATTTTCCATTTATGAAGCGCTTCTCAAAAAGCTACTTAGAAAAACACCCTGAAATGAAAGGTAAGGATATTGAGACCACACAAAAAGCTTGTGAGAAGTTTAAATATATACCAACCAGTGTTATGAATTTCTTTGAAGGTACACGATTTACACCCGAAAAGCATGAAAAGCAAAACTCTCCTTATAAGCATTTATTGCTACCAAAATCTGGTGGTTTTGCTTTTGCTTTAAATGCCATGGGAACTAAATTCCAATCGTTGCTCGATTGCACAATCATTTACCCTAACGGCATTCCGAGCTTTGTCGATTTCATGCAAGGTAAAGTGCCTGAAATCACCGTACGCATCCGTGAAGTACCAATTCCTGCTGAGTTTTGCCAAGGTGATTACGAAAACGATCCTGAATTTAAACAACGCTTCCAAGCGTGGGTTTCAGATTTATGGTCAGAAAAAGATAAGCAAATAGAAGCGTTAAAAAAGGCCCACCCTGAAAGCGTGATAAGCGATCATACAAGCCTTGTGTAACCCTAAGCCATCACACAATTCCGGCCGTTTGCTTTCGCTAAATAAAGCATACGGTCAGATTCCCTCAGTAATTTATCTGGCTGATCTTGTAAGGTAGGTATCATTGCAGCAACACCTATACTAATAGTGACTTTTTTAAGCTCAGAGCCTTTATGTTCGATTTCAAGATTACTAATTTTTCGACACATTCCTTCGGCAAGATTTTGCGCTCGACTCAAAGACATCTTGGGCAGCAAGACAATAAACTCTTCACCACAGTAGCGAGCAACCAACTCTCCTGATCGTTGCCCGTAAGACATTAACGCCTCACTTACTTGCCTTAAGCATTGATCACCTGCTTGATGGCCATACTGATCATTAAAATTTTTGAAGAAGTCGATATCAATCATTATTACCGCAAGTGAATCTTGAGCCCGCACCGCTCGACGCCACTCATTGTTATAGCAATATTCCAGGTGGCGGCGATTTGCCAAACCAGTTAACGCATCTGTTGTGGAAAGTAAATGGAGCTCTTGGCTTAATAAGGTTAAGCGCTGTGCTTCTAACGCTAGCAAGTGATTTTTAACATAATCTATACGTGAATCACGTTCCATTAGATAGCCAAGATAAATCCCCATTGCCAGTAAAAGAACCCAAAAAAGAATAAATAAAGCACGAGCAGTGTCAACCAAAGCATCCAGCTCTGAGTTATACGATTGAAAATCCTGATTATATGAAAAGATAATATAGCTAATAAAAACGGTCGTAGACGCTAAAATAATTGGCCTTAGAAACGATCTCAATGAAATTAAAATAAATACTTGCCAAGGAATCAGGCCAAAGTGATAAGCGTAGCTATAGGGTTCATCTAAAATATTGATAAAGACTAAAATACTTAAACCGATAATGATCATACCCATGGTAACAACGGGAACAACCCAGCGCATCAATTGACGATTAAATAGAATAGTTACTGCCGTCAATAAGGCACCGGCAATAAAAACACGAATAAACCACAGGGTGTTTTTATATTCATTTCCTATGGCATAATCTGACACACCGAACGAAAGGTAAAAGAGAATACCAAATGACAGCACGTTGCGCGAAGATCTCATAAAAGCTGAACTACTATGGAGCTTGTAATCCGTTTCTATATCTTCAGCGAAATATAACCTTTTAGAACCCGACAACAAGCCTTGATAACGATCAATTTGCTTCTCTAAATGAGCTAAATGGTCACTAAACGCTTGTCCCTGTAATGCCACAAATTACTCCATTTATATGGCTGCGCAAAAACGCAAACAAAATCCCTATCACCACCACTTTACATCAGTGTAAACTCTAAACCTAGTACGATGACAACTCGTTTACATTAAAATGAGACTTATTAAGCGTATAATTTCAATACATACATATTAAACCAACAGGAAAATTAGCAGCATGAAGGTTTTCGACGATATCAGCTTATCCATTGGCAATACACCTCTAGTACGTATCAACAAGCTAACTAAACATCCAAATTTATTGGTTAAAATAGAAAGTCGCAACCCTGCACAATCTGTTAAATGCCGTATTGGCGCCAATATGATTTGGCAGGCTGAAAAAGACGGATCATTAAAGCCAGGAATGGAAATAATTGAACCAACCAGTGGTAATACAGGGATTGCTTTAGCAATGGTAGGCGTTTCCAGAGGCTATAAAGTCACTCTCACAATGCCAGAAACAATGAGTATTGAGCGCCGTAAAGTAATGAAAGCCCTGGGTGCTAATCTTGTTTTAACAGAAGGCCCTAAAGGAATGAAAGGCGCTGTTGATAAAGCAAACGAATTGGTCGAAGCTTCTAGTGGCAATGCCATCCTTCTACAGCAATTTAATAACCCTGCAAACCCTGCTATCCATGAACAAACAACCGGCCCTGAAATTTGGCAAGATACTGAAGGAAAGGTTGATATTTTCGTTGCGGGTGTTGGTACTGGTGGAACTATTTCCGGTGTTAGCCGTTACATCAAGAAGCAGCAAGGTAAAGCGATTACAACGGTTGCCGTTGAACCTGCTGATTCGCCATTAATCACCCAAACAAAAGCTGGCGAAACGTTAGTACCTGCCCCCCATAAAATTCAAGGTATTGGCGCTAACTTTATCCCGGGCAATCTTGATATCGACTTAGTAGATGAAGTAGAGACTGTAGGAAACGATGAAGCTATGGCAATGGCACATCGCTTAATGGCCGAAGAAGGTATTCTTGCAGGCATTTCATGCGGAGCGGCTCTTGTTGCAGCGCTTCGCCAAGCCGAAAAGAAAGAAAATCAGGATAAATGCATTGTCGTTATTCTGCCAGACTCTGGAGAGCGCTATCTAACATCACCTCTCTTCGCGGGTATGTTTACGGATTAATAACCAAACGATACAAGGTGTGTGATCTTGCACCTTGTATCGACTTTGCATTGCAAATCCTATACTTCTAACGCTGTTAAATTAGAGACCACCAATTAGTGCTTCAAAACGAAACATAATAATGGGCGTTAGATCATAATAATTAGTATTAGCGACTTCTAATTCAGGCGTCACTTCAACAAATACCCAATCTTGGTAAACCATTCTTCGGTATCGAAAACCAACACCATAATTATTGAAGCTCATATTATTATGATCTTCACCACTTGCGCGCAAATAGTACGCCAATGCTTCTTTTGGATTCAGCTCATGATATAAGCTAAGCCTATAATCAAACTCAAAATATCCATTATCAACTTGGTACTCAGACCCAATTTCAAAACGAATTAAACGATCAATATTTAAGGGTCTATTAATTTGCAATCGTGTACTTTCCCCTAAACCATCTTTTACCGACCACTCAAATTTTTGCGTAATCCTAGTATTAAATGCTTCAAAATAATCTAGGCGGCGAAAACGCAGTCGAGAAAAAAAATCAACGGGCAACCCCCATTTAACACCATTATCAAAACTAACATTCCAGTTTTCAGTTGCTTTCAGCATAAAGCGCAAAGCTGTAGAGTATTCAACATCCTCTACAGTATCTACCGCATTATTTTGTCGCTCATCATCATCTTCCGTTGACTGAACCAGTAAACTAAAGCGTTCATCAGTGTTTGGCACCACCAAGCGGACACTAATTCCGTAGTTGTAATCAACTAATTGACCAATTTCTCGACGTGTAAAAAAAGAAAGTTTTGCCCGGGTTCCAGAAATCTCATCATCAATAACATCATCACCAAAAAAGGTATCAACAAAAAAGCTATCAACACTATAAGAAACACCATCGATATAATCTTTAAGCCAATCATGACTGTCATCAATAAGAGTTATCTTGGTCGGCACCTCTTTCTTAGTTTGTGAAAAGTCGATATCCGAATTGCCACCGCCTTCAGTGTATTCAAAAGACTTTAGAATACTCTCTTCAGCCGCTAACAACGGCTGGGAATAAACCATAAGAATCAAATATAAATACAGTAAGAACTTCTTCATTAATGAATAGGGTCGTGATGAATTAATACATCCGCACGAGGGTATTTTTTAAGAATATCAGCTACCAGTTTTTCACCCTCTTCATGAGCATCAATTAATAGACAATCATTGTTAAAATCTAAATGAAGTTGAATAAATTGAACATTCCCTGACTGTCTGGTCTTAATATCATGACATCCTAAAAACATATCATTATCTGCAACCAACTGTTTAACAAATAGCTCTACTTCAGGATCAAGTGCATGATCCATCAACATATTAAGAGCCTCTTTTCCAATACCGTAAGCACTATGTAATAAGGCGATAACAATCACACCTGCAATAAGAGGATCAAGCCAGAACAAACCGCTACTCGCTCCAATTAAGGCAAAGATAACTGCAATATTCGCTAATACATCACTAACATAATGAGCAGAGTCAGCTTTAACGGCCAAAGATCCGGTACGTAAATAAACCCAGCGCTGATAAGCAATTAAAATTAGGGTTAAGATTAAAGATACTGCCATAACCCAAATAGCCCCTTCCCAAGCAACCAACTCTTTCGGATTAACCATTCGCTCCCCTGCATGTAATAACAAAACAAAAGCGGAACCAGATATAAAAGCTGATTGCATAAGGGCTGCCAAGGATTCTGCTTTACCATGACCAAAAGGATGCTCTTTATCCGCTGGAGCAAAGGCTAAACGGATTGCAAAGAAGTTAATTAAAGATACGATAATATCAAGGCTAGAATCAGCGAATGAAGCTAATACACTAGAAGAATCACTATCTAGCCATGCAAATCCTTTCATTAGTATTAAGCATGCTGCTACACACATTGAAAAAATAGCGGCGCTTTGAGTAAGGCGCCCATCACCACTGGTATCCATCGAAGTGTCCTGAATTTTATTTATAGCAATAGCCTAAAGTGTAATATTAGTAACAAGATTCAACCAGAAACAAATCAAATAATATATTTTGAGTACTAGAGCGCAAAATGTAACTTGATTCATACCAATTGCTGATACAAACTATTAGCAATAAAGACTTCTTATCATTATAACCTAAAAGCATTACATGCCGCCAAGTAAGCTAATAATTAGAATACTTGTCTGCCCATGACTGGAACATAAATAATGGCTATTAAAAACGCACTCATTGTAGATGACTCAAGATCTGCACGCATCATGTTAAAGCGCTTACTCGAAAAGATGAATGTTGGATCACTGGCCGTGGAAAGTGCCGAAGAAGCCATTAAATACTTAGAAGAAGAACGTCCTGATGTGATTTTCATGGACCATATGATGCCCGGTATGGACGGACTAGAAGCCACTCAAACCATCAAAAACAACCCAAAGACCAAAAGTATTCCCACCATCATGTACACCTCAAAAGAGGGAGATGGATATAATGTTTTAGCTAAGTCTCATGGTGCCAGCGGTGTACTACCGAAGCCCGCAGATCAACAAGCAGTTATGGCCGTAATAGATTCGCTCAGCGAACACGCAGCGAATGATATGCCCATAACCAATGTAACATCCGACTCAATTATTACGCTCGAGCAAGTTGAAAGATTAATTAAAGCTCGCCTCAATAATTCTGTATTAGCCGCTAAAGCTGAAATAAGTGCTGGCTTAGATGGCGTTAGCCATCAACTCGTTCAAACACAAGAAGAACGCTTAGTGATAGCAGAAAGAAGATTAAAACAGCAGTTAGAGCCTTTGCAAACAAAAGTCACGGCCTTGAATAATGATAACGATTTATTTAAGCGCTTACAGCCTCAGATACAAAAACAAGCGTTCGTCATTGCTGATAAAATAACCAGAAAGAAAGTTGATGAACTGCAACAAGCAACAGAATTGAAACTAAATGCTTTGCAGGAAATGCAAACCAAAGAAATCTCAGAAATAAACAAAAAAATTAAAAATGCTAAGCGCTCAGGTATTTGTTTTGGTGCAATACTGGGCTCAGGTATCGCCATCGCTAGTTATTTTTTTCTGCTGTTAAGATAGCGCCTTCATTTTAATTTCTTATGCCTTAATTGCTTGTGTCGCACTATGACCAATAGTGTGACTTCTTATTGCCATAAATCACTATAAACATTTACCTATTCCTTCTAAAGCCCTATAACAATCGTTAAACTAAGTGAATAATAATTCAAATATCTCACCACGTTTACTTTAGGGATGATCCATGAAGCTAAGATTAATAGCTATATCACTTATACTACTTTCATCAGGTTGCGCCATGACAACACCGCTGGTTGTTGCAGGAGCAGGCGGACACGCTATCGCACGTTATGAAGAAGACATTAAGGTTAGAGGCGCTGCAGCACTTCAAGAAGAACCCGACCTTTTGACCTACTCTGTTGAAGCTATTGCTCGTAACAAAGAAGCTGAAGCCGTGATTACTTATACAAAAGGGTTAACTAACGACGACTATAGCACTAATATAAAATCACTTGCGCTTTATCAAATTGGTTTGCTTTACATGAACCCTTATAGTGAATCACGCAACGATGATAAAGCACTAGCCTACTTTAATAAGCACTTAGCTCAACATCCAGACTCTAAGCTACGTCCAAAAATCAAAGCCAAAATTGCACTGATTAATCAGCGAAAATCTAAAAGTAATCAGCCAACAGCAAAAGAACTTTTAAAACTTGCTGACCGAATGGCCTTACTCGAGCAGCCCACTACTCCTTTTGATGCTGAACTCACCCCAATGAGTGAAAGAGCTATTTCAAGCGATCGAATTGACGATGCTGAAAGTGTCTATTTAATCCTTTACAGCAATAAAGCTTCATCAGATGAAATGAGAGCGAAAGCATTGTACCAGCTCGGGTTAATCTATATGAGTGAATACAACACGCACCACAGCAATAGCAAGGCCATTAAGTATTTCAGAATGATAAAAGAAGAATTCCCGAATACGAGTGTTGCAAATAAATCAGGTAAGCGCATATCTCAAGTTATTAATCGCCAATAGCTCAACTACCCTTAACTTAGCCTTATATATAACTCGTAAATTAGTTGCTAAGTTAAGGATCTCCCGATCACAACTAACCTATTCAATCCAATAAACGTCATCATAATCATCAACGCACTCTTCCTGAAAATCATCAGCCCCATCATCACAAAGTAAATCCACAATCAATATAACGGGGCTATCACCACTGGTTTCAACAAGTGCTTCCAATAATAAAAGTCGTTCTTGTGTGTCTGTTGCATCGTCTATTGCATCATCAATATCACTACACTGACTATAAGTAGAACAGTCAAACTCGACACCATCATAAGTAATCACATCGTCATCAGATTCCTCTAATCCTGATGCACCTGTTCTCATAATCATATTAAATGTTTCACCGGTCTCATCACTAGGTGATTCATCTTGCTCTATAAAAGTAGCCGCTGTTAAACTTTGAGCTTCAATTGTTGCCTCAACATCGATCTCATATTCAAGCCCCCATTGCGGAGTAAAATCTGTAATCTCAAAAGGTAGTATCTGCCACTCAGAACTGGCATCGGTATCTTCCTTATAAAGCATGCATAATTTGGGTTCATATAAACCACAGTCTGAACGATAATGAGCAATATCCCACGTATAATCACCAACACCCTCGCAATCAGTTTCAAAACTTGTCTCAGATGCTGAACATGATACTGCCAACAATGTCAGCTCATCATTTTCTGCAGAAAAACTTAACTGAATGACTTCGCTATCACGATAAGACTCTGCCAAGGTATTACAATCATCTTCCTCACAAGAAAAGGTTTTCTCACCTGCAATAGTCCAAGTATCATCATAGTTATCAAGTAAAATATCACTCGACATGTAAAATGTTAGTACAAAATTATTATCCGTAGGATCAAAGACTTCCGAACTATCAATGCTGTTAAAACTATAGAACTCATCATCACCATTATCATCATACTCGACCTCAATGCTGACGGTATAACGCGTACCCCACTCAAGGTCATCAAACCCTGACTGATCAATAGTGCTGACCACAAACTCATCATCGGTATCAAAGCGCATACGCAGGCACAAATCAGTTGAAGTGCTATCACACGCTTCTCGATAATAATCAATATAAGCCGTTTCTGTCGTTGGACTGTAGCTTGAGCCTAAATCCCACTCACAACCGAGTAGTAGTAAACTGATAGCGACTATATATATTTTATTCATTTCAATTTTTTCCGAATGACAGGTTGAGCATACATCGAGTAGAGTTGATATTTCACAGCATCAGACTCATCACCAGCACGCTGCTGAATAACATCTAACCCAGGCTGAATATCACCATAATCCGCTAAAGGCTCAACATGACCTAAATCTGATAATAATTTATGTGCAGCAAAGTTAATTGGGAAGCATGCATAACCCGCAACAATTTGGCGATCGACTTCTTCTGCTAGACTCAACGCAGAAGCAAAAGCTTCATCATCTATTTCTTTGCCAAAAGTAACTTGAATACGACCTTTCTTCCCCATTAAGCCAGTAACTATACTGATAACATCCTCGTTCTCAGTCTTCTGGTAATCTTCACCGATTGCTTTAGCAGCTAATTCTCTCGCTTTAAGAATATCGCAAGGGTCAAACTCATAGCTAATACTCACAGGGATTGGGTTTAATACCTGTAACGAGGTAGCAAAACTTTCTTTATTCACACGCCCTGCAAGTCCTAACATTTTTAAAACCGCAGTATCAGTTTCATCTATACCATTTTTTGCACGCCCTTCACGCTGAGCAATCCAAACTGATTGCCCTTCTTCAATCGAGTGCCTGATATATTTAGACAATAGTTGCAATGCTGATAACTTTTCTCGTTTAGCGACAATAGAACGCTTAACAATAAAACTTTTATTCAATCGCATAACATCACCCACTACTGGGTTCTTCAAAAGATTATCACCAATAGCGATACGGCCTGTTTGCCTATCATTAATATGTAAGGCGTAATTCACTAAAGTAGGATCAAGTGCGATATCTCGATGATTAGACAGCCAAACATGACTGCTTGCAGACGTTAAGCGATCAAGACCTTCAACGTAAAGCCCTGTTGTTGTTTTAGTAATAATCTTTTCTACATAGCCCGCAAGCCATTGCTGAAACTGCTCAATAGACTCTAACTTAGAAAGATCTCGCTGAAGACGCCAACGAACAAGAGATCGAGCCAATAACCTTAAAGGCCCACGCCAGTTCGGGCGCATGAATTGAGCAAGGCCTTTTACGAGATCAGGCTCAATCAATAAGCGTTCTAAAATTTGGGGAAATTCAGTGTCATTGTATGGCCGAATATCGGCAAACTCATCCATCAAATACTCCTTGCGTTTGAAATGACGGTCAAGATGTCTTGTTTCTATTTTTTGAAGCGCTAGTATATCGCACCATATCCTTTCCCCCTATTCTTAAAAGGCGCTTTATTATGGTCGATACTTGGCAACCCAATTCAAGCAACAATGACATATCTGAACAAAAATTAGCCGACTTCTCTGCATTAATTAAGAGCCAAGAAGAGGCTGTACAGTGCTTAAAAGAACTAGGTGATGAGGATATTAAGCTTATAGAAGCACTAGTAAACACCCCTAAAAGCCTATGGATAAAGGCTGTAGCTAATTTAACAAACGAGCAAATAATAAATTTATGCATATTTTTCACAGTCGGGGAAATGGAATTTTCAAATTGGGTGTTTGGCAGTAAAAATCCCACAATCTATTTTATAAAACACTTAAAATCTAAGAATTCCGCACCGGAAAAAGACTTTATCCGCTGGTTAAAAAAACAAACTGACAATCGCTACATACCTTATGGCGCTGCTTTATAGCTTGGCTTTAAGTCCAAGCGACAAATCCTGCTGATTAAGAGCGTCATAAATACTCTTCAATACATTCTCTAAGCTGATTAATTCCAATTGGCTTAGATATAAAGCCATCCATACCTGCGGCTAAACACTCTGCTTGTCGATCTGACAATACATCGGCACTGAGCGCTAAAATTGGCGTTCGTTCATCTTCTTGCATTCTAATCATACGTGTAGCTTGCAACCCATTCATTACAGGCATGTGGCAGTCCATCAAAATAATATCATAATGACCGCGCTTCCAAGCGCTAAGTGCTTCTTCGCCATTATTTACGATATCCACATCAAAATTCATTTTCTTCAGCATGCGAGATGCCACTTTCTGATTAACTATATTATCCTCAGCTAATAATATTTTTGCCTTACTACAACCTTCTTCTTTCCGCTTACTTATCGCGCCCTGATGTCGAGTTATTAACTTAGGACCGTAAGCCTTCCTATCATAATTAAAGGATCGCTGAATAATTGATACCAATTCATCCCGCGCAATTGGCCACTCCCAAAACGCATGAATTCCTTTATTTTCAATAGCACGATAATTAATATTAGTGTCTTTAACCGTTGTCATCGCAATCAACGGAATGTTATCTAAATGAGCAAGCTCTGTGAGTAACTGATCCGTTTTGTCGACATCTAATTCTTTAGATAAAACCAAAAAATCAGGAAGTGACTTTTGAGAAATTTTTGAAAAGACATCAGCTATAGAATTAAACTCTTCCACAACAAAACCAAGATCACGAGCAACTTCCAGCATGACAAGACGATTAATCTTTACATCATCAATAATCCAAATACTTAAACCATTAAATTGCATTAACGCTTTTTTCGAATGATCAGCATCAAGTTCAGCTCCTACATCTAAATCTAAATCTAGCCAAAAGTTAGAACCTAAATTCACTGAACTGGCTACGCCCACTTTACCTGACATCATATTAGCTAAGCGGTAACAAATATTTAACCCCAACCCTGTACCGCCCATCTGAGCAGATTTAACGCCATGCCCGTCAGTGTATTCATCAAATACAAACGCAGACTTATCAGCGGCAATGCCTATTCCACTATCCTCAACGGAGAACCTCAAACTGACCTTATTTTCAAAAGTCTGGAGAACGACAATGCGAATAATGACATGACCTTTCATTGTAAATTTTATAGCATTGCTCAGATAATTCATCAGTATCTGACGTATTCTAAGTGCATCCCCAATTACAAATTTGGGAACATTGTCATCAATAAAAACTTGTAAATTAAGACCCTTCTCTTGCGCTTTAGTTCCTAGCGTCATCACTAAAGCATTAACTAGGTGATGAACATCAAAGTTTTCTTCTTGAATATTCAACTTATTAGCTTCGATTTTAGATATATCCAAAATATCATTGACGATAGACAATAAGTGATCAGCAGAATTTTGGATTGTAGATACATACTCATCCTGCTCGGCTGTGAGTAATGTTTGCTCGAGTAAAGATGACATACCAAGAATGCCCGTCATGGGGGTACGTATTTCATGACTCATACTTGCAAGAAATTTACTCTTAGCAGAATTAGCTTGATCAGCAGTGTTTTTAGACTCAATTAAGATTTGATGGGCAGCTTTTTGATCATTAATGTCAGTTACTATCACCAACAAAGACATTACTTTTTGCTTAACAATAATTGGAACTATAGTATTTGAAATCCAAGTTGAAGAGCCATCTTCCTTAATAATTTCAAGTTCATACCGCTGAGATTTTAATTCTTCTTGCGCTGCTGCCAAGGCACTAGAAAAAATAGCCCTACCTTCATCCGTTATAAATTCAAAACTTGAATGACCAATAACGTCATTATAGGAAAAACCATCAATCAAACGATTTGTAGTTAAAATTTTTCCATCACAGTCGATTTCAGTAATGATATCAGGGAAATTACGCCATATTAAAGCCAACCGTTTATATTGGATTTTTTGGCGTTGGTAATAGAGTAGAACACAAACTAAAAGAATCAGGGCAAGTAGAAGTGTTATCATAATGTAATCAGTATTAGGCACTATCGGTTTAGTTGATAACGCCTCAGCATAGCCGCTTATAATAAAAATAAAGAAGCTAAATAATGTCTTAATGAGTATCAGACCCATCTTGCATTAAATAGTCTAATAACATCTGACGCTGTTCTGGCCACTGAAATGAATCCCAACCATCATGAACGTCTTTTGAACTGTTTTGTAATAAAGCCATTTTAGGAGAATCGCTGCGATCTTTACTAACTTCTTTCATGATTCTAGCCGCTACATCAACATGACCAGCATCCATCATAAGTAGAGCAGAAGGCTTATCTTTGGCAATTAAGTACCCTAACTGCACAGGGTCATCTGATAAAATCACATCCCAGCTGTTTCGCCTTAAATCAGCAGCCAATTCTCTAACCTGAGTATCTGGCAACGAAAAAAGTAATAGCCGCCGATCATCAGCCACTAACTCTTCTGGGACTGGCATATCGTTTTTCTTTAGAAAATCGACAAAAGTATCAACCGGAATACGATTGTCTCCGCGGCCTGGTAGCTTATATGCATCCAAATGCCCTCGTTCAATCCAACGAATGACGGTTCGGAAATTAACACCGCAGTATTTTGCAGCTTCACCTGTAGTTAATGCTTGTTTATCTGTCACTTAAATTCTCAAATGCTTACTAAACTTATTCTAAGTATAGGTAGTGACTAACCATACTTGCCTACCAAGTTTGCACTTTTAGTTAGAACTTATTGTGACCATACATATTCTCTTAATACTTTTCTGTTATTACACTGCTACTTTAAACATTATTTGATAACAATTTATTGATTACTCTACTTATCTAGACTATTAGAACCCCCCTCTATAGAACAAACATCGAATAGCTCTATTATTTAAAGCACATAAAGAATATAGCGACTGCTAAACACTAAAGATCACGAAAGAAATAAGGTATCATGGCGTATATCTACTCGAAAATATTAGGATTAAACCGTGAAGAAAGAAAAACTGTATCATCAAATTGCTCACGCTTGTTTACAAGTACTTAAAACACAAGCTTCGTCAGGCAATACAGATCAAGTAAAAGCGGTTTATGATGCTATTGATAACGCCTTCCACAATCAATTTGCACTGCTATCCTCTGAACTGGATGATTGTAAACAGCGCTTAGAGCTTATTGGTGAATTAGATGAGAATGAACATAGCTTAAAAGATGCTCAAAAAATTGCTCGTCAAGAAAGCGCTCAGCACTAAATAATCAGCACCCTAATCTATAAACCGTTATTCAACTCATTCCTATAAGAATGCTGAATAACGGCATTACAAACTTCGCATTGGAGTTCTCATGCTTTTTTCCTCTCGCTACAGCACATTTTTGCTGTTGGTAATTTTGGCAGTCGCTACTGCGGCTTATCGGATCAATATGTACTCACCTACTAATAACATCATCCAAAGCCCAAACGATCAGCGGGAATACCGCTCGATAACTCTGGAAAATGGCTTACAAGTCATCTTAGTGTCTGATTCAGAAGCCGATAAAGCCGCTGCTTCTCTTGCGGTTAATGTAGGTAGTGGTGATGACCCATCAGGACGCCAAGGATTAGCCCACTTTTTAGAGCACATGTTATTTTTAGGAACAGAGCCTTATCCTGATCCAGGTGAATATCAAGATTTCATTAGCAAGCATGGCGGAAACCACAACGCCTTTACTGCCCACGATGTAACTAATTACTTTTTTGAAATAGACAATAGTGCACTAGCTGATGCCCTAAACCGCTTTGCCCCCTTCTTTATTTCACCAACTTTCGATAAAAACTACGTAGAGCGCGAGAAAAATGCAGTAAATGCCGAGTACACATCAAAATCGAAAGATGATGGCCGCCGTATTTATTCTGCTGAAAAACAAGCAATGAATCCTGAGCACCCTTATGCACAATTTGCCACAGGCAGCTTGGAAACATTGGAAGATCGTCCAGACAGTTTAATTCGCGATGAATTAATAGCCTTCTATCAACAGCATTACTCCGCTAATGAAATGAAATTGGCCCTTATCGGTAACTATGATTTGGACACATTAGAAAACTGGGTAAAAGAAAAGTTTAGCGCTATCCCTAAACGTGATGTTGCAGTAAAAGCACCGCGACCTGATCTATATATCAAAGATCAGTTACCTCTTGATCTACAAATTGAACCAATTAAAGAATTACGCCAACTAAAACTGACATTTCCAATGCCAGAAAGCTTAAGCCAATATCCATATAAGCCTTTGCAAATCATCAGTCACTTACTAGGCCATGAAGGCGAAGGCAGTTTATTAGCCTTATTTAAAAAACGAGGCTGGGCTGAAGGCCTGAGCGCGGGAAGAGGGGTAAGCACACCTTGGGAATCAACCCTTTCTGTGCAAGTACAACTCACCATGATAGGCCTTTATCGCATCGATGAAATTACAGCGGCTGTTTTTGCTTATATCGATTTATTAAAAGCAGGTTTACAAGATCCAGAATTCATTAAACGCATTTACAATGAGCAGCATCAACTGGCCGAGCTTGCATTTGCTAATCAAGAAAAATCGAAAGCTGGTCACTATGCTATTCGTTTAACTAATAATTTACGTCATGTTCCACCTAACCAAGTTATTTATGCTGACTATCAGTGGTTAACACCAGCACCAGATATTTTAAAGCCGTATTTAGATCAACTAGATGCTAAAAATTTAGTACGAGTCTTAATCGCTCCTGAAGTTGAAACCAACATGCTTGATCCTTGGTACGATACCAAGATGATGCTACGCCCTGCTTTTATAAAAACAGAAACAGCAACCAAAGAACCTATGTTACGCCCAGAGTACAAGGTACAACTAGCTCTACCGTCAGCAAACCCTTTTATACCCGAGTCTTTTTCATTAACGGATGCACAAGCTCAAACAGTTCCTAAAACGCTTATAGATCAGCAAGGCCTGCGTCTATGGTATTACCCAGAGCAAGAATTCCGCTTACCTAAAGCCAAGGTGTTTATTAACCTGCATAATCAAGATGTTGCCGACAATGCAAAAGATCGCATCATTGCACAGTTATTTAGTCACAGTGTTAACGAAATTATTAGCAGTTACACCTATCCTGCGTATGTTGCCGGTTTAAATTATCAGCTACACGCAAGTGGCCGTGGTATAGAATTATCCATGTCGGGTTATCATGATAAGCTAGATGTATTACTCGATAAAATCGTTGAAACAATGGCGTCCCTTACGGCTGAGAATGTCAGCGAAGAAGAATTCAAACGCTATCAGGCGCAGTTAAAGCGCCGCTTAGAAAATCAACTAAAAGCAAAACCTTATGAACGTACTGTTAGTGAACTTCGTCGCTGGTTACGTAATCCTAGCTTTAGCCAAGAAGAATTAATTACTGTATTAGACACTGTTACTTTAGACGATGTTTTAGCCTTTAATGAACGCCTGAAGAGATCGCTCTATGTTGATATTTATGTTCATGGAACTCTAGAGCCAGATGCAGCAAAATCAATCAGCGATGTTTTACTCAACGCTTATCAGCCAAGTGGCGAACGTATATCTCCAGCCAAAGTCAGTAAAGTTCCTAATACTCTGGGCAGTAATCAATACCTGCAATCAATAGATCAGCAGCACCCAGATACTGCTGCAAGTCTCTATATTCAAGGCCAACAATTCGATGCAACAAGCTCTGATGAAGGTATGACGTCTGACAAGGCTCGCGCGCATTACGCTCTTCTAGCGCAGATTCTTAGCTCTCCATACTATCAATGGCTACGTACAGAGAAAAAACTGGGGTACATCGTTTCAGCATCTCCGTTTCCACAAAACGCAGTTCCGGGTTTAGTCTTTATCGTGCAATCTCCAACCACGGATACCAATGGGATATTGTCTGAAACCGAGTTATTCTTTAATGACTTTAATCAGCAACTTGCCGAATTAACACTGGAAGAATTTGAAGATCACAAACAAGGTCTTATTAGTCGCTTAACCAGTAAAAAGAAAAATATGGCTGAGAAAGTTGGCCACTTTTGGCACAACATTGAAGTAAATCGCTTAACTTTTGATACTAATGAGGCAATTGCTGCAGAAGTAGAAACGATTGAGTTGGCCGATATTCAAAAGCTTTTTACAAGCAGTGTGATTGAGAAAAAAGATCCGCGCTTGTTATTTTCTCACAGCATTAATGCGCCTGAAGTAAATGATAAGTCTGCTTGGAAAGATTTAACTCAAGTTAATAAGGCGGATCTAGAAAAGCTATAAGTCGTTATCAACTCGATAACATCCCCTTTGATGCTACGCTTCCAAACTGGACGCGTGGCTTTGAACTCAACGGCTCGTCATAAAACAAAGCAGATCAATTACTGAGTAGTTGTAGAACAGATATGAGAGGCATGGATGCCGAACTTAAGGCTACATGGAAGTATTCACGCCGTTCTGTGGAATAACTACTCAGTAATGGATTTTGACGTAATATCACTCACATCAAAACCTCGAATTACATCAATATAGAATTGCTACTATCACCATCCGCTGAAATTGCAGCCACTAACGAAAACTGCAAAAATACAGCGGCCGTCGTAATGTAATTATGTAACCAAAGATGAATTTGCTCTTGCTGATCATCTTTATCTGCAATGTGCCCAGCATAGCCACTCAATGTTAATTCAACCGTATGCTTGGCAAATTTATTCTTACTTGGATCCGTAACGGCAATTAACAATCTTTGCTTAGCGAAATCCCAATCGAATAAACAAAACATCGAATCATCTTCGATATTCTCATCTAATAAATCAAACGCATAATCCGCAGCAGCCAATACCGCTTGCTTCAGTTCGCTTTCATCGCTGCTTGCAGTCTGTGCACTATGACAAAACGAATCACTAATTTCCCACTTCATTATATTTACCTTACTGTTTCTCTCATAACCGACTAAATTCTTCATAGCCGACTTAATATTTTATACCCATTTAAATTATTCAAATGGATATTTATTTAGCTATATAACTGCTGCCATTGAGTTAGCTTGTTATTAATCTTTGCATCTAAATAACGCTCAATAGCTTGCTGCATATCTTCACTGGTTTTAATTCTACGAATTGGAAAAAATAACTCATTCGCTTCAGGGTACGCTTGACGCATCTGAGTAAGCCACTGCTTAACGCGGCTCGAATAATGATGACCTTTTGATCCTATCACCTGAACTTTACGATAATCTAAAATCATTATCACAACGTCTATCCAACTCATCTTTTCACTAATGCCGGCAACTATTGCAGCAAGATTTGGAGTCGCTAAAGCGCCACGACCAATCATAATATCATCGCAATTTGAAACCTTACGACACGCAATGGCATCGTCTTTTGTCCAAATTTCACCATTGGCAATAATCGATAACGGCTTGCCTTGCTCAACTAACTTCTGCCTTGCCTCTGCAATATAGTGCCACTTAATCGCTTCTGCTTTGTAACCATCTTCTTTGGTTCGGGCATGAATGGTTATCTCATCCGCACCCGCTTGCACAATCGCATCGACGATTTCATGTACACAACTAGGATCGTCCCAACCCAAGCGAATTTTTACCGACAATGTCTTATCTAAAGGAACCACTTCCCGCATCGCCGATACTGCATTACTAATAAGCTGTGGCTCTTTTAATAATACAGCCCCACCCTTACTCTTATTAACGGTTTTAGCCGGACAACCAAGATTAAGGTCAATGCCGTGAGAGCCTAGTTCAATCGCTCTTTGCGCATTCATCGCAAGCGTTTCAGGTTGAGAACCCAACAATTGAATCCGTATAGGCACACCACAAGGGGTTAAACCTTTATTATCTAATTCTGGGGCAAGTTGATAAAAGGTACGAGGCGGAAGTAATTGCTGGTTTGAAACCCGCAAAAACTCCGTAATACATAAATCATAACCGCCTAAATTGGTGAGTAAATCACGAACGGAATGATCCATCACGCCCTCAAGGGGAGCTAAAACAATACGCATGTTAGATTTCACTTCCGCTTTCAAATTACTCTACAGCTTTAAAAAAGCGTGATCATATCAACTTCATTTCAATTTCGCTAACAACAGGCAGCAAAACTGTCGCTCAGTCATGACAGCTTGGCAGTATCGGCTATTACTTAATAACAAAATCCTTGCTAATCTGACTCTACTAACAAAAACAATTCTAATAATTCATCCTGTATCACTAACAGGACTCTGCCTGAAAGGTCTCAACATGAATCCACAATTTGATGTCATTGTATTTGGCGCCACCAGCTTTGTTGGTCAAATTTTAGCCCAATACCTTAGCGATACCTTTAATAATGACGAAAGCCAAGAAACACTGAACTGGGCAATTGCAGGGCGCTCACAATCAAAACTCGATGAAGTAAAAGCTAAGATCAATCAGCCTGAATTAACGACCCTNCAAGCTGANGCACACGATGAAGCCGCTATCAGAGCNATGTGNGNTCAAGCAAAAGTCATTATCTCAACTGTTGGCCCGTATGCNCTTTATGGNGAGACCCTAGTGAAAGTCTGCGCTGAAACAGGNACNGATTATTGNGATTTGACGGGTGANGTNCAGTGGATTGACCGTATGCTNGAAAAATACGAAGCCAGNGCCAAAGAAAGTGGCGCACGAATTGTTCACTGNAGCGGCTTTGATTCAATACCTTCTGACATGGGCGTATATTTCACCCAACGTGAAGCGAATAAAACCTTAGGTGAATACTGCTCAAGCATATCCATGCGAGTCAAAGCTGCAAAAGGCGGTGCTTCAGGCGGCACAATCGCCAGCATGATAAATATTACAGAAGAAGTAGTAAAAGATTCATCTCTGCGCAAAAAATTAGCAAACCCCTATTTNATTTGCCCAGAAAATCACGGNAATACAGCGCGCCAATTCGACACCAAAAAACCAACATTTGATAAGAACTTCAATGGTTGGACGGCGCCATTTATTATGGCAGCGATTAATACCCGTGTTGTGCTGCGCTCAAATGCGCTAATAGGAAATCGTTATGGCAATAACTTTCAATACGATGAAGCCATGCTGGTCGGTAAAGGATTTAAAGGGCGCTTAACCGCAACCGCAATTGTTGCCGGTTTAGGNGCATTCCTTGTGGGTGCTGCCATAAAGCCGACTCGCTGGTTATTAGAAAACTACCTTTTACCAAAGCCTGGTGAAGGCCCAACACCAAAAGAACAAGTTGAAGGNTATTATGACATTCGCTTCGTTGGAAAAACCCCAGCAGGCAAAGAAATACGCAGCAAGGTAATCGGTCAAGGAGACCCTGGCTATGGATCTACCAGTAAGATGCTTGGTCAAGTAGGTGCCTGTCTCGCTCTTGATAAAGAGNTACTTGAAAACAATAGCGGCGGTTTCTGGACAACGTCTACATTACTGGGAGATCGCTTAATTGAGCGCCTTGAAAAAGATGCTCAACTTAAATTTGAAATACTGGACTAAAAACCATCGCCCCCAAGGATGGGGGTTTTTAGGGAGGGGTTAGTCACTGTTTCTAAACAATAAATCACGCAAGCCACTAGCACGTTCAATCCGCGATTTAATCCCCTGCTCCAATACTTCTTGATTTGAATACAGTGAAAAGGATTTTTTNCCCCGAGTAATGGCGGTATAAATTAATTCACGAGAAATAACGGGGGTTATAACCTCAGGTAAAACCAAGGCGACATCGTCAAATTCAGAACCTTGGCTTTTATGTACTGTCATTGCAAAGGCGGTTTCATGTTCAGGTAAACGCGTCGGTAAGAGCTGACGGACCTTGCCTTTATGATTACTAGAGCTGCTATCTATAAAAAATACTTTAAGCTCTTTTTCATTGACGCTGTTACAACTATTGTTACTACTCTTATTGTTACTACTCTTTTGAGTTTTAGTCGCATCAACCAGCATCGCAATACCAACATCACCATTAAACAAGTTGAGTTCATAATCATTGCGAGTAATCATCACAGGACGACCCACATACCAGCGATTTTGACCAACCGCTGTTGCAGTACTTTCAAGGCTCAATAATCCACGCGTTTGCAATAGTTTTTGTACTCGATCATTCAATGCATAAAGACCACTACTGCCCTGACGCAATGCGCACAATAATTGGAATTTATTAAATAATTGCAATACATCAAACGGGCTATCACCGCGTTCAATCGCATTTAAATAATGACTATAACCCTGCACCACCTGCTCTTGCCAAGCGTGCTCCGCCGCAATAATCATCTCAGAATTTTCTTTCTTCAAACCCGCCTTGCTACTGCTAAAAGGCGCTGCTAAACACGCATGTAATTGAATATCACCGTATTTCTGAAAGCTATCCGCCACCCAATCCACACGGCCCACATTCACAGCCGTCGCTAATTTTCCGATTCCCGAATCACTGGTAAAGCGATGACTCACTCTAAGCTGAGTTAAACTGTTGGCCATCAAAGGGGCATTCGCTTCAATAAACGGATTTAACTGACCGTCTTGTAATCCACATAACTGCTCTAACTCAGCAGCTCGATCTATCTGCAATCCATGAGCCGGATAATCATTAACCGAAATACCACTGTCACACAAATCNCCCAATACACTGCCCGCTTCTACCGACGCTAATTGATCTTTATCACCCAGTAAAATCAAACGCGCATTATCACCTAAGGCTTCCATCAACTGTGCCATCATAGGCAAATCTACCATAGAGGCTTCGTCAACAATCACAAGATCATAAGGTAACGTCTTTTTATGATTGTAGGTAAAGCCATCAGGACGCCAGCCTAAAAGGCGATGCAGAGTAAAACTCGATACCGGAATTTTGGCAGCTAAAGGAAACGACTCGGCCAACTTTTCTTTTGCCGCTAAAATCGATTCAATCAAACGTGCTGCTGCTTTACCCGTTGGCGCTGCCAGAGCAATTCGTAAATTAGGTTGTTGACTGATCAACGCCGCTAATAAACGCGTCACCGTCGTTGTTTTTCCTGTACCTGGCCCACCAGTAATCACACTAAAGCGATTTAAACAGGCATTCGCCGCCGCTAGCATTTGCCAGTCGGGGTGCGCAGCATTCGGAAACAACTGCTGTAACGTTTTACTCAGCTCGCTATTTTGCTTATTTTCATTGCTTCCTTGATGATCCAAACGAGAGGTGATCGCATAATAAACCTGCTGCTGATAAAACCAGTAGCGCGAAAAATACAACCGCCCTTGCATAGAAACCAAGGGGTAATTGATTACTAATTGATACGGATCTTGCTGAGCTAATTTGGATACATTATCGTCTTCCAAATGAACCGTACTATAACGCTGTACAAAGCCGTTCAAGCTATTATTTAAGTTGTTATTCAGATCATGGTTTAAGCTAGCCTGCACGTCTTCTTTAGAAAGACCTATCTTCTGCGAAAGATCATACAATTTTGCATAATCAATACANACTTCACCACGACTCAAGGCCTGACTAAGTTTTATGATTAAATAGGCGTACACCTTGATAGCCGTCTCGTCTAGCGATTTACCTGATTGCTCTGTCAGAGTCACTTCATTCCAACATAGACTGCTTGCCAGCTCGATATCGATGGCTTTTAATCCATCTTGATCGAATACCGTTAATAGCCAAGATTTTAGTGCTTTTAAATTTTTAAACATTAAAACAATCCTAACTGCTGGTTATCATCCGAACGGCTTTGTACTTTTTCTTTATGCATTGGCTGCTCTTCTGTTGCAAAACAGTTTTCTGCCAATAACCAACGTCGCCATTTTTCTAATTGAGTTTTCTCAGGACGGGTAAAAAATACCCCTTCACCATCAGACTTACCATTCATGCCACGTAAGAAAAAATAATAAACACCNCCGAAGTGTGTTTCATAATCATAATTGGGAATACGACGACTTAAATATTGATCTACTGCAATTGAATAAATCCAATACTGTAAATCGTATTGATGATGTTCCATCGCCTCGACTAACGCAGCAGGTTGATAATCACTNATCTGATCACCGAGATAATTAGACTTATAATCGGCTACATAATAACGACCATCATGACGGAAAATTAAATCGATAAAGCCTTTCAATTGTCCTCGCATAGGTTCAAACGCTAAGCGCCTACCCTTTAATAATGGCATAACCCCAGATGCTCGAATNTCTGTCATCGGCAAATAAAATTCCATTTCAACTANACGATTAGCTTCACTAACATCTGAAAGACTACAGCCTGCCTCTACAAGTGGCTGACTGACGACTTGCTGCATCCATTGGATTAATAGCGGGTTAAATTCTTCATCTATTCCATAAAACTTTAGCTGTTGTTCGACCTGTTCTGTTAACTGCTGCTGATCGACAAAGTCCCAGTTTTCAAGTATTCCGTGTAAACACGTGCCAGGCGTTGCGCCTTTAGGAAAATCAAATACCGTTAAGCNACTATCAGTTTCAATGNCCTCNATTTCACTGGCATCAGTCTCAGAACTGATATCNGCATCGTTAAGATCAAACTCACTNTCNTTAACGTTTAAAANCTCAGCATCACTATCAAAGTTACTATCAGNATCNAACGAAATATCGACAGNGCCTNCNTCAATAGNGNTNTGGGTAGACGNANGNTTATGAGAANGANCATAATCGTTATCAATTTTNGCNANCTGNCTATAACTGGTTAAGCGCCAGTTATCCCAAACNTTACCATTAAACTGCGCNGCTTCNAGNTGCGTTACGNNTTGTTTTTTGGTCTGCGGTAAATNAGNAACGGCTTCGANTTTTTCTAACCAATCNTCATAATAGTTTAGAGAAATCTGTNCCTTCGTCGATCACCTCAGAAAAGCGTTCTTGTAGCGCTTCAATGCTCACAGAATTTTGNTCAAGCAAATACCCAATCGCAGAATTCATTAAAGCGCCTTTAGAATACTTTTGAACATTCTCTAATTGCACAAAACAGGCTTGCTCTGCTCGGGTTAACGCAACATATAATAAGCGCATGGCCTCAGCACGTACTTCAGCTACATGCTTTTTCTTAACATCAGTATCGGGCTTAGTATTAATGGTTAATACTGAACGAGCATGCCCTTCTTCCTGCGTTTTTTCAATATGATAAAGCGCATCAAATTTGACTGCGTTATTATCTTCATCCCAACAGAAAGGTAAAAACACCACAGGGTACTGCAAGCCTTTACTCTTATGAATGGTGACAATCTGCACTAGGTTAGCATCACTTTCTAGGCGAATTTGCTGTTCTTCCGATTGATGCAATAATGCATTTTGGCAGCGCTCAGAATACCAACGCAATAACGTTAATAAACCCTTTCCGTCGGTATTATAAAAACCCGATTGAACACCCAGCTCTCGGCTCGCTTGCTGCAGCACTTCTCCCAAATGCAAGAAGTTGGTTAGCTTACGTTCACCATCAACTTGTTTTCGTAATCGCACTGCAAAAGATTCGGCTGAATCTATTTCAGCGCCTTCGCTTATAAGACAAGGCTTCATTTCTAACCAAGCCATCAAGAATGCCATTACACCACGCTGATTAAAACGGTCTCGTAATAAGTACAGCTGAGCCAGTTCAGCTTCCCAGCGAACTTCATCTTCTAATAACGACGCTAAATATTCAGCATTATAATTTAAACTTTCACACGCAAGGGCATTACGTAATAAGCGTTCATTCTGCGGTTCAGCAATAGCGGTTAACCAACGTAATAAGTCACGGGCTTCCATCGAATTTAAAACGCTATCTCGAGATAAAAAGACACTATTAATACCGAGATTTTTTAAATTATCTTTAACTAATTTAGCTTGTTTACGGTTATGCACTAAAACAGCAATATCACCGGCAGTTACAGCCCTCTCTTTTAAACAAGACTTCAACAGTAACTGTTGAATACTCTTAGCGCACATTTCAGCAGCGTTATAACGCCCACCATCACGATTAGTGCCCTCTGAATTTAATAAGATATTTAGCGGAGCGCACTTCTCTTCTTCACGATAGTGAAAATAGCCATCATCAGAATTGCCAGCCGCCAATACCGATTGAAATTCAATTTTCCCTGGTAAAACAAACGGCTCTGGATGACGAGAAAACAATTCATTGGTCGCAGAAACTAAATCACTGTGACTGCGCCAGTTTTTATTTAGTGTAAAGCGACTATTTTCATCTAACGACTTACCCGCTTGTAGATAGGTAAAAATATCGGCGCCACGAAAGCTATAAATTGCTTGTTTAGGATCGCCAATCATATAAAGCCCAGAGCTGGCTTCTATACCCTCTTGCGTGTGATAAACCTGATTAAAGATTTCATACTGTAAAGAGTCGGTATCTTGAAATTCATCAATCATGGCAAATGGATACTGGCGGCGAATATGTTCTGCAAGAGAAGCCCCATGAGAACCATTCAAAGCATTGGCTAACAAACGTAATAAATCATCAGGATTCATTAAATTCGCCTGCTCCATAGAAGCCCAGAATTTAGCTTTCACTTGCGCAAGCATGTGATGCGGCAAAACCGCAGTCATTTGCTCACAATCTACCGCTAACTGATCGATTAAACGAAAGGCTTTATGCTCAGGGGCTTCACCTTTCTTTGTTTTAGTAAACAGGTTTTCTTGGCCAAGCTCCAAAACGTCTTTAGGGATCTTGCCATTAAAGGAAGTTAACTCACTGAAGAAAACCTTTGCCGCGGCTATGCGCTTAGGTCGGGTCGTTTTAGAGAAGCTGCGTTTATCAACACCAGAGTTTTCAATTAAATCATTAGCATCTTGGGTTGAAAATTCCTGCCATGCCTTTAAGGCGCTGTCATAACTCGTTTTAGCCGATTTCCATGCTGTCGGAAAATCAATATCGGCTTTTGCTTTTGGCAGCAGTTCAATATCATCATGTTGCAACCAACCCCGAACTTTCCAAAAAACATCTTCAGGGCTAGAGATCTGCCCAAGTAAAGCACTGAGTTGTTCTTGGTCCATTGGGTAAGCGAGTTCACGCCAATAATCTTGAGCTGCTCGCCTTAAGTATTCTTGCGCATCCAAGATCATTTCTGATTCGAAACCAACGCCGCTATCAAAGGCAAATTGTTTTAAGATTCGCTGACAGAATCCATGAATGGTAAATACCGACGATTCATCCATCTGCGCAAGATTGGCTTGTAGCCAGTCAGTCAGCAATAATTTATTCGGCTGTTGCGTGTTGTAGAAGTTATCTTTTGTCCGTTCTATTAACGCTTTAATATAGGGATCTATCTGATTATTTTTATCCTCTGGATCCTGTTCTAAACGTAAAACATCTTCGTATAAATCACGAATGCGATCACGAATACGCCCTCTCAACTCTTCCGTCGCCGCACGTGTAAACGTTACAACAAGAATTCGATCTACAGGTTGAAGTGCTAATTCTCTCGGCTTTTCTAACTGAAAATCCGCCAATAACAAGCGTAAATACAAGTTGGCGATGGTATAGGTTTTTCCTGTCCCCGCACTGGCTTCAATCAAACGTTTTCCTAGCAGGGGAAAGCTATCGGTTTGTAATATTTTCATTTTCCTCGCCCTCCTTTTTCTGCTTTCGCACTGTTATTTTTCTCAGTACCGCCTTGCTCATCTTCGTCTTGTTCAAGAACCTTATGATCTAATAACGGCTGTAATAGCGCCTGCCATAAAGAAATATGATCATTTAAAAACTGAAATTCATCTTCAGCTAATACTTTAGAAAAACAGCGCTGCACAAACTCATCATTTAACTGACTAAATTCGCTATCGGATGCTTGATGTAAAATGCTTTCTTTCTTTTCCGACTCTGCTGTTAAGTAATCCAATGCAATAGACAGAAAGAAAGGTTGAGGCTGGATATAGCAAAGATTCACAAATTCAATTAGCTGCAATAAATAATCTTTTGCTGCGTCTTTTCCTATCGGTGTAAATTCACACTTTTCTACACAGCCTTCTTTATCAATGCCTAAACCAATGCTACTGGCCATTGTATTTTTGTCATCTCGAGCGCAGGAAAATAAATGCTCCAGCCAGAGATTGAGAATTTGCTTTGCCTTAAACCCACCACTACGAAAATGAAAAACGTGTTGACCCGCTTCGCCATTCATTAAATGTTCTAACTGACCATTCAACTGATAATCAGAAATCGTAATACAATCACTTTGTGGTGGCATTTTTTCAAAGGTAGGAAAATGACTATTTAGTTCTTCAAGTAAAGGAGCAATTTTATGTTCACTTTGATTTAATACGTATTCTGAAAAACCCGCAGCAGGCAATAAACCTAATGATTTTTGCTGCTGTTTAAAGTCTTCTGAACGGCCTTCTAAATGGGTTTCTAAAATCGCCTCATTAAGCAAATATGCCTGTAAATTATCCAATGCAAAGGGTTCATCAACGTCTGTTTCATCCCAGTACTGCGTGAGATTCACATTGAGACGCCTTTGCATAAAAAACTTAGCGGGATTGATTAAACACTGCTTAATGTCATCAAGTTCGGGATACAAACGTATACTGTCATCACGATCATCATCTAATGCTTCAGGAATAAAAGATGATGTTTGATAAATTCGTATTTTATCCTCTGTGGAGGCTGTTTCTAATTCATTACTGACACAGGCAACTTGCTGCCATAAATTATGATAACTTTTATTTTTATCTGAAGAGAAATATGCCGTATTAAACGGCTGCAGTAACTGCTCTGATATTAAATACTTTCTGAGTCTCTTTTCACTTTCTTTGTGAGATAAATCTTCATCACCTGAAATCACATAACCATTACTAATGTAATCAATTAATTCACTCACCAGTACACAAGGCTGTAATTCATTATTTTCTCGGCTATCACGACCACGATAGCTGATATAAAGTTTTTTCTGCGCTGCAACAACCGCTTCTAAAAATAAGTAGCGGTCATCTTCGCGGCGTGATCGGTCTCCTCGACGATACTGACCTTGGGCCATTAAATCGAAACCTTGTGGCGGCACTCGGCGTGGATAATCTTCGTCATTCATACCTAACATGCAAATAATTTTAAACGGAATACTCCGCATCGGCATCAAGGTACAGAAGTTGACTGGCCCTGCAAGAAAGCGCTGCCAGCCGACTTGTTTGGTTAAACAACTTGTTAGATATTGCAGTACTACGCCATGATTTAGCCCTTCAACAAATCCTGCTAACTCCAATTCTTGCTGCCAGCGCTGAATTTGATCTCGCACTTTTTGTAGAACAACTTGATCGCTTAATCCATTTTCATCGAAAGCCTGCTGCGGATAAAAATCATTAATTAAGGTTAACAATAAATCTTGCCATTCTTCTTTCTTTAGCGGATTCCGAGATTTTTTCTGATCGCTTAATACTTCATACCAGTGACCAAGTTGATCAACAAAAGCCATAAGCTTGCCAAGTAGCTCTCCCTGGCTTCCCATAACACCGGGGACCGGCCAATCCTGATCTAAAGCATGAGCATTATCTGGCATCACTAGGCCAAGAATTAACTGCTGTAATCCTTTAAACCAACTATTATCATCCCAACTTGGTAAACCTAAATCCGCACGATGCGATTTATCTAGACCCCAGCGAATATTAGCTTTGGTTAACCAATTCTTAATTTGATCAAGGTCTTGCAGTTCTATTTCGAACTTTTGTCCAACTGCGGGGACTTCTAAAAACTCAATGACGTCAGTAATCGTTAAACGACTATTGGGTAATTGCAATAAACGCAGAAACGAATCAATGATTAAATTTTCTTTATTTAATGCTTGGTCGGCAATGGCCCAAGGAATTCTCTGGTCATCCGCAGCCGAGCCAAATACGGCTTCGATATAAGGTGCATAAATATCAATATCAGGCACCATGACTAAAATATCACGGGGCTTTAATGGTTCTCCAATATCAGGAGTAACTGCGCTATCGCTCGCAGCATCTTCATCAAACCAGGTTAGCATTTGATCAAATAAGGTTTGTACTTCCCTCAATGGCGAGTGAGCACTAACAAATTGAATACTTTGATCTGTATTATTAATCGCTACCTTGGCCTGACTGTTTTCTAAAGCTGTGATTCCGAAAGCCGCTTCACTGCGATTATTCAGCTCTAAGAAATCATTTTGAATATTCTGTAATAGATTTCTATCACACGCTTTACGGCTATCTACATAGGCTTCAATATCTTGAAAGTAGGTTTCTCTGCCACCTTCATTCGCTGCTTCATGGGTTAATGTCACGAAATCTCGGCCTAACTTACCCCACGATGCTAATAAAGGATTCCCCACGGTAAAGTAGTTCGCCAAGCTAGCATCTTTTTGTAGCAATTTCGCACGGCTCTTTTCACTAACAATATCCCCCCAATAATTACGACAAGGGTTTAATAAAAAGAAATGCACATCCACATGTTCACTGATGGCATTCAGTACCTGCCAGTAAGTTCCTGGAAGTGCTGCAATACCAAAAACAAAGATACGTGAAGGTTGTTCAGCCGAACTGGTTGGTAATAAGTCTTTTAAGCCTTCTCTACCTTCCCGAACAATATCAACCAGCTGATCAGTTAGACGTGCTCTGTGGAATAAGCTATGACCCAGTTGTTCACTATCAGCCACAAGGCGACGCCACAGTTCAGGCTGCCAAGGTTGATGACTAATATCACCGTCTTTGATTTCATCTTCGCCTGCTTCCCAAGCTAATAACCAATCTGGACGATAGACTAAATATTGATCAAAAGTATCAGCGATTTTTTCGGCAAGGGCGAAAACTTTTTGCTGGTTAATCCCCCTGTCGTCTGTTTTATTATCAGACCCAGATTTAGCGTCTAAATAATGAGCAATCGGCGCAAACAGCTCTTTATTCTCTTCCTCATTGATCAATATGGGTAAAAGGCGCGTTAATTTCCATGTCATTGATTCTTTTTCGAAATGGGAACGCTCTGGTAAGTCTGGCTTAACCGAATTGTATACTTTCCAAACAAAACTCGACGGTAAGGGGAATTCAATATTAGCGGCAATGCCTAACGATTCAGCTATCTGCAACTTCAACCAATGGGCCATACCTTGGCTTTGCACCAAGATTTGTTCTGGAATAAAAGGGTCGCTATCACCCTGCTGCATTTGGTGAACTAATAGCTCTTTTAAAACATCAAGATCATTAGAATGGTAGAGTTTGAACATTCGTGCGCCGAGTTGAAAACTGAAAGCACTAACTTATCACTTATTGGCCCTTATCGCATTTTTAACTGATACAAAAAAGCCCTGCTAAACAATTATCTAGCAAGGCTATCAATACAGTTAAAAGTTACTCAATTACAGGGATCAAGGTATTCGCATCAGAACGACCTGAACTGTATGGATATACCTCAAATTTAGCAGCCTTAGCCACTGGCGTCATACCATCGGCTGCCAGCTCAATATAACTGCTATTCGTTGTAATTGTGTCAGAGATACTCTCATTCACGGTAACGTCATCAATGAAGTTCCATTGCGCTGTTGCAACATCCGGTGTAAACGTTACTTCTAAGAAACCTCGACGATTTGAATCCATGTACTTCAAGTCGTCAATCAAAGCGATAACCGAGCTCTCAAAACCAATTTTATCAGCGGCTTCAAGTGCTAAATATTGATCAAATCCAGGTGAAGTAACAGAAGATGTTGCGAACTCAACACCAATAGAACTCTCACTTAGTTCACCCGTTACCTGATCAAGAACATGCAAATCACTTGCCCAAGCATTATGTGTATCACCTGCCAAAGTAATTATATTTTTATTCAATGAGTCGGCTCCCTGAAGAACTCGCTCACGTTCAATAAAATAACCATCCCAAGCATCTAAATTATAAGGCGCTGTTGACGACAATCTTAGCTTTTCAGCATCAGTCAGTGTAGGGTCGCCAGCATTCAAACGCAGTTTTAACGCATATAACTCGCCAATAGCTGTATTAACAGCAATCTGCTCAGTCGAAGCATCTAAGCCTGCCTCTAACTTAGCGATTAAGGCCCCCAGAGAAAGTAATAGTTCAACGGGAACAAACATACGCCCCATTAGCACCTGCTGCCCTAAAACCTCCCATGTTGTACTTGAGTTAGTCCATTCCTGTACTAGCCAAGACAACTGCTCATCGCCAATTAAGCGACGGGTAGAATCCATCAACAAAGCAGTTGCATCTGTAGAGGTTAATAAATCAGTCGTTGAAATTGATTGATCACGCGCGATATGGCGAGTGTCTAGCATATTCAATGAAACTAGTTCGCCAAATTTAAAGTTACGATATATTTTTTCAATATTTGAATCTGTGCGAATAGGTAACCACTCATGATAAGCCTGAAAAGCGGCCGCTCTACGATCAGCGTAATCACCTTCGCCTTCATTATGATTCTCAGCACCATCAGTGTATGAATCATTAGCCAATTCATGATCATCCCAAACACAAATAAAAGGTTTAGTTTTATGAACTAGCTGTGCTTTTTCATCAATACGATATTGAGCATAGCGTCCACGATATTGATCAAGTGTTATCACTTCTGATAATTCATCTGGTGCACGACCTGCAACTGAAATTACCGGATATACGCCAGTTTGGTATTCATAAATGTAATCACCAAGATGAATAACAACATCAGCGTCGGACTGTGCGATTGCCTGATAAACATTAAAGTAACCCGCAGGGTAATTAGCACAAGAACACACCGCTAACTTAACACTCTCAACATAGCCTACTGGCAAAGTCTTAGTTTGACCAACATCCGTCGTTACTTCTAGAGGACCCGTAAATTGATAATAATAAGTAGTATTTGGTGATAATCCTTCAGCATCAATTTTTACAGTGTAATCGACATCTGAATTTGTTTCTGTAATTCCAGAAGACACGATATTGGTCATCGTTTCATCAGTAGCGACTTTCCATTCAACCGGTACTGATTTATCAGCCGCAATATCATCATCAGTAAGCGTCACACGCGTCCATACAATCACTCGATCAGATAAAGGATCGCCTGAAGCCACGCCGTGCCCAAAAGCAACAACAAGTTTAGAATCAGATAACGACAAAGAGTCATCATTATCATCACCACCACAACCAGTGATCGCCATAGGAACCGCGACTGCACCAGCGCCAGCGGCTGCAGATTTTATAAAAGAACGGCGAGTTAAATCTGTTTTAAGTGTCATAATTAAAATCCAACTAATACTAAGAGTTATTTTGTACAAACATTTCTGGTTATTACTAGCTCAAAAGAACACGACACTCATTCTCTATGTGATCTATGCGCTTATTAATTTAGAAACCGCATACTACAATTCTTTTATGTATTAATTATTAACACGCTGTTAAACATCCCATTAATTAACAATTAAAAACAAAAAAAGCCTATTTATTTTCATAAATAGGCTTTGATTTTATAAGATATACGCGCTAAAAATACTTCAATTTATAATTATTCTGACCCTGCTAAGAAAGCCATTCTCTTTTCTTCACTCGCGATGTATGTCAACCACTGACCCGCCATTTTCTCAGTTCCAGTAGACTCAGATGCTAGTTCAAACTCGGCCTTGGCTAATAGCAGATCTTTCATATTAAACAAGACTAAGCCTTTAAGGATTCTAGCTTCATTTACTTTAATCGCTTGCTTTGAGCTTACATCATTCTTTTCAATAGCTTTATCTACATTTACTAAGGCATCATTCCATTCTTGTCGCTCTGTATGAATCTGAGCTAACTTATAATAGTCCTTAGCTGAATCCGATAAACCTGCCGCTTTAGCCATGACAGAAATTGCTTGCTCATATTCTTTTGCAAGCATTAAGGCGTCACCCAGAAGTGAAAGATTTTTTGCATTCTCTTCAATGTGCTTATTTTTCATTCCCATCAACATTATCTGCGCCGACTTATAGGGAATTTCTTTTCCAAGCATCGCTTGCGCTAAGTTTACTAGCTGCTCTTCTTTTGTGAGCAACCCTTGCTCATAAGCTGTTTCTAGGGTTGATAGCTCTAACTCTGACTTGCCTAACTCATTGTAAATAGCAGATAGCTGTACCCAGTACTGAGCGACTGAAGCCGATTTAGGATAATAAGCAATCAAATCCTTCAAACAACGTTCCATCGATACATAATCTTTGTTTTGAAAATAAACAGCGCGTTCCATTAACAACCAATTTTCACGAGGTTTTTTACCTTGTGCAACGGTGTTTGATATTGCCTGCTTCACATCTGGCAAAGCTTTTTTATAATTTTCTAGCTGATAATAAACCTGAGCACGCAATATATAAGATTGTGCACTAGGTTTTTCAACAACCTCAAACCAATGATTAAGAGACTCCAAAGCCAGCGTATATTTTTGTTGAATCAAATACAGTTTAGCCAAACTATACAGGGTGGTTTGCATCAAACTTTCAGGAACTCGTTTTCCTGAGATTATTTTCTCATACGCTTCAGCCGCTGAACCATAATCTTCTTTATTGAAATACATATAAGCATACATATTCCAGGTCATGGCCGTTTCGTAAGAATTACGCTTCATTTTAGATAAACTTTCTAAAGCAGAAATTGCACCTTCATAATCCTTTGCATCTGAAAGTTCACGAACTTTATCTAATTTCTTAAATACTTTTGGTCGCATAGTTTGCGCACGGCGTACACGTTTCTTCTTTTTTACAACTTCGTTATTACCTGAGACTGAGCTGTTCTTTGCGCTCGAACTATTTTTAACGCTTGAACTATCAGTCGCAGTCGTTTCAGCAAGCACAACAGGCGAGGCTACAACTGACATACCTATACAAGTAGTGAGCAGTAAAGACGACAGTACATTTTTAGAGTGCTTAGTACTTAAATTCATTCTATTTAATTTCATTGCTTTCATTATGAACTCCAGCCTTCACAATTAGCTCTTTAATTTATTTCTTACTACTTTTATCTAACTCAAACCGAATAATGTTACGCACACCTGTCACCGCTTGCGCTTTACCATCCACTATTTTAGGTTTGTATTTGAATTTTTTTACTGCATTCATAGCAGCGCGATTAAAAACAGTCGGTGGATTAGCATCAATCACCTTAGGGTCAACCACTGTACCTAATGCAGTTACCGTAAACTCAACCGTCACATGGCCTTCAATACCTTTCTGCAATGCGCGCCTTGGATATTGTGGTGCTACTTTTACGATAGGTAAAAATTCCCCATCACCACCCGATCCTGCTAAACCAGCATCAATATTTAAGTCAGCCGAAAGATCAATTGCACCAATATCAAAAGAGTTTGCCGATTGCGCTTGAACATTTGGTTTAGGTAATTCAGGCTTTGGCGGCTCGGCAGGTGGCGTTGGTGGCTTATTAACTTTATTCTGCTTAGTTTGTACATCGTCATCTTGCGAGACATCAACAAACTCGATTAAACGGCCAAAACTTTCTTCATTAACGACCGAGTTACCTGAAGAAATTAAGCCCTGCATCATCCAAAATACGCTGAAAGTAGCAAAGGTGGCTACTAGCAGAGCAATGACCCAACGAGTTAATGTAGCTTGAATCGATGGGGAGTGACTTATCGGGTTTTCACCTGTCGATACCATGCTATTTCTTCTCTGTAGCCAGGGATACATCAACAACGCCAGCTTCTCTTGCAGCATCCATTACTGCAACCAACGTTTTAGTTTTTGCTTCTTCGTCTGCTTGAATAACCACCGTACCTTGTGGGTTTTCTGCGTGCAGGCGTTCAATATTAGCTCGTACTTGGCCTTCATCAATTTTTCGTTTATTGATCCAAATTTCACCTAGATCATTAATTGCAACCAAAATACTGGCTTTTGGTTTAGCACTTGAAGTACTTGCATCAGGACGATTAACTTCAATGCCCGATTCTTTTACAAACGATGCCGTAACAATAAAGAAAATTAACATAATAAAAACAACATCGAGCATTGGTGTGATATCAATACCATCTTCTTCTGTCTGTGCTGCCAAGTTTGAGAATCCGCGTCTCATACCTTTACCCTCTTTTAAATTTTCAAAACAATAATCTAATGGTCAAACGTCATTTTATCTTCAAGCTGAGCTTTTTGGCGTTGGATATAACGTTGTAATAACGACAAAGCAAATACACCGGTTATCGCGCCAACCATGCCCGCCATTGTGGGAATAGTTGCCTTTGAAATTCCAGAAGCCATTGCCTTAGGGCTACCACTACCAAGAAAAGCCATGATATCGAATACTTCGATCATGCCCGTTACCGTGCCTAACAAACCAAACAAAGGACATAGACCGACCAACATTTTAATCGTTGTCATATTCGTTTCTAACGCCATTCTTACTTGGCTCGTTAGATCTTCTCTAACTTGGTGCGCATGCCATGAAGTGCGTTCTTTTCGCCCTTCCCACTCGCCAACAGCTTGTTTAAGCTGCGGGCGATATGTGAAAGAGAAAAACGCGATGCGCTCTAAAATGAAAAGCCATAATAAGAAGATCACTAACAGCAAGGCATACAATACATCGCCGCCACGCTCCATAAATAAAGTAACCTGATCTATAGCAGTAAACATATCGATTAAGCCTTCGCTAGTGATAGCTGTTCTGATTTACGCGCAAGAATCCCCGTCGCGCGTTCTTCTAAAATCGTAATCAAAGCTCGGCTGCGATTATTAGTCATGGTATGAAGAAATACACAAGGAATCGCTGCAACAAGGCCTAACACCGTTGTAATCAAGGCTTGTGAAATACCACCGGCCATTAACTTAGGGTCTCCTGTTCCGAATAACGACATAGTTTCGAATACATCAATCATCCCAGTTACCGTTCCCAACAATCCTAATAGCGGTGCAACAACAGAGATGATTTTGATCCAGTTAACGCCACGAGTTAGGCTAGGTACTTCTGAAGAAATTGCCTCACTTAAATGAAGCTCTAACGTTTCAACATCAGCATCGCCATTTTTCTGATAAACCTTCATAACACGACCTAACGCATTATCATCACTCGCAACATCTGAGTTCATTTGTTTCTTCATACGCGCTGTTTCAGCTGTTAACTTAATCATTCTCCAAATTGCTAATAACACACCGATAACAGCCAGAGACAGAATGATATAGCCAACAACTCCACCTTGATCAATACGTTCGCCTAAGCCAGCAGACTGCCCCATGATTTTTAATAACTGGCCACGAGAAGGATCGATCCAAAACCCTGTAAAGTTTGTTTTACCTTCCTTCATTTCAGCTGATTCTAAATCAGCCGCTGGGCCGTTATATCGATTACCTGGTTGGGCTGCTAGTTCTACTAATTTCTGAGATTCCAAATCAAAAGTAAGATAGTTTCCATCGGCAACGGCGTTGAAGCTACCTAGTCGAACTACTTGCTTCTTAACAGTATCACCCGTTGGCAAAACCACATCCGCTTGATAGCTAGAAACCTTACCCGACATGGTCATTTCACGCTGCATTTCAAACCAAAGCTGTTCTAATTCTTCTATTGAAGGCAACTTAGAACTTGAACCGGCTGTCTTAATTAAATCTTCTAAGAAGATTTCACGCCCTGCTGTTGAAGAATTTTCATTCAATTCTGAAGTAATTAATGAACCTTCAAAAATCCCCTTGCTATCACCAGCAACTTGCTGAAGAACACCAAACAATTCTTTTAGACTACCTAAACGGTTAGTTAAACGTTCTTGTGCATCTGCAAGATCTGTTTCATTCTTTGCAAAACTCGCTTCTTTTTCTTCACTTTCATTTTCAAGAGAAGTACGTTTATTTTTTGCTTGAAGCAGCATTTTTTCTTGTTGCTGCTTATTCGTATTAAAGCGCTGTATGCGAGAATTAAACTCACTATCATCACGCGCCTGACCTTGTTTAACTAAATTCAGTAACGAATCAACATCAATGTCTTGATTTGCATGAGCAGGTACTATTGAAGCAACCGATGCGGTAAAACTGATGCATAAACCTAACGCGATTTTTTTAGCTTTATTAACCGTTTTAAACGTAGATAGAGTGTTCATTATTTAACTTCCCCATAAGCAACATTGGAGTTAGGTGTGAAAGTAGATTTTGATGGAGCTGCAACAGGAATTTTCATAAGACTAGGCGCTGCCTGTTCACGCGCAATACGTAAAGCACCAATTAATTTACCCTTATAGTCGCCCTCTAGTGGCTCCCACTCTTTACTTTGTTGATCCCAAATACCCAAGCTTTCACCATCTAAAGATAGAAACATTAAACTTAGGCGACCGACACGTAAAAAATCCACTTCACGTTCTGTTCCTGCAAGATTGATTGTGCTGCGATAGGTTTTAATCGTTCGCCCATAATCCATTTCTTTTTGATAGGCATCCATTACTTTTCGGTACTTTTCAGCCACAGTAACGTCTGAACGACCCATTAAATCTTTTAGCATCTCAACTCTAGCCATTCGCTCTGTTTTCTGGAATGGAATATCGGCTGAAACAAAACGATCTAACGCATCAATCATACGTAGCATTAAAGGTGTGATTTGACGTTCAATTAAAGTGACTTGGCGAATGCTGTTTTCAATATCTGTTTTTTCAGACTCTTGAGCGGCTAGCTGCTTATTCAATTGTTTGATATAAACTTCAAGACCTTCTACCTCTTTGCTAACACCTCGATATTCACGCTCAGCACCACGAATATCAGCATCGATAGAGTCTATTTTAAGTTGTGATTTAACCGCTTTATCGGCACGTTGTTCACCCTTTTCTAATACAGATGTTAACGCTGTATCGGATGACCAGGCGGAAGGGGCTGTGAATAAGGCTCCCGAAGTAAGAAGAATAGCTGCGATGCTACTCTTTAAAAATTTTGTTTTTACAGATGTATGTTGAGTACGCATTGCATAATCACCGTTTCGAATCTAAAAATACAAGCCACTCATTCATAAGTGACCCACTGTTAATTTAATAGAAACAAGATATATCAGGAATATGACAAGAAGGTTACAGCATTTAAAAGATTACAATTTAGTTGCTAAATAATGTCAGAATGGTTTCAGAAAAATGACAGTTCAATACATTTCTACACGCAATAAAAAAGCCCGCTATCTGAAAAGATAGCGGGCTCTTAAGATCTACCAATTAATTGGTAGATTAGTTTGCTGAACCATCAACTTCTTCTGAAGCAATTGTTGGAGCAGTCAGTGCTGGCACGTTAGTTTCAGCTGTTTCAGCATCAACACCATTGTAAGCAGCATCAAAATTTACGTCATTCAATGTGAATTCAGTAGGAATTGATGATGTATTCATGCAGTCACCATACACATTAACGAATGATGCATTTGCATTTTCAGTAGTCGTGTAGTTAGTAGTATCTTCGATACTTACACAGTTATTGAAGTCACCCAACAATAGAATGTTGTAGAAACGACCTTCAGAACCTTTTTTCAAGTGAATTGCATCACCCGCTAAAGTATCAACGCCATCTGTTACTTCTGCATCTTCAAGCAAAGCTAAAGCTGTTACGTTAGCAACCGTTGGGTTAGATTCTTGGTATGCACTTTCAGCAGCATCACCCGCTGTATCCAATTCAAATGCATGACGAGTGCCTGAGCTTGAAGATGTTTTTACAATAACACCATATTGAATATTACCAACATAGCCTTCATCCCAATCGATATCATCATCTTTGTTAGAAGTTAACACTAAGTGCTTAGCATCAACTGCTCCACCAAAGAACTCAACACCATCATCATCATTCTGGTGAACTTGAACATAATCGATCGTAGTGCCGTAACCAACACCCATGAAGCCAACACCGTTAAGCTCATCACCACTAGAAAGCTCAGAACCAGCTTCAGCAACAATTACATACTGTAAAGTACCCGAGCTATCTGAGTTATCAAAACCACCGAAGTAACCAGAAGCACCTTCACCACTTATGTTGCAGTAAGTTTGGTTAGTTGGGTCGCCACAATTATTGTTGTATGCGTAGCCCTGCAAAACTAAACCACCCCAAGCACCACGATCATTGAAATCGTCATCGCCTTCAGCCCACATAATAATTGGCTGAGTTTCAGTACCGATCGCCTGAATGTTAGAACCACGAGTAACAACCAAAGAAGAACCACTTTCACTACGGAAAACTGTACCTGCTTCAACGGTTAACGTTACGTCATAAACCACATTATCACTAGCAGTCAGCTCACGGTTACCATTACCAACGTTTACACGACCATCAAATGACCAAACAATATCATTCGAGAAAGTTTCATCTTTGTAGATAGAACCTGTAACACTACAAACTTTGAATGTTTTACCATCCATCACATAAGTTTCACTAGAATCTACGATGCTGTAGTTAGAGTCTTCTGCAGCAGGACATTCAGTCGCAGGAGTAATTGCTGCTGCACTGTAGGAAACATCAGTGAAATCAACATCTGATTCAAAACCAGTTGAACCAGCACCAGATGCGGTAGCATAAGGCGTTGTTTCAGGAGTTGTTGGAACTGTTCCAGCAATCGCGAAATCCCACCAGTTACTTGAACCTGATTCTACTGCACCAGCGTAATCTGTATTATCAAAAGCAAATGCTGGATTTGAACTTAAGTTAGCTGAGGTAGCTGCTGTAGTCGTATCATCACTACTGCTGCTACTGCTACTTCCACCACATGCCGCTAGGCCTGCTGCTATGATGGCTACTGAAAGATTCTTAAGTAAAAATTTGTTATTCATAATTCTCTCTCTATTTATTTAGAAAAGGTCACTGTTTTTTATGACTGAACTTAGTTTATGGTTTAATAATTACAATTATGTGACAAACAAAATTTATTATTAAAAATTGTATGTAAAACCCAATTTAAATTCTGAACCTGGTTTATATTTTTTAATCATACGACCACCCTGCTCAATTAATACTTCGCTATTCGTAATATTCTTTATCGTTGCTTTAACTTCTAGCTCATCATAAATAATCGGTTGTTTAAAACTCACATCCAATACAGTACGACTGGCCTTCATGAAATCTGGTAGAGCTTCACTCGCAGAAACGCTATCTAAACTTTCACCGGTATAATTTAAAACCAGGGTGTACTCTCGACCAGACTCCAGCTCATCAGCTTCTAATTGAAGGTTGGCCAACATATCAGGCTGACCTTGCATCTGGCGTGTCGCCGAAACATTGCCAGAAGCATTTAACTCTTCTACTTCTGAATCAATAAATGACGTATTACCTGATACTTTTAAACCGACAAAATCATTATCAAACGAAATATCTTTTGCAAAACTAAGTTCAATACCTTGGGCAAATGCATCTCCACCATTATCATAACGGTAGATGGTACTATTGCTGCTTCCCGATACAATACTGACTGTTCTTTCAATAATATCGGTAAAATCTTTTCTAAAAACAGCTGCAGTAATACTTTCGTTATCCGACATATAATATTCAAATCGAACATCTAAATTATCTATCGTAGAAGACTCTAAAACTGGGTTACCCTGATATAAATCACCTGACACGGGATCAGTAAATTGAGCAGGAGCCACTTCCCTAAAATCAGGACGATTAATAGAGTTGTAGTAAGCAAATCGAGCTTGTACATCTTCAAGCATGTGATAAGTAACGTTCAATGATGTATACGCATCATTGTCAGTCACATCAGCAGTAACATTACTTCCTGTGCTAGGGTTTTCTTTTGTTTCTAAAGACATATCAGAATCTTCTAAACGCAGTCCAACTTCTGCACTAATTAAGTCATAAATTTCAAATTTAGGCTGAATAAAGAAAGCGGTGTAATCCCAAGTTCCTTCATATGAATTTTCATAATTTGTATTTGATTTTGCGTTATAAATACCATTTAAAAATGCATCTTCAGTCAAGATATCTGAAATTATCTGAATATCGTTAAGCGCAGTAGGTAACTCGTCATTAGCGGTTGCAAGCTCATATTGATACGTATAATTATCGGCTACACGTTTACGACTGAATGTTGAAAGTCCAAATTTTGTTCTTATTTCATAATCATCCGCAGATACAAGTAAGGTATTTCCTTTTAGATAAAAATCTGTTGAGTCATCAGTTAACTCTGAAAATTCACGCGTTGGGTCATTTTCTTCTGACAAATCACTCACACTGGTATAGTCAACGGCTAATGGATTAAACGTTTCATCAGTCGCAATACCTGAAGGACCCACAAATTCATAAGAACGGCTATCTGGTGAATCCAAAGATGCTTGCGAAACAGTTAAGGCCCAATCTAAATCAGTTTCTAACCCGAAAAATGATTCCATAGAGAAATAATGTTCACCAACAAATTGCTGCATTAAGAACTCACGCTCTCTCCAGGAATAATCTTTTTCAATTATAAAATCTCTGTTCTCTCCTCGAATACCTTTAGTCAAAACATTATCATTTTGAGTTTGGCGCAGCATCATGCTATTAGAATATAAATTGGTATCTTCACCCTGATAAGATAAACTTAAACCTGTTGCCAGAGTAATGTCATTGGTAACCCTTTCGTAGATATATTCATCTGCTTCTTGAATATCGCCATTACCTACAGCCTCATAAGTTGCTCTATCTGACTCCTCAAGATTCCATTCATTTGAATATTTACCAGTCCATTTATAGGTAAAGAACCCAGAATCCGTTTCAGCAATCATATCGCCAATAGAAAGCTCTAAGCTCATATCAGGGCGAATGTTTTGCTTCTCAGTTTCTAATTGAGATAAGTCTACTAAATTTGCTGCATCGCTACCTGTGGCTACTTTATTATCAGCATTTGACAATGATTTTGCTTGCGAAGATAGCGCTCGATCATCAGATCCGAAGCCTAATATTTCAGTTCCAGAAGTTGTCTGTAGGTCCCGAGAAGTTCCCGTTAAGCCATCAACAAATCCGATACTCGCTTTTAATTTTCCACTAAATGCATCAGGTGCTTCTTTAGATAAAATATCAATATTTGCTCCAGCAGAATCTGAAAATCTATCTGCTGTGGCACTTTTTTGAACATTTATTCCAGAGATCAAACCTGATGGAAAGATATCCAACGGAACAACACGACGACTTGGGTCAGGAGATGGTAAATTAGCACCATTAAATGTCACGGTCGTATACCGTTCGTTCAAACCACGAACAACGGCATACTTACCGTCAGCAATAGTGACACCCGATACTCGCTTTAATGCAGAGGCAGCATTTGAATCACCAAAACGTGAAAACTGTTCATTACCAATTGCATCTAAAACTGCACTTGAATCTCGCTCTTGCGCAGTAACCGTATCAGCTACGTATGTGCCAATAGCAACCACTTCTTCAATAACGCCATCACCCGACATACTCAAGTCAACATTCACTTCTGTCGCAACGTTGGCAAGCACTCTAAGGTTTCTAATTTTCTTCTGACCATATTCCTTATGGTCAATCATCACTTCATAAGACCCGCGAGGAACTTCAAATTCAAAATACCCTTGCTGATTGGTTAAAACAGTTAACTCTTTAGATAGACTAACAGTCGCACCAACAATACCAGAGCCGGTTTCTTCTGAAATTAAATATCCAGATAATGTTCCTGCAGCAATTTCATCTTCAGCAAAAACATTTACTTCTGCTAAAGCTTCTCCACCAACTAATTCGACCTGAATTTCAGCATTTTGGTTATCTGTCGTTGTGAACTCAGCATCACCAGCCCATTCACCTAATTGACTAAACTCAACTTGGTGGGTACCCGCTTTAACATCAAAGCTGATAAAGCCATTGCTGCGAACTAATTTTTTGTTGCCATCGACTGTAATGGCTAAATCACTGACAGGATTTCCGTCTTCGGTAACATAGAAAACTGTTTCACCTGCATTCACTTGCATAACAGATAAACCAGCAGTTAGAACGGATACAAACGAGATAGCACCGAATAAGGATGGTGCGAATTTGGATTTCATAACTTACCCCAAAGAAATTTCACTTCAAATTTATTTGAGAGCAAGTTACTACAGTTTTATGACATCTTTGTTACAGATGTGCGAGGCTTAAGGATTGGATGCTTGGTCAATGCTCGATTAATTTTTTGTACGCAAGGAGCACCTTTTCATTTTCATTCTTAGGTATAGTATCGAGTGACAGCTTCAGTTCTTCAATCTCAGCGACCAAAAAGTCTATAAAACAACGTACTTTGAGCGATAAATATTGGCGACTGGGGTAAACCACTGAAAACGATTGCGGCCGAAATGACCAATCATTCATAATCGATACCATACGTCCAGATAGCAAGTACTCACTTGCCATAAACATCGGCAATACGCCAACACCTTCCCCGTGAATAATTGAGCTCATAGCAGCCGCAATATGATTCGTCACGATATTCGGTTTTAGCTTAACTGTTGAAACAGTACCACTCATGTGAGTCATCTCAAAAGATTCATCCTGCATCCCTTCACCGATTTTAACAAAGTCCATATTCTGTAGTTCTTCAATAGAACTTGGCGTGCCATTTCTCTGTATATATTCTGGAGATGCACATAGCATTAGATCAGTTTCTGCAACTGTTCGGGCAATCAAAGAGGATTCTGGTAAGTCACCCACAAGGAGGGCTAAATCGAACTTCTCCTCAATCAAATTCACCTGTCTATCGGTATGGCAAAGTTCAACCCGAACATCTGGATAAACTTGTTGATACTGGGCAATGAAACGTCCCAGAATACCACTTCCGACAATCATAGGTACGGCAATACGCAGTACTCCATGAGGACGATCTTGACGATCTGAAATTTCAGCATGAACATCCATAACCTCAGCGACTAAGTGCTTACAGTTATTATAATAATCTGCTCCCACCTGAGTTAAACTCACCTGTCTAGTTGAACGCTGCAATAAGCGTACACCTAAAGTACTCTCAAGATCAGCGACCATACGACTTATACGGGACTTAGGGACCTGAAGAGACTTACCGGCAGCAGTAAAACTTCCCTCATCAACAACGCGTATAAAGATGGCAAGCTGGTTAAGATCTAACATAAGATTACTCATTAATGGAGATTCCCACTTATTGTCCTATAAATAAGACAATATACCTAATATACACCGCACATATTCTATACTGGAAGTTAGATAAATATTTGACAGCATTGTGTAAATTTTCAGCCATTACCTATTGGGAGTAGCGTACCAAAATGATACTATTTAAGGATAAACCTAAATAATAAATACAAAAATATAAATAGGTAAGTTTATGATTGCATTAAACAGACTAGGAGCAGCTATTGCTATTAGCTCACTCAGTCTTGCTATGCTTGGTTGTGGTGGTGCCGAGAAGAGTGCTCATTCTGAAGGTCAAAATAATTCTCAAGAAGAAAGTACCTTGCCGGGAACGAGTAATGATGTATCGCAATTAACTCCGATCAATACTTTGTCTATTTCAGATTATTCTTTAGATAAGTGCATTAAATCAACAGGTCGCGAATTTGTTGAAGAAGTCAGTACGCTAATTTGTAACAATAAAGGCATTCAATTTCTTGACGGTATAGAACAATTAACTGAATTGAATACCTTACATTTAAACTTCAATCACATCGAAGACATTACGCCACTGGTTGAGCTAAAAAAATTAAAAACACTGTATTTAAGTGGTAATCAGATCTATAACCTAAATCCATTAAGTGAGCTATCTGAACTAATGGAATTGGGGATTCAAAAAAATCTGGTTCAAGATCTCAGCCCTCTTCAATCAATATATTCACTAAAATCATTACATGCTCACAGCAATAAAATTAACGATTTTTCAATCTTAAATAATTTAAACTTAGCAGAGCTATCTGGAATAAATAAACAAGATAGTTAATTTTTCTCACTAATATTTTTAGATATTAAGACTGTTTAATTAAAATCACAGTATCAACAATCGTGAGTTGATTCAGTCCCATCATTATATCTATTTCAGATTATTTTTATCAAAAAGGCCTTTCAATATTTGAAAAGCCTTTGATAATTTCAAACCTAAATTTCGTTACACGTTATAACTTGTAGAATAATATATGATCAATAGTAATTATTACTTTGAGGATATTTCAAGCTATTAGGATGCGCAGCAAAATAATTATCAGGATGTCTAGGCTGACTAGTATTACCACTAATACCTGTTGCAGCGGTCAGTTCATCAATACCTAACTGTCGCCCGCCTTCATATATAGACAAAGCTCCTAAATTGAACCAAACACCTGCTCTTGCCGTTTCATAGTTATACGTTAACCCATCTCTTGTATCAGATTCATAATTTATATCTTGGCTTTGAATGGATAGAAAAACATTTGGTGAGTCGTCTAGGGTAAGATTCTGAAGTGGAAAAAGTTGGGCTTGTGGAGATGCCTCTGCAATCAACGCTGCTGTTTCTACATTTCCACAAACAACACCTCCGATAATTCCTGAAGGTGTACAACCACCTGCTATTGTTTTATTTGGATCAATATAACCCGCCGTTCGAACCCCACCTAAATAAGGAGCAAACGTAAATTCACCTGTACCGCTCAAACCAATAAGTGTCGCACTGGCTGTTGCATTAATGACTGGCTGAATAAATCCACTAACAACATCAATAGCCTGTCCTTGTGTCCCAGTAGAAGAACCAAAACCGACACGTAGGCCTGCAATTTTTCTTATCCCGGAAGAATCATCGTGAACAAATTCTATAAAAGGCTTCTCAATCACAAAATCTTCCAAGCTTTGAGTTCCATCTGAATTCTCTATCACACGGCCAAAAGTAACATCACGTAATTTGATATCTGTTCCTTCAGTTCGCTCAAAACCAGAGGGAAAATAGTCAGCGCTATTTTTATCAGGATCTCCTGTAAACATAACACTAGAAGCATAATGATCACCCGTTAGGGAGCCCCAAGTAGCCGCTTGAACTTCAGCGGTCGATAAACCAAGTAAATCACCATAGACTAGGGCTGATGCACTAAATGGATTTTCACCATGATCATCTGTTATCCCACCACAAGTACTTTCAGAACAATTCCAATTACTAAAATCTCCCACTGAATTATCACAGAATCGACCAGTAAACGTTCCATCACAAGAATTACCTGGTTGACGATAAAATGTACCCAACGCTATTTCTTCAATATTCACATTCATCTCAATTTTCAAACCTAACGTCATGCGAGTGAAACTAATATCTTCTTGACCGGCAAAACTGGATTGTGTTTCCTCAATTTTAAATAAAGCCTGTCCACTCACCTGCCCTAACGCCTCATCGCTTAAAGCACCATCACTTAATGGGCTTAAATCTGCAAAACTTTCCAATGATATAAAAAGAAAGCAGAGTAAAGAAATAAGGCTTACAGGATTTATTTTTGTAGATGTATTGTTATTCATAATTATATTAATCCACTACAAATAAAGAGACTTGGGTGCTAGCCGGCAAGCTTAATTCGCCATTTAATTCTAAGCCTAGCAAGAATGTACTTGTGGTTGGGGTAACTTCTTCTGTACTAGAAATATAAATACCCGTCGTTTTCAAATTAGTAGCCTTAATTTTACTCGGTAGTGTCCACTGCAAAGCAGATTTACCAGAGTTCTTTAAGCCTGAGACTAAATCAAAAGCTAAGCCTTCCATTTCCAGCTCACCTTGAATTTTATCTACGATCAAATAACCTGTTTCATCCAGTGTTGCGTCTGCAATTTTTTTACCGGATGTATTAGTAAAAACAAAGCTACTTTCATCTCCTAAAATAATTTTTGCGTTAAGTGTAATCCCACTTCTGCCCGAAACTTGATTTAAATCGGCATCATCAACAGGTATTAGTTCAGCAGCGCTGGTCATTACTAGTGAGCAAGAGAAAACGATTACAAGATATAATTTATTTATCATTTTTATATACCTGTTAAATATCCATAGTGGTAATACGAAGATGCTGAACTTCCATTCCGCGAATTTCTAGAGTATTACCGACATCAGGCTGAAAAGCATAATGATAATCTTCTGGGTTAGTACTGCCTGAGATTGCCCCATCTCTTAATCCCGTTCTCAGTTCTGAATTATACTGCTCGCCAAAATAAATACTTTTCACAAATATATTACTCTTGGGTGCAATCCCAACAGATGCAGGCAAAGGTGATATTTCTATTTGGAGCTGATTATTCCCCGCCTCATCCTTAACATTATCAAGGGTCAGCGGCTGGTCATAAGTTCCTAATGTTGTGTAAATATCTATACCTGAAAAAGTCAGCCTGCTATCAACTGGAGTTGTAACATAATCATTGTTATCGACAGCCGCTTGGTTACTCGCAACCGTAGGTAATGCCGTCGAAATTGTTAACTCATCAATATAAACACCTGTTGCACCGGCTATAGAAACACCATGCCCTGCTGTTGCAAATATATCTGAATAAGTACCATAAAAACGAAAGCCTTCTATATCGATGACTGCGCGAAAATTATTAGAAGTGCCGCCAATTAAATCATCGAAGCGCACGTGCGCAGTGAATTTATCAGACACTTGAGCTAGATCTGCTTCAAAATTGGCTGCTGCTTCTAGATACCCCGCAAGGTTAGCTTTTTGTCTTTTAGTGGATCGATCCAGCTGTGTTAAATTCGCTCCAGGAAATTCAGATCGCATAACACTAGTGACGCTCACCGTTGAATCAGTAATGTCATTAGCATTTCCTGTAAATACTTCAGCCGCTCTCAAATCACCTAAAAAGACAGGGTTATCAACCGTGCCGAAGTTACCACCGGACTCTGCAGTACCAGAAACCGTTCCTGTTTTATGTATTCTTAGCTCGCTAAAAATGAATTGATCTTGATTGGGTGTGTCACTTAAATCTAAAACAATCTCAAAATCCCCAGGAGTACCTTTGTCTTCACTATGAATTGACAAGTTATCGACTATCACACCAATACCTTCACCCGTAGTCGATGACAATTCACTATCATCCATAGCTTCAAGCGCATAGCTTGGAATACTTAAAGCGCCTAGCAGAAAAGGGAGATTGATATAATGTAAAACGAGTTTCTTCATAGAATCGCTCTTACTCTGAATATTATTATTTTTATATTTTCAATTGTGATATCTAAATATCAGCACAAACATAATATAAAGATGTGGCACGATTGTACAACATCTTTACCCTGTCTTTGCGAAAGCTCTTAATTCACCCAGAACCAATGCTTACGCGCACCACTTTGACCACCAGAGTTCCCGTCACTTAGTGATCTCAATCCCCGCTCTCCTAAGAAAAGATTATTTGTATCAACAAGATCACGACCATCGCTAGACTGCATATTGTCGTTTTCATCGTCACCCAAGAAAGTTATAACTTGTCGAGCTTCACCGCTACAAGCTCGGTACAAGACATTACCATCATTGCTATCAATGGCTTGCCAGCAGCCATAATCACCACCGTATAAGGATTGTCCAATGACTTGCTTAGTCGCAGGATTAAAAATAAAGTTTCTCAATGTACTTGCAGAGCAAGTACTACTTGTCCCGATCGTAGTACCATCAATATTTGTACACCAGCCTCGATCATTTTTTACACGACTCCAGTTTGCCGCTATTGGTACTGCTATATTAACTGTCTGCTGAACTTGCTCAGGATGCTTAACTTTAAGTACATAATTCAAAGCTGTATCTTCAACGATAAACGGCAAGGTAAATTCACCAACCTCGCTTGAAGTACTAACATTATTGCCTGCAACGTGAGCAAATGATGAAAAGTTTGATGGCAATGAGGAACCAGCATTACCAACCCCGGCCTTAGGTAATGAAGGAGCAGCATCAACATACTCCCATTCATAGGCAAGTGCGCAACCGTCTCCTGTTGTGTTTGTTGATTCCAACTTAAGTTTTTTCGATGAGAAGCCACCACTTGTTGTGCCATTACCCGTTACAATATAATTGCCACCAGATAAATTTGCTGCATCAGTTACTCCAACCGTTGATACCGCTGCTGAAACAGCAACAGGAATAGTACCCTCCAAAATTTCTAAAGAACTATTCGCACTAGAGACATCAATTAAACTTGCAGGCAAACTATTCATAAGAGAGACATCATTATTCACTAAAGCCATCTCTAAAGATAAACTCGCCGCTGCATCACAGTTATCCAGAATAGGGATTTCAATCGTTTTCTGTGTTTCACCAGCATTAAATGTTATTTTTTCTAGACTACTTAAATCACCGTAGTGCTGGCCCTCAATCGCTGAAGATCCAGTTCCTCGATTTAAAAACACTTCAAAAGTATTGTTATTCACAGGATTTAAGAAATCTGTTTGAGTCGCCAATACAGTGACTTCTTTCTTCCCAGTTGCGATCGTTTCAGAAACGCTATAACTCGTTTCCGTAAACTTAACGGTGATAGGCGTGGTATAATCAGCAATCGAAATAGTTGTTTCGACAACATCCGAAGCCTCTGACCCATCAGGAACATCCGTCGCAATACCATTACAAGTATTCTCGACAACCCAAGAAAGTGTAATATCTTCACTTGGATCATAAGCACCATCATCAATAATGGTTACTTGTATCGCTTTATCAGCAGCATCCTTATCTGCCCAATAAATATCACTTTTCCCGCTAGCTGAAGGGTTTAAATAATCTACGGTATAATCAACTGTCTCCGTGGCACTCCCGGCTTGATTCAAGGTAATACATAGATCGCCATCATCCCCATCAAGACGCTGAAATTTCACAAGTAGCACATTTTCTTGCCCCCCCTGGTTAATCTCATTTGCAGAATAGCTCGCACTTTCAAAGCTAATTCTACCAATCGTTTTATCTTGAATAATCTGAGTATAGAATTTATTAGTTCCCAAGATTGCACTGGTTGCAGGCGTTGCCAACGTTGAACTGCCAGGATCTGTCACTCCCAGTAATTTAACTGAAAAATACTCATCAAATTCTGGAGTAGGAATTCCTTCTAATACTGAAGTAAAACTTATTGTTTGCGTTTGTCTTATCTGTCCGAGTGCCTCTGTAAAACTCAAGCGTCCATTACCAATAATAGTGTTAACCCCAGAAGCACCTGTTGATACATAGCCTGCTTGAGTATCAATTGAAAAGTCATCAGGACTATGTGCAGTTAAAGCTTCAATCTCATAAAGAACATCAAAACTACCTTGTAAATCTGTACCGACTCGCTCAACCGTAATTAGTCCAGAGTCACCTTCTTGAACGGCAATATTATCCGTTGCTGTAATGGGCGCGAAACCAATTGCTCCATAAGGATTAGGCGTTTTGTCCGTAATATTGATATCTATTTTTGTATCAGAACCTAATGCAGGCTCTGTTGGTAATTGTGCAAGCTCAATAGAAAATGTTTCTGTTCCTTCACGAAGATCATCGCCAATTAACTCAACGATAATATTTTTATCTTCCGCATCATGTACGAGCCAAGTTAATACACCTTTGCCTCGTTCTGAACCAACGCCAACATCATCTTTCAATCTGAAATCCACATCCAACTCAGCACTTCCAGACTCCAGAGAATATTCAACTGAAACGATACCGTCATCGCCCTCTACACGACTAACCGGAACTAGCACTTCATTTACCGAATTATTGATTTCATTTTCATCTCCCGCAGCTATTTCATTGGTAAATTCAAATACGCCCCTAGGCTGACTAGGAAAAATAGTTGCAAGTTCAGCAGCTGTTAAAGCACGATCATAAATACGGATATCATCCAATCCACCCGTCATTCCCTCTCCCGCATCAGAGATAGCACCAAATACCCAATCTCCAGAATCATAGCCAAGTGAAGCTCCCACTAGACTCTGAACACTGTCGCGAATTTCATCATTAAGTGGAGCCGGATCTGGAGATGATAAATTTAATTCTGCTTTATCAATATAGAATTCAACTTGAGGCCCATTTTTAACATAGGCCACTGTCATCCACTGTCCAATTCGTACGCTTTCAATACTATTTTGCGCCTGATTAAATCCATTCGTTGTACTATTAGAAAAATGAATCTGCTGCGCATTTTTATCAAAGAATATTGCCGGCTGACGAACCTGCGGATCACCTTTCTGCACAAAACCCGCAAATGCACTCACAGGAAGTGCATCTAATCTAAAACGATAAATTAACGTATATTGATCTTTAACACTGTCTAATTGTAATCCTCCAGAAGAACCATCGATCGAAAAAGAGTCGGCACTATCCAATTTTGCAAAGTAATTATTAGAGTTACCCTCATATGAAATTATCTCTACCTGGGATTTATCAAGTATCAGATCGTGACCATTACCACTAGTATCCAAGTTAGGATTTGTATATTCATTAAAATCATAAGCCGCTCTCAACGGTGACTTAACTTTAATGGTTATAATCTTTGTCGTTGTTGCCGGGGTCTGTTGGTCTGCATCCGTTATTTGAAGTTGAAGATCGATATAATAATCATCATTCAATAGTTGAAGTTTCGTTTTCGACAAGGTCACTTCATTCGGTGTAGCCAAAGGGTCGTAACTTATATCTGTTTGGTCTAATGGTGTAATCGTGTCTGTGCCTGTACCTTCAATACCCATTCGTTGATCGACGATCGACCACGAATAGATTAATCCAACATTACTTGCACTTTCTGGATCTTCCGCAGTTACTGATAATTGGATATCTGTATTTTCAGGAAATATGCGCTCCGATGATAATGAAACAATAACCGGAGATAAATTTACAACAGGACCATTAGAAACCCATTCACCTTCTGACTCAGCATCATTTAAATTCATCCATGCCTGTGTATTGCCAGATAATCTTAACGCTAATGATAAGCGTGAGTTCTGATCGGCATCATAAGGTGCAGCAAACTCATAATCTTTCCCAAATGCAGCTTCACAGGCTGTAAAACCATCCTTCCAAAGATCTGATTCTAAAGAAGAGCCATCGCTTAGCGATGTTGTAGCAACTTTCCACTCATAACCGTTCGTACAAGCAAAGCCTTGGGTTAAAGGCTCACCACCTGCATAGCACTGCCCTGCCAACCAATTTCTTTTACTGTCTGTATTTAAACTAAAGTAGCCACAGTCTTCAGCATCACCGTCTAAAACATCTCCAGTACTAACAAAATCTTCAAACTGACTAGATACTTTCCAGAAGCCCTCACTCACTTGGTCACTGTAATTAATCCATACATACTCACCAGGTGATAATAAAGCCGCCAAGGCATTATTTGAAATTGCAGAGTTAGGAGGTCTATATTCTGCATGCGGGTTATCAGGCAATTGCTTACAGTAACCAAAACCTAGAGCAAATTCTGACATTTTTAAATCAGGAACGTCTTTTGTTAGCTGCCACTGTGCGACTCCTGTTGAGCTATCACCTAAATAACAAGCATGATATGCAACATAACCATTACAACTCTCTGCAATCCAATTACCTGCAGAATCAATTAATGCACAATCCGAATTATTACGATTACTTGGTTGGCCTTCACCCCACCAAGCTTGACGGGTTTGGTTTGAAATAAAGAATTCTTCAAATGCTAAATCCGTTCGATTCAACCATACTTTATTATAATCCGCAGAAACCCCAGTTCCCCCTGATGGCAGTACCGCGGCTGCAATCGCACTATTCTCAACACTATCTCTAGGTACTGCATATAGGGTTTGAAGCCCATAATTTTCATCACATATTGCAAACCCTGCCTTCCATTCATCTTGCTCTGCTGTTATTAGCCAAGTTCCCGAATCATAGCAGGCAAAAGAATGTGTTTCAGAACATGATGCATCCTGCCACAGCCCTGTATCTCGATTCATCAATGTACAGTCTGCAACACCTCTATCTCCAGCATTGCCTGAACTATCACTTAATAAATTTGTATATTGAGTACGATTTCCTAACCAGTAATTTTCACTCAGTGGAATGTTTTCAGTATCTGAGTAGTAATAAACCCAAGTTCTTTTCTTTGCTGCCGTCATATCGCTAATTGCACGACCTAAAGCTTCATTTTCTTCAGCAGTAACTGGCACACTAAAAAAATAAGAAGGGCCAAACTTAGCTTTACATAAAACATCTGCATTAGTCGGATCCCAAGAATCCACTGATTTGATTTTAAAAACTGAACTTCCGTCACGCGGTTCTCCAGGATTAATCGTTGTTCCTAGTGCTTGTGAAACCTGCCATTCAGCACCGTTGTAACAAGCATAATGTGCTCCAACATAATCACAGTCATCAACGGTCCAATCCCCTGTACCTGCATCACTTTCACGATAGACACAACCTTGCATTGATTCATCAATATCTGCGGTTAATATGTCATCACGACTTGGCTTATAAGTTAATCCTGGATCGTACGAGAACGCTAAACTAGAGAAGGATAATGTTATGGCACTTATAATAAAAGATAAAAATATGTGTTTAATAATCAGTAATGCTTGCATTGCTTAATGACCCTTAATATGTAAATAACTAACAGGATCAACGCTAATATTTTCGAACCCAGCGCTACCAATAATTTTTCCGTTGATATTAATATCTCTAAATACCACAGCACCTTGAGTTCCTCCCAAAGACATTGCGACATACGAATCTTCACCAACGCCTTCACCTTTCAGCTTGACATCATTTAATTTGAAATCTTCAAATTCCACTCGAGCAGAAATGTAATTTTCACCTTCATTATCGTTAAGTGTTGTATCACCATCATTAGCAGTATCATAAGTAAACTCGCCATCATCAATATATGTAAATTGAAAGAACGAGCCCGTTAGCAGCCCAGCAGTAAACGCAAACTCACCGTCTGAAGTAAATTTAAAAGTAATTTCGGAGCCTGTCGCTAAGGTAAAATCATTTACCGCCAAAGAACCTAAACGGCTATATTGATTTTGTAATTGAGTTTCTGATGAAGTCGAAAAAAGATTAATTTCACTCAACGTATCATCATAATTAAACTGAAGCGCATCTATAGATATATCCATAACACCAAAGCGATTGAGACTCATCACAAGTTCACCACTATCTGATACATCAATATCAAAAGAGAATTCACTATCCTTAATAACAACATCTCGTAATGAAAAAGAACCTCCACCATCTTTTTCAGCTGCACCATTATCCTTATCTTCATATCGAACTTCTCCAACTTTTATGTCGGAGTCTGTAGTTATATCAACGGTGATACCACTTTGTCCTGACACAGTAGAAAGATCATCATCCTGCATCGGCAATAAGGCAAAACTATTTGCACTAACAATAAGAGAAATACAGATTATTTTTTTCATTATTATTTACCCTGTATTGTTAAGTAACTATCAGGGGTCATGGTGTAGCCATTTATAACTAAACGCCCCATTGTCCCTAACTGATTACCCGCACGAATATTACTCAAAGTCATATCACCCGTTTGAGTAATTACACCAACATGCAACCCTCCGACTTCTTCTCCTTCTGCATTTTTACCCGTTGTTAAATCCACAGAATTAGCAATACTGAAATTATTTAATGTTAAATCTCCACCAAAGGTGAAGTCATCTACCGAACTTGTATTATCAGCTCCGTAATCGGTATAGGCTAAGTTCATACTCAGTGTTTCAGGAAAATTTACTTCTAGCTGTATTCCTTCTTGACCACTTGCTCCGCGGGCAAAAATATTAATATCGGTAATTCCACCGTGATCATTAATATTATTCAATGCTAAGCCACCGAATGAGTGCATCTGTCCAACGATATCGTCCGAAGATGTATCGCCATTCACATTGATCTGATCAAATTTCAGATCTAAATCATTAATTCCACTGATAGAAATCGCTAACCCAGATTTTTTTCCCCGAGTAACTAAATCTAAAATTATATTAAGAGGCCTGTCCGATCCCGGAGTAACTGCATCATCATTCGAGCCATCCGTGTCGATACTTAAATTTCTTATATTTAATGAATTTCCATCGGTTTCAAGATACGTTCTACCAACAGTTCCTTTGAAGTTCAGATCAACGTCAATTCCACTCTGGCCAGAAACATACCGCAAATTTTCTTCCTCAATACTTTGCATTCCGTGCGCGTGATGTAATGGCAATAAAGTAACAAAACCAAAAAAAATGCTTAATTTAGTCCGTATTTTCATAATTAATGTCCCATCACTTCAAGGTAGCTACCAGGGAGAACTTCTAAGTTCATTTTAATACTCCCTAGAACAGGAGCCGATGCAGTGCCTTCTGGCTTCAACATAATATCGTTGATACTCATACTGCCTCGAACACCACCTGTTCCTGTGCTTACATCGCCTAACGCGATATATATGCCACTATCACTACCCGAGCGCACATTTATAGAAGAGTCTTGAACAGAAAAGTAATTAGTACTTGCGGTATTTGCATCAGAAGCCAAAGCGTTGAACGATATAGTGGCATTAAATTCCTGAACATCCGTGTCAGAAGTATCGTAATAAATAAAATCAAAACCAGAACCTGCAGCAAAGTAAGCATCAAAATTAATAGCAGACTCAGCGGCAACATCAGGAGCACCTAAATTAAAATAGCCCCCTGTCGGAATAGTAAAATTTTTGAGGGTGATATCATTAATGACAGATTCGTTTAATCTAAAATTTCTTATATTGATCTGCCCACCAGCAACTTCTGGAATACCTATGCGTAAACCTTCATCCGTTACATCAAAAGTCATACCCGAAAATACAATACCGCCTGCAGTACAAGAACCAGCGGAATAACTCGAACAATGATCTATCGTCATTGAAAGCTCAGAGCCGTCATCCGTGTAGTAAAGATCGTAAGTGGTTTCTTTAGGAACTGTCACATCTACTGTGAAACCCGATTCATCAGCAATTGTGTTTTCATTTAAATCGAATCCCCCTGCCCACACATCAACAACCAAGGGATCTACGCCACCAGTATCTAAGTGCCTCATGCCAAGACCACCCAAAGATTTTCCGTTTACTTTAACTGCTCCTACGGACAAATCGATAGGCAATTCTTGGTTACTAAAGCGAATACCATTGCGCCCTTCTCGATTGCTGCCTACAGCACCTGAAACGATATCCAAATCAATAACTTGTTGCGATCGAGTTGCAAAATTAATGTCAGACATTGTGATATTGCCGTAATCATCTTCATCGAAATATTGGACTGTATCAATTTCAATTTCATATTCGGAACGTAAAATAACACCTTCCTGAGCGACAACATCAGACATACTAAAATCATCCAGACGTTCTAACGCAGAAGCGATAAGGGGCATCATTAATAATGCAATCAGGGCTCTAGCAGCCATGAGAATTCCTTTTAATTATTATTTTTTTTATTATTTCGTGGTCATCTAAAGGGTGAAATGACGCAACATATGAAGAACATACCAGAATTAGAACATTTGTACCATTCCAATACATTACATTTTGTTACTAAAAAACAGAGCATTCCAAAAAATATAGAAAAATCTATATATTACAAAGAGTTAGAACCCATTAAAGTTATTGTAAATAATCTATAAGGTGTCTAAATGAAGATTTAAAAGGGATAGTTTGATCTATAAAGACCAGTCGATCTCAGAAATACTATGATTTTTAAGGTACTGATTGATAGCAGAAAATGGCTTAGAACCAAAGAAGCCGCGATGCGCGGAAAGTGGGGATGGATGAATACCTTTCAGGACCAAATGCTTACCTTCGTCAATAAGAGCAACCTTCTTTTGAGCATAAGCACCCCAAAGAACAAAGACTAGGTTCTCACAGTTTTCTGAAAGCAACTCAATAACTCGATTGGTAAATGTCTCCCAACCTTGCTTTTGATGAGATCCTGCATTTCTCGCTTCTACTGTTAGCATTGCATTCAGCATTAAAACGCCCTGCTTGGCCCAAGGTGTTAAGTTACCAGTAGTGACAATAGGCAGCCCTAAATCTGTATTTAATTCTTTATAAATATTCTTCAAGGATGGAGGAAGCTTCTTTAACGAAGAAGGTACAGAAAAGCTCAAACCATGAGATTGGCCAGGGCCGTGATATGGGTCTTGCCCTAAGATAACGACTTTCACACTCTTGAGCGGCGTTAAATTAAACGCAGTGAAAATCTGATTCGCAGGTGGATAGATAATCTTACCTTGCGCTTGTTCTGCTGAAAGGAATTTCTGCAAATCGTGCATGTAAGGCTGATCAAATTCTGGCGCTAATATTTTTTGCCAATCCTTTGGCAAAAGTGAAGCAAACAATTCAATAGCCACCTGATCGGACTCATTACCGCCCCGCTCATCAGCAAACATATTGAATTGTTCTTTCATACTGTTCTTTTAACCGATCAACTACTTAGCCACAGGACGCATATGTGGGAACAAGATAACGTCTTTAATCGTTGGACTATCTGTGAACAACATTACCAAACGGTCAATACCGATACCTTCACCCGCTGTTGGAGGCATGCCGTATTCTAGTGCTTGAATGTAATCCGCATCGTAATGCATTGCTTCATCATCACCTGCATCTTTTTCAGCAACTTGCTTCAAGAAACGATTCTTTTGATCTTCAGCATCGTTAAGCTCAGAGAAACCATTCGCAAGTTCACGACCACCTACAAAGAACTCAAAACGGTCAGTAACAAACGCGTTTTCATCATTACGACGAGCCAAAGGAGAAACCTCCCAAGGGTAAGCTGTAATGAAGGTTGGCTGATCCAGTTTTTCTTCAGCCGTCTCTTCAAATATTTCGCACAACCACTTACCTGCACCCCATGCAGACTGTTTATCATCTTCACGAATGCCCACCTGACGACCATAAGCAATCATCTGCTCTAGGTTGTTTTCAGGGTCGTTAATCACCGCTGCATCAAATTCAGGATTATATTTAAGAACTGCATCCGCCATGGTTAAGCGAGTGAACGGCTGGTTGAAGTCATAAATTGTTTCACTAACAACATTGCCTTCAGCGTCTTTAGTCGTACTCTTGATATCCGTAGTACCCAGCACTTCTAACGCCGCAGTACGCAACATATCCTCAGTGATATTCATTAGATCATTGTAATCAGCGTATGCCTGATAAAACTCAATCATAGTGAATTCAGGATTGTGACGCGTAGACAAACCTTCATTACGGAAATTACGGTTAATTTCGAAAACACGTTCAAAACCACCGACAACCAAACGCTTCAAATAAAGCTCNGGCGCGATACGCAAATACATATCAATATCTAACGCATTGTGATGAGTTTCAAANGGNTTAGCCGTTGCNCCACCNGGAATGGTTTGNANCATNGGCGTTTCAACTTCCATGAAATCACGATCNGCNAAATAACGNCGAATANNNTTCACAATACCNGAACGCACTTTAAACGTATTNCGCGTTTCTTCGCTCACAATTAAATCGATATAACGCTGACGGTACTTAACTTCTTGGTCTGCTAAACCGTGGAACTTATCAGGTAATGGACGCAAAGATTTAGTAAGAATCTGGAAGTTTTCAATTGCCATCACTTCACAATATAACTCACCTTTACCCGACTTACGCAACTGGCCTTCAGCCGCTACGATGTCACCTATATCTAGGTTTTCCCACGCTTTTGATTCTTTCTGTAGTTTCTTACCCACATATATTTGGATAAAATCACTGCCGTCTTTAATACCCACAAACGGGCCACCACGACGCATAACACGACCCGCAACAGAAATAGGCTTATCTAGCTCTGCTAAAGCTTCTTTATCCAATTCACCAAATTCTTTTTGTAGATCACCCGCCATGTGCTCACGATTAAAATCGTTTGGGTGACCATTTGAAGCAGAATCTTCACGTAGTTTGTCTAATTTACTACGGCGCTCTGCAATCAGTTTGTTCTCTTCTAATGCTACTTCNGCATTGTTGTTTTCAGTTTCATTACTCATGACTACAGGCCTTTTTTCAAACTAGCTTCAATAAATGGGTCTAGGGCGCCGTCTAATACNGCCCCNGTATTTCGGTTTTCTACACCAGTACGCAAATCTTTAATGCGAGAATCGTCCAGTACATAAGAACGAATCTGACTGCCCCAGCCGATATCAGCCTTCGAGTCTTCTAGTGCTTGAGATTCGGCATTACGAATCTTCATTTCATGCTCATACAGTTTTGCTTTTAACTGCTTCATCGCTTGATCTTTGTTCTTATGCTGCGAACGCTGGTTCTGACACTGAGTTACCACATTCGTCGGAATGTGCGTAATACGTACCGCAGACTCAGTGGTGTTTACGTGCTGACCACCCGCACCGGAAGAGCGGTATACATCGATACGCAAATCTGACGGATCGATATCAATCTCAACGTTGTCATCAATTTCAGGAGAGACAAAAACCGATGCAAATGAGGTATGTCGTCGACCACTAGAATCAAACGGAGACTTACGAACCAAGCGATGCACACCCGTTTCAGTACGTAGCCAACCAAAGGCATACTCACCTTGAAAGTGAATAGTAGCACCCTTAATACCCGCTACATCCCCTGCAGTCACTTCAAGCAATTCAACTTTAAAGCCTTTTGCTTCACCCCAGCGCAGATACATACGCAAAATCATTTCTGCCCAGTCTTGGGCTTCAGTGCCGCCAGAACCTGACTGAATATCAAGGTAAGCGTTATTTGGATCCATTTCGTTCGAGAACATACGACGAAATTCAAGAGTAGCCAGCTGAGATTCTAAAGCCTCTAGCTCAGCAACGATATCATCAACTGCACCCTCATCATCCTCTTCAACCGCCATATCAAGAAGATCTTGAGCGTCGCCACAACCCGCTTCAAGATCATCGATGGTTTTAACCACCAACTCTAAACTTGAGCGTTCACGCCCTAGCTCTTGGGCTTTCTCAGGCTCATCCCAAATCGCAGACTCCCCTAATATAAGCTCAACTTCTTCTAAACGCTCTTTCTTATGGGCGTAGTCAAAGATACCCCCTAAGCATATCGGTACGTGCGCTTAGGTCTTTGATGGTTTCGACGATCGGATTGATTTCCAAGGTGCGGCCTGTTTTTCAAATATAAATTAGTGGCGCATTTTAAATTAAAGCTGGCCTTCATTCTATAGCTGCTCAAAAATAAGAAGCATAAAAACAGCAGACATAAAAAAAGCGACCATGGTTACAGGGCCGCTTTAACATTAACAACACAATTTGGGCATATACCGCAAATTTAAGAACCGCCTAGCACTTGCCAAGAACCATCGATGTAACGAATTACATAGACACCATCACGCTCTTCTCTCAAGCTGCCCGTTACAAGACCTCTAAACGTAAAGTAAGCAATCGCGTCACATTTCTCTCCAGCCTCTGTCGTACCTCCACGCGCAAAGAAACCACATTTCTCTTCTGTTATAGCTGAACCATCATCAACGCCGAGTTTTTCAAGATCACGCGCAGTGAAAGACGAATAGGATACATTTGAACCCAATTCAGAGAATACAGCTTCTTTTAGGTCATCATCATCCGTTGCTTGCATCACCTGGGTGCCATCGACAGGACCATCAACAAAAGCAACACCTGCCCAAGCAAACACGTATTCGCCGTATTCATTACCCTCTTCATCAGTACGATAAGCAATAGAATAACTCTCAGAATTACTCCCTACCGCCAGATAAGGCAACCCACTTTCTGTATTAATTACCTGCTCTGGATCGAACGCCAGCAAGGCATTCACATCAATTAATTCATGAGTTCTCCAAACCAGACTAATATCCACCAAAGACTCTGGAAAATACTCAGTATTCGCTGAATTAACCAATTCAGGTTGAAACTGCAGCCTCATACTATCAACACCCAAAACAATAGGAACTTCAATCGTCCCATCATATGAAGCACCTTCAACCAACGCACCCAACTCCCCATCACTGACTTCTGGATAATTAATCCTATAAGCCCCTTGACCGTTGAATTCTCGTAAATTAAAAAAGTCTTTATTGATAGAATATACTTCACTGACAAAGTTATCCGGAGTCGCTTCGCCCTCATATTTATTGCGATAAGGACAAGTCAATAAGTCTTCGGTAACATCCAACCCGTCCTCATCTTGTATAACCCTAGTATATTCAGGATCAATCAGGTCATTTTCATCCTCTGGCTGAGCATCACAAATCATTCCCCAATATTCATCTTCACCTTCTAACTTCGGATAAACAACATAACGCTCCAAACCGCCGGCTTCATAGTCCAGTTCAATATATTGAACCTCAACAACTTCTGTTTCACTTTCGTTGCCATCCGTATCTAATACTGGAAAATTCATCACTCCACGACGACTAACAACCAAAGGTTCCGGGCTAATACTGCCTACAGAAAAGCCTTCTCTAGGATTAAAAAACGCTTCAAATGTTGGGTACACAGAATCAGGGAAATACGCTGCGACATTATACGTTTCAGTATTATTATCATCAGTTGAAACATAAGCCTCACTAGCAGTCGCTTCCAAGTAAAACAAAGCATTATCTCTGAGTTCAGTAATCACATCGTCCGTTCCAGTTACCTCTCCCTTAAGCGCTCCCTCAATACTCAGTGTCGCTTTAACGCTAGACAAGTTGTAACGCTTACCAAGCTTTTCAACATCATCCTTACCTTCAATAAAATCACCCGCATCAATATTTGCGAACATTAAGGCGGTAAGAGATCCGGACACTTTAATTTCATTTTCAGTATCTTCTTGCAAAGGATCGAATAAGGTAAACCCAGACAAAACAAGCTCGATATAATCCGGCACTAATGATTCATCAACAGAAGCTCCCATACCACCGGCTATTTTTTCTGGCGTCAACGGCAGTTTTTCTAGCGGCTCTTCGAACGAAAAGCGCAGACCACTTTGAATACTAGCCTCTTCATCAGATGACAGATCCGAAAGTTCAAACCTAATGCCATCAAACACGACAACACCACTTAAAAATAAATCATGAACATTCGTTTCGGTCGAGCCTTCCGGATTAGCGCCATCAAAAACCAACCCTTGAGTAACGACTAAATTAGTTCCCGCGGGAGTGATTATCGTTAACTTATCCTCACTCTCTATAAAAGTATTGCCTGCGCTGCCATCAGCACTATGCCATTCACTTTGAGTATCACAATCCCCATGAGTACAGGTTAAATAATATTCATAGATGGATAATATTTTTTGAAAGACGAGATCTAGGCTTGGGGATAATCGACGAGCTTCAGCACTTATTAAATCGGATGATGCTTTAATACTGTCTCTATATTCTTCTGTTACAAAATTATCCTTAAGGTTACTGATATAGTTAACCATCGCCTTCGTCTTCATGACCGCATCAGAATAATCTTCGATATACTGTTCAAATATTACAGGCTCTGCCGTGGTTAATACGCCATCATTTAATTGCGCAATTTCAGATTCAAAGCGAGCAATAACAAGGTTTACCTCACTAGGAAGGGAACGCGCAAGATTTAAATGATAATCACGCACTTCCATTAAATTCGCCAGTGCTGCTTGATATAAATCCTTTAATGATAATACTTGCCCATCAAGCGCTGCAGCTTGATAAAGCTGTCCACCATTGGATATATACTGCTGAACAGCTTCATCCATAAAAGTAAAATCACCTTCTAACAAGCCTGCGTTATACTGCAATTCTAATTCCTGCCACCCGGCTAACAGCGCACCATAACGAATACTTTCTTCTATTAATGTTGATGAACTAATATCGAGAGCGTGTAAAAGCGCTAAGTTCGCAGGCTCTACCGATAAAATATCCCCCAAACCTAGTAACGCAGCTGTCTGTGAATTACCTTTAACAACCCCATAGTTACTGTAATAGTTAGCAGACGCAATCGTCCCTGTTGATGTCACAAGATCTTGACTATTATTAACATAAGCAGAAAAACCGAATACCCGGGCCATTTCAGTAATGGGGTTAATAACAATAAATTGCCCACTTGATATAGACTCAATCGCAGCAGACCATTGTCGATTTTCGTCTAAAGAATAGTATTCACCAAAAGAAACCGTTTCTGCATTCACAAGGCAACCAGAAGCCACCTGACAACTTGCTTTAGCTGACAACTCAAGTTCTGTTTCCTCTGTAAACTCTGGCGTTATGGCTGTCAGAACATAAGGACCAAACTCTTCTATCTCAACCGCAAAACCAAAGCGGCCATCGTCATCACTAACCCCTGTGAGTGCTTGAAGTTCTCCATCTTCATCAAAAGTAAACTGACCATGCTTCCCAATAGGAATTACAGCAATCTCAGCCCCTTTTACTGAAGAGTTATTAACTACCCCAGTAAAGCGCTTTATATCGCTAGACGAACTAAACGTCGTGGTATCAGAATTTCCACTGCACCCAACTAAAAAGATGGCAATAAAGAAGCCTAAAATCTTTAACTTAATACCCATAATCCACTGCGCTGCCTTTTATTTTTATATTGCGACTAACTTAAACCATACTACCAAGATCTAATACAAATCAATTTACTATTGTTTTACTTGCCTAAAAAATCATTAAATATATTTCAAACATCTCAAATACACACATAAAAAAACCCGCATTCCATTTCTGAAAGCGGGTTATCTTTAGACTTGTAAGCTACAAGTGATTAACGCTATTTACACCAAGCTCTCGCATTACGGAACATACGCATCCAAGCGCCGTCTTCGCTCCACTGTTCTGGCTGCCAAGAGTTTTGAACAGCACGGAAAACACGCTCTGGGTGAGGCATCATAATCGTAACTCGACCACCCGCCGCAGTTAAGCCTGTAATACCTTCGGTAGAACCGTTTGGATTCGCAGGATACGTTTCCGTCACTTGGCCGTAGTTATCAACATAACGTAGCGCGACTTGAGCATTGGCATTAACCGCTGTTTTGTCAGCCGTATCAGCAAATTCTGCATGACCTTCACCATGTGCAATGGCGATAGGCATACGAGAGCCTTCCATACCTTGTAACAAGATAGAATCAGACTTCTGAACTTCTACCAAAGCAACGCGAGCTTCAAACTGCTCAGATTGGTTACGCACAAAGTGTGGCCAGTGCTCAGCACCTGGAATCAACTCGTGTAAGTTAGAAAGCATCTGACAACCGTTACACACACCTAGTGCAAACGTATCTTCACGCTTGAAGAAACCTTCGAATTCAGATCGTGCCGTTGTGTTAAATAAGATCGACTTCGCCCAACCTTCACCCGCACCAAGAACATCACCATAAGAGAAGCCACCACAAGCGATCAAGCCGCGGAAATCTTTCAGCGATACTGCGCCAGATAACATATCACTCATGTGAACATCGATGGTTTCGAAACCTGCGCGATCAAATGCCGCAGCCATTTCGATTTGGCCGTTAACGCCTTGCTCACGTAAGATCGCAATACGAGGACGCTCACCTTCAGCTCGGCTAAAGTTTGCAGTAATGTCGTCATTAACATCAAACGTTAATGCCGTATTTAAACCTGGGTCTTCAGCATCCAATAAGCGATCAAACTCTTGCTTAGCGCAATCGGAGTTATCACGAATGGATTGAATTTCATAAGATGTTTGAGCCCAGAAACGCTGGTACGTCATACGACTATTGGCCAAGACTTCTTCATCATTGAAGTTAAACTCAACTTGATCGTCTTCGTTCAATGTACCAATTACATGAGACATTTCACCTAAACCAGCGCCTTGCAGCTGAGCCAACACGAACTCAAGATCGCTACGACGCACCTGAATAACGCCACCCAACTCTTCGTTAAATAATGCGCCTGTCAATTCAGCTTCACTATCAGCCAAAGTATCCAGCTTAACCGTCACACCAGTGCGACCCGCAAAGGCCATTTCAGTTAGCGTCGAGAACAAACCGCCATCAGAGCGATCGTGGTAAGCCAATAATTTATCGTCTTGGTTCAGCCCTTGAATCACTGCAAAGAAGGCTGCTAAATCTTCAGCATCGTCTAAATCTGCAGAAGTTTTACCGACCTTGCCATAAACCTGAGCAATACAAGAAGCGCCTAAGCGATTCTGGCCATTACCCAAGTCGATCAAGATAAGGTCTGTAGCCTCTTCAATAGTTTTTAATTCAGGCGTTAGCGTCTTAGACGCATCTACAACCGGCGAGAAAGCAGTAATCACCAATGATAAAGGAGCTGTAACTGACTTACTCTCTACCTTACCGTTATCACCACTTTCTTCCCATGCCGTTTTCATCGACATAGAGTCTTTACCCACCGGAATCGTGATATCCAGTTCAGGGCACAACTCCATACCGATGGCTTTCACGGTTTGGTATAGCTTTTCATCTTCACCTGGATGGCCCGCAGCACACATCCAGTTAGCAGACATTTTAATATCAGATAGCTTCTCAATGTTGGCCGCTGCAATGTTAGTCACTGCTTCACCGACCGACATACGGCCAGAAGCAGGTGCATTGATTAAGGCCATTGGCGTACGTTCGCCCATCGCCATCGCTTCACCGACTAAAGAATCGTAAGAAGACGTCGTTACCGCACAGTCGGCAACAGGCACTTGATACGGACCAACAAATTGATCACGAGCAACCGTACCGGTAATCGAGCGATCACCAATGGTAATTAAGAAGCTCTTACTCGCAACGGTCGGTAACTTAAGAATACGCTCAGCAGCGTCAGCTAGGTCTAAATCAGCCCCAGTGAATTCTTCTTGCTCGCCTTGCTTAGTTTCTACATCTTTATGAATACGCGGCGTCTTACCTAGCAAAACATCCAAAGGTAGATCAATAGGCGTATTATCAAAATGATTATCGGTAACGGTTAAATGTTCTTCCTCAGTCGCAATACCCACAACCGCATACGGACAGCGCTCGCGAGCACAGATCGCATCGAATGCATCCATATCGGCTTCGGCAACGGCCATTACATAGCGTTCTTGCGACTCGTTACACCACAATGCAAGCGGGCTCATGCCTGGCTCATCATTATGAATGTTACGCAGTTCAAAATTACCACCACGGCCACCATCACTAACAAGCTCAGGAAAGGCATTCGATAAGCCACCCGCGCCTACATCGTGAATAAAAGCGATTGGATTGGTATCACCCATCTGCCAGCAGCGATCGATCACTTCCTGACAACGGCGTTCCATTTCAGGGTTTTCACGCTGAACAGAAGCAAAATCTAAATCTTCATTCGATTGGCCTGATGCCATACTTGATGCAGCACCGCCACCTAAACCGATTTGCATGGCTGGACCACCCAAAGCGATTAAACGAGCGCCAACAGGAATATCACCTTTTTGAACGTGTTCGTCACGGATATTTCCGTAACCACCCGCGATCATAATTGGCTTATGATAACCACGAACTTCACCGTTATATTCTTCTTCGAAAGTACGGAAGTAACCGCAAATGTTAGGACGACCAAATTCGTTATTGAACGCTGCTGCGCCCAATGGGCCTTCAATCATGATATCCAAGGCAGAAACAATGCGCCCTGGCTTACCATACTGAGATTCCCAATCTTGCTGGAAACCTGGAATATTCAAATCGGAAACAGTAAAACCGTTTAAGCCCGCTTTTGGTTTCGAGCCACGACCAGTAGCACCTTCGTCACGAATCTCACCACCAGAGCCCGTAGCTGCACCTGCATGAGGAGCAATCGCCGTTGGGTGATTGTGAGTCTCTACCTTCATTAATATATGCATCGGCTCTTCGTTATACGAATAACCACGAGTATCACTATTAGGGAAGAAACGACCTGCAGTAGCACCTTCAATCACAGACGCGTTATCAGCGTAAGCCGACAAAACACCGGTACTGTGGTTTTTGTAGGTGTTCTTGATCATTTGGAATAATGAATCTTCTTGCTCTTCACCATCAATCACCCAACTGGCNTTGAAGATCTTATGACGGCAATGCTCAGAGTTCGCNTGAGCAAACATCATTAATTCGATATCAGTTGGGTTACGTTCCAACTTCAAATAAGCGGCTAGCAAATAATCGATCTCGTCGCTTGCGAGCGCCATGCCCAATTCTTTGTCTGCTTGCTCTAATGCTGCACGACCACNACCCATAACATCAATAGAACTTAATGGCGTCGGCTGCGCGTGCTGAAATAACTGCTCAGCATCCGCTGTATTACTTAATACCACTTCAACCATACGGTCGTGAATCAAATCACTAACAGTTTCAAGATCAGAAGAACTTAGCTCGCCTTCTTTCGCAGTAATATAAAAAGCTGTACCGCGCTCAATACGCTCAACCTCGGCAATACCGCAGTTATTAACGATATCCGTCGCTTTCGACGACCAAGGAGAAATAGTGCCAATGCGAGGAACGACCAATAACATATGACCACTAGTATCTTGCACATCGGCCTTAGGACCATATTTTAAGATCTTGCCTAAAATTTCTAACTGTTGATCAGTCAATTCAGAAGTTGTATCTGAAAAATGCATAAATTCAGCGTAGACAGAAGCAACGTTAGGAACAGCAGCCTGTAATTTGGCAAGCATCTTAGTCAAACGGAAATCAGAAAACGCAGGGGCGCCACGTAGTTCAAGCATTAGGTCGAGCTCCAAGAAGTTGGAAGTGAACACGGTAAAAATTGGGCGCAATGATACGCGTCTATAGACGAATAATCCACTCAAGCGTAGTCAGATAAACACTGAAATCTTCTTTTTTACATCCGGAAAAAATAGACCAAATGGACAGCATTTTTAGATAAATGCCAGCATTACTAACAAGAGATTAAATAAAACAAACTATAAATACTGATTAATATATGAGGTCCTACTGAGGTCATACGGATTTAGCATNAGTACTTAAATGCATTCTGAAACAATGTGTTTCATGATTTTACATTTNAAGTTTTTCTCTTTATTTTCAATGNCTTAGATANAAAAANGGTAATAGTCAGCACTCTTGATGAGACTTAGTTCTCACAATGGGTGTTTTTTAAACAAACAAACCGTTAGAATGACCAAATACAGAANATNNCGCACNATTTTGGTGCNCAACTAAAGATAAATANAATTCAAAGGAGCCCAATGAACAATTACATATTTCGTTTTGTAACCCGCTTCACAATTGCGGCTCTATGTTTACTAACGGTTAGCGGTAGTGTAAGACCTAATGCTGTTGAACAGATTCGCAGCCAAGGTCAACTTGTCGTTATTACCCGTAATAGTCCTACTACCTATTTTGAAGATAATGTAGGAACTACGGGTTATGAATACGAACTCGCAAAAGCATTTGCTGAACACCTAGGCGTTGAGCTTGTTATAAAACAAGCGGATAGCTTATCCGACCTTTATAGCAGCCTAGAAAGACAAGAAGCTGCTTTTGCAGCAGCTAACTTAACGATCACAGATGCTCGCAATAAATGGGTTCGTTTCTCTACACCTTATATGCAGGTGAGCCAAAAAGTTATTTATCGCCGTGGCGGGATGAAGCCTGANACAGAAATTGATCTTGCCAAGGGGCAGCTTGTTATCTCTTCTGATAGCAGCCACGCAGAAAAGCTGCGTATGCTGCAAGATACAAACATTCCTGAGCTCACTTGGAGTGAGAGTCCAGATTTTGAATCTGTTGGCCTACTGCAAATGGTCGCNACTGGTGAAGTTGATTTCACCATTATTAATTCAAATGAATTCGAAATGTTGCAAGCCTATTACCCGAATTTGGCGGTAGCCTTTGATTTAACTGGAGCACAGCCTCTGGCTTGGGCATTCCCTCAAACTCGAGATGACAGCCTATTCAAAGCTTCTGAAGCATTTTTCAGAAATGCTCAAACCAACGGCTTACTGTTAGAAGTTCGTGAACGTTTTTATGGTCATCTAGACCAATTAAATTACGTNGGTGCTAAGCGCTTCCAAAGACAAACCGATAAGAAATTAGACAAATATGACGACCTGTTTCGTGAAGCAGGGGAAAAATACGAGTTAGACTGGCGCCTTCTCGCAGCAATGAGTTATCAGGAATCTCATTGGAATCCTAGAGCTAAAAGCTTCACAGGGGTTCGTGGTTTAATGATGCTAACTCGTCGCACAGCAAAAGAGCTGGGTGTTAAAAATCGTCTTGATCCTAAGCAAAGCATTTATGGTGGTGCAGCCTACTTAGCCAAGCTACGTAAGCGTCTACCAGAAAAGATTCAAGAACCTGATCGCACTTGGATGGCTCTTGCAGCTTATAACGTTGGTTATGGTCACCTTACTGATGCGCGCAAATTGGCAGTAGGAGAAGGTGGTGATGATAGCCGCTGGATGGATGTAAAAGACTATCTACCCCTACTCAGCCAGAAGCGTTATCACAAGAAAACGAAGCACGGCTACGCTCGTGGTAGTGAGCCAGTTTCCTATGTACAGAATATCCGTCGCTATTTTGATGTGCTTGTTTGGAATGATAGCCCAGACTACGATATCGAATTAGAAGATGAGAATATGCAAGCAACTGCAGACGTTCGTATTATTCCGCCACTACTTTAGCCGCTACTTTTCGTGCGGCTTTATTTNATTTGAAACTNACTCTGGTCGAGTAAGTTGCTTAAGCTTCTTTTTCCCCGCTCTTCGCATCTTAAAAAANTCAGACATTAACTTTGAAGATTGCTCNGCTAAAACACCCGAAGATGTATCAATGGTATGNTTAAAGAAAGGNCTATCTAACATCTGCATCGCTGATTCAATCACCCCCGCTTTCGGTTCCGTTGCACCATACACTAAGCGCTTAATACGAGAATGAACCAAACAGCCNGTGCACATACAGCAGGGTTCAACCGTTACATACAAGGTCGCACCCATTAANCGATAATTCCCAATATTCTTAGCCGCATCACGTAATGCAACTATTTCTGCATGCGCACTCGGATCAAGACTGGTAATCGGTTGGTTGTAACCTCTCCCAATGACTTCACCATCCAAAACCACAACCGCACCTACTGGCACTTCGCCCACATCATAAGCAAGCTGCCCTTGCTCTAAAGCAAGCTGCATAAAAGTTTGGTCGTGCTGTTCTTGTTCAGTCATAGCTGGAGTATCATGGTTACAAACGTCAATGATAATAGAGAATGCCTATGTGGACCAACACCTTACAGCCTAGATTTTCTGAAACCGATGCATTAGGCCATGTAAACAACACAGTCTTACCCGTTTGGTTTGAAGAATCGCGCACTCCTATCTTTAAACTCTTCTGCCCAGGCATGGCTGTTGACGACTGGCACCTTATCATTGCAAAAATTGACGTCGATTTTTTAGCGGAGATTTATTATGGTAAAGCCGTTGAGATTCGCACATATATGAAAAAAGTGGGTAACTCATCCATGGTGGTTGGTCACGAAGCTTGGCAAGAAGGCCAAATGGTCGCAAAAGGGAATGCTATATTGGTTCACTTTGACCATAAAGGAAAATCATCAAAGCCAATTCCAGATGACATACGCAACATTTTAGAACAACACCTAGTAACCACTGAATAACATTAGATACACTTACACCAACAGATATTAAGATAGAGACAAAATGAAAGAAATATTACGTAAAGCATTTTCACCCATTTTAGAAAACTTTGAAAATGGCACTGAAGAATATGCTTATAAAAAATCACACCGCGTTATTTTAATTGTCATGGGTATTCTTTTCGCAATACTTGCAGCAGCTGTNGCTGCCATGGCAGCNGACGCTGATTCAATGGGCTATTACATTCCTGTAGTTACTTTTGGTTTAGTCAGCTTCGTTATCTTAATTGTTGGAGTGCTAGGTAACGAACGAGCTGTCTCAAGCATATGGGGCAATAAACCTTAGTACTTCTNTCTTCACAGGAGGGTTTATTCTTTCGAAGNCCTAAACTCTCCTGGAGAACATCCNTTCCAGCGGCGAAAAGCCCTAGAGAAACTAGCAGTATCGGTATAGCCCAAATGAAAAGCTAACTCATCCAGCTTCATATTACTGCCACGCAATAACTGCTGCGCAGTTTGCTGTCTCTCTTGATCCAAAATATTTTTATAGCTGGTATTTTCGCTTTCAAGTTTTCGTCGAAGACTTCGTGCAGACATAGCTAAAGATTTTGCCACCTCATCAACAGAAGCAACCAATCCCAAAGGCCCTAAAATTTGCTGTTGAACCTGACCCGTAACACCTGCTCTCTGCCTACGTTCTAATTGGCTACGACACTGCTCTCCCATTAAACGTACTAATTGCGAATCATACGTTGGTAATAAACGATCAGCTTCTTCAACTGTGACACAAAGTGCATTATGAGCACTTTGATAAATAGGTTTCACCTGAACCAGCGCTTCAATTTCATCTGCGTATTCAGGTGCAGGGCCTTGAAATTCTATTTTTGAAAGTTTCACCCCTGCCAAACTTAATTCATTAAGAATATTAATGCCTGTTGCCATATCGCGTTCTAGTAAAAACTGGCGTAATGGACTTGGAACACAATCAGCATCAAACAAAATATTGAAGTAACCACATTCATCTAATTGCTGCATTCGGCAATAAGCCGTGCTCAAAGGTAAATAGCGCAGTGCTATCACAGCCGCTTCACGTAAAGTTCGGCTAGTTCTTAAAGCGAATCCCCAAACACCAAACGTCGAGACGCTGTACTGCAACCCTAGCTTAAAACCCAGCGCAGCTTCATTAGGAAGCGCTAGGATTAAATTCTCTATTAAGCGCATCTCCTGGGAACGCGAAATAAGTACTTCACTATCGTGTAATTGTTTTTCAGGAATATCCGTACCCAGTAAACAGGTTTCTTTATCAATACCAAAGCGGGCTGCGAAATTAATCATAACCTGACTGATAACAATGGGGTGACGGATCGGTTCAATAGTAGACATTCGAAAATTCTATCCCATATTCCCTTAAACAAATAGCNTATTTAAACAGTGGCCACTAAAGCATACATAAAGGCCTCTATTGCCCTGTGTTTATGATTATCGAAAGCGTAAATTAGTAACATAACAACAATAACTCAGCGAAAACACTTATGTCGAATGATCTAACGGCTTTAAATAAACAAGCCATTGCCTCAGCCCAAAATCATATGGGAAAGGTTGCTTGGCCAACGGTTGTGTTGACCCTATTCGTTGTAACCGCTTTTATTGTGCATTTAGTTTTATACGCTCAGGGCTTAGTTCCAACTTGGGCCGCAATCTTCATAGTAGCTGCGTTATCTTATATTTCGTATACCCCCTTACACGAAGCAGCCCATCGAAACATTAATGGCAATAATGCAAAATTAACATGGCTAAACAATCTATGCGGCTACCTTGTCGCCCCGCTTATTGCCATTCCTTATGCCTCACATCGTGTAGAGCATTTCACACATCATCGCTACACCAATCAGCCCGATAAAGATCCTGATTTTGTGATTAGTGGTTTAAGAGATGGACCACTAGCAGCGGTCATCACCATATTGAAATTTGTTTGGATTCAAAATGCATTTTTTGCCTTACACAACTGGGGCAGCGCTTCACTGAAAGAACGTTTGATTTACTGCTTAGAATTATCTTTTTCTATCGGATGGCGTACGGCATTTATTCTTTTGATTGATCAACCAAGCGTTGCCTTGGTCATCTTAGGAGGATATTTCTTAGGTGGATTTTTTACAGGTTACTGGTTTGCTTATCGCCCTCATTTACCTTACAAAGAACCTAAACGCTATCAAAATACCAACAGCCTAATAATGCCTACGTGGATGAAACCATTCGAGTGGATTTGGCTAGGCCAAAACCTGCACTCGATTCATCACTTATTTCCACGAGTCCCTTTTTATCGCTATCACCAACTGCATCGAGAAATAGAGCCCATAATGCGTGCTCATGGCACACCGATTATTGGTATATTCAGTCGCGAAACGATTCGCGACTGAATAAGAAAGCAGAGCATGAGCCTACTTGGTATGAATCTATGCAGATTACTTTTTTAGCTGCTCAATTTTATCAATGATTCCTGCAAGCTCTGGGCGGTGTTCACGAACTTCTTTTTCACTCAAACCGTCAATCTCATGTGGAAATACCAACCAATCATGAGTTTCGTGGATAAAGTAATCTGGAATACGGCCCGTTTTATTGTTATCCGGTTTAAAGTAAGGCGTCGCAACGCGTATTTCAGGAGTGTTTTTCTTACACGCTTTCTTTAAATCAACAATAGTTTGCTCAATACTCAAACCACTGTCGTGAACGTCATCCACAATTAACAAGCTGTCTTCACTTTCAAGGCGCTTAATAAGATACGTTAAACCGTGAACGCGCACATTCTTGTCACGCTCACCAATGCCTGTATAGCTAGAAGTACGGATCGCAATATGATCAGCCTCAGTCCCCAAAACATGTAATAATTCTTGTACCGCAATCCCTACTGGAGCACCACCACGCCAAACACCCACGATATAATCTGGGCGAAAGCCACTTTCATACACCTGCAAAGCTAGCTTGAAAGAGTCTTCTAAAAGCTCCTGTGCACTGATAAATACTTTATTCATGGGGATCTGGTTACCTTTTTAGGGGCCTTATCAGGCCTTTAATTCCTGACGATATGGACAGTTAATTGTGGGCGGTGAAGTTTACAGCATAGCGTAATTAGAGCAAGAAGGTTGTTGAGAGCTATCCTAAAGATACAGTATGCTTTAGCAACCCATAGAAGGTTAACCCCGTTTTATATGTTTAAATTACCCCAAATGACCCTTAGTATTCGCTTCAAGCTATTTACTACCTTACTGCTAACCACTGGCAGTGTGGTTCTATGCATGTACCTAATGATGCTATGGAGCTTTGACCGAGGCTTCTTAGATTATGTTAACAAACAAGAACAACAGAAGTATGTTGAGTTTAGTGAAGCCTTAGCTGAGCATTGGCAAGAAAATAACAGCTGGGAAAAACTTAGCAATAACCGACGATCTTGGGATAATCTGTTAAATCAGTATATTGATTTCCCTGAATTTAATGATCGAGATAGAGGCCCACGCTCATTTGGCCCCCCCGGTGATTTTCAACGTCCTCCCCCGCCACATAAAATAGGAAACCGGCCATTACTGTTAGATAAAGATCAAAATATGTTGATAGGCCGCGCTATAGATCTGACTAACATCCAGCTTCATGAAATTATCGTAGAAGATGAAGTTGTAGGGTTTTTAGGGCAATTTCCTCAAAAGAAACTCGCTGATGAACTGGATGTATTATTCGTTGAACAACAATCCAGAGCCTTTATGCTATCTGCTCTGATGATGGTCATTATTTGTGTAGTAGCCGCCTTGCCCATAGCAGCACACCTAGTGAAGCCGATTCGACATTTAACCAAGGGGACACAGCGATTAATTTCTGGCCGTTATAAAACAGTCATCCCCATTACAAGTAATGATGAATTGGGCCTACTGTCTAAAAACTTCAATACCTTAGCCAATAAACTAAAGGAAAATGAAAAAGCGCGCCAACAATGGATTGCTGACATTTCACATGAATTACGTACGCCATTATCGATTCTCAAAGGAGAGATTGAAGCGATACAAGATGGTATTCGAGTAAGCAGCCCACAAACAATAAACTCCTTACATGCTGAAGTAGAACATTTAAACCTTCTGGTTAACGACCTTTATGAACTTTCAATGTCGGATATCGGCGCGTTGAATTATCAAAAATCAAACATTGATATTGGTCATGTTTTACAAGATACATTAGATTCTTTTCGAACCGAATTTGAAAATGCAGGTCTCACATTAGCCTTCAATTCTAAACTAAAGAAAATTCACCATGTATTTGCAGATGCAACAAGACTGAGGCAATTGTTTAGTAATTTATTAAAAAACACGCTGCGCTACACCGACCGTGACGGTAGGTTAGAAGTAGAGATTAGTGCACAACCTGATGAAATTAGTATTCAGTTTAAAGACTCAGAACCTGGTGTGAGTGAAGCAGAACTAGAAAAATTATTTGAACGCCTCTATCGAGTAGAATCTTCTCGTAATAGAGCAACTGGCGGAGCCGGATTGGGCTTGTCTGTATGCCAAAATATAGTGTCTGCTCATGATGGCACCATCACCACAAAAGCCTCTCCATATGGAGGGGTTTGGATTTCAGTGAGGTTACCTGCTTTAGGTTTTAGCAAGGGTGCACACAAAAAGAGAGAATTATTATGAATCAGCCCAGCGTAAAGCAACACGTATTAATCGTTGAAGACGAACCCAAGCTTTCAGAAGTTTTATCTGCCTACTTGGCTCAGTCCAATTTCGAACCCCACATTATTGATAACGGCCTAGAAGTCATCGATTGGGTAACACAGCATAAACCGGATTTAATCTTGTTAGACTTAATGTTACCAGGGCTAAGTGGCATTGAAATATGCAAAAAACTTAGAGCCTTCTCCGACGTTCCAATCATTATGGTAACCGCACGAGTAGAAGAAGTAGACCGATTACTAGGGCTAGAGTTAGGCTGCGACGATTACATTTGCAAACCCTTTAGTCCCAGAGAAGTTATTGCAAGAGTGAAAGCCATTTTAAGACGCTCTCACCCCGTTCAACCGGATTCTGTTACTCATGGTATTGCTTTGGATGAGTCGCGTAATAAGGCAACAATTAATGGTAAAGAACTCGTATTAACCGCCGTTGAATTCCAGCTTTTAAGCATTTTGTTTTACGGAAAGGGCAAGATATATTCAAGAGAGCAACTTATGAATCATATTTATGCCGACAATCGAGTGGTAAGTGATCGCACAATAGACAGCCACATTAAAAAATTGCGCAAACGAATTGCCGAAATACTGCCTGACCAAGAGATTATTCATTCCGTATACGGAGTAGGTTATAAATTTGAAGAGCCGCCTTTAGCGCAGTAGCTCTTCTATTTTAATGCTCACTTTTTTATATCTCTTGCTCTTTATTCCTCATTTTTTGCACATTGTTGTACTAATTTTAATTTGAACATCCAAGAATCCCTACTCTTGGATTTAAATGTTTAATTTATAAGGAGTTCAACATGGTCTCTATTTCAGGATCTACACCGCCACCTCCACCGCCTCGTCAATCGAGCCAGGAGACTTCTCTTAGCGAAGAACAGACAACGCTTATCACAGATACTTTATCTGAATATGATGTAGACAACTTATCTGAAGCTGATGCTCAAGCAATCGTTAACACCTTCTCAGAGGCAGGCCTCACTCCAGGGAAAGAATTCGCTGATGCCATCGCTAGCGCAGGATTCGATGCAAAAGAAATAGGTGATCTTGCAGGTGTTGGCCAGAGCCAAGACCAATCAGCGGGGCCTCCGCCGCCTCCACCTCAATCTGAAGGACAGGGTTTCACTGATGAAATGCTAACAACGTTAGAAACACTGTTAAGCGAATATGAAGGCCAAGACCTAGACAGCGACACCATCGACTCAATAACCTCCACTATGGAAGACTTATTTGGCTTGGATAAAACAGGTCGTTTATTAGATGTGAATGCTTAATAAAGCGAGCAAATCACAGATATAAAAAACGCATAATTTTTGCAGATGATGCGTTTTTTTATTTGGTTTATCAGGTCTCGATATCAAGCCATTCGGTATAAATGGCGACCGCGAGATCGTCTTCTAGGCTTTCTTTTAAGTCTAAGGCCTTCGCTACCGATAATGTTGGTATCTCTAAAAAGCAAAAGCCTCAACCTTTTCGAGGTGAAGCTTTTTATGGGTTGTTTCAATAATGAGCTGAAGCTCTACTTCAACACATCAGGATCATTCAAAAGCGGATCATGCATCTCTGGGATTAGCTGACCTTCTTGCCCTGCGCATTCACTTTTTGAGGGATAGCCTTTAGACCAAGTAAGGTCCTTCGAAGTTAGCCAGCCATTTATCGTATTAGCATCTGTATCAGCCAAATCGTAAATTCCGCTTGCTGATTTTTCATAGTGTAAATAATTGTCTTTCTTTAATGCAAAGCCATCTTTTGTATTACCACGTAACAAGGACTGATATATTTTTCTCCAAACAATGATATCTCTCTTTCCATCACTATTAAAATCACCAAAATACAGCTTTCCATACCCTCTATATCCAGCTTGCACCGATTGATAATTAGCCGAAGTAAAAGCAATAATTGAAGATTGATATTGCGGATGTTGATCACCGAGAGGGCCTGCTTTACCGAAATCAGTTATCCATTGTGACGTTTCTTCTTTGCTCATCCAGTCTGCAATATTAAGATTTTGAGAAAAAATAATAGCCTCCTGCTCAGGTGAAAACATGACAAGGTCTTCCCCAAGAAACAAAACTATTTCATCAGTAGTATCACCGTCAAGGTCACCATAGCGTAATGGAGAATTTCCATAACAGCCCAGTGTGTTTTCTGGATAAAAAACAAGGACATCCATCTTAAGTTATTTACAATCCACTGTAAAAACTGCCCGTTAATAATCATATTTATGAA